>DXDX01000032.1 GCA_019115265.1 Candidatus Flavonifractor merdigallinarum | reverse complement strand
CCTGAAACCATGCATCCTCCGGCAGTTCGTTCCAGCAGAACCAGAGTTCTGTGCAGGAGAAATTGATCTCGCAAAACCCAATGTGGTCAACTGCGTCTATGGAAAACCGCTGGTTCTCTGGCTCCCAGGTGAAGTCCAGCACCTCCGGCGACCAGTCTGCAAACTGTTCCTGTGGGATTGGGGTCTCCTGCAACAGGATCGGCTCAGGGTCACTGGGCGTCTGCATAGTGCAGTTCCGGTTCCAGGCGCCTTCCAGGTAGACGCCGTTGCTCAAAAAGACAGCCGCTTTTCCAGTGAGCCGGTGGCGTCCGGTGGGGTTCAGGGAATTGTCCTTTGTCACATTGAATCCGTTCTCAAACGAGAGCCAGATACCAGATTCCGCCCAGTTCACACCATCCATGACGCAGTCGTGCAGGGAGATGGTCTCATCCTCCTGCGAGCAAAAGCGCCAGTCTTTCCGTTCCATATCATTCACGCCCCAAATCATTTTGTTTCCAGTGCCAGCACAAAACCCCGTACGCTCACGGCAATTAACACGATTCCCAGGCTAGCTGGCCGGGGACAGGGTTTCCTCACCGTCAGTCACATTGTGTGATGGTCTGGACTTTTCCGCTTTCCCAGTCCCAAAAGACGTAGAAGGACACGGTGGACGCTATGCCGTCCCAGTGGACAACCGTGTCCAGCTGGCCCACAAACATCATGGGCTTGCCCCGGTAAAACGGCCATTCGCTGCCCTGAATCCAGACAGGGGCTTCCTTCATGACCTTGAAATCCCGCTCGATGGCCGTTTGGAAAAAGGCCGCCCGCCCTTCCGCCGGGCCGGAATAGGATGCGCACAGCTTGCAGAAGTAGTCCTCACTCTCGATGCTGGCAAGGGGGTCCACCCCTTTTTCCTTCCCCAGCTGGAAGAGCAGTTCCAGACAGTCCTCCGGCAGCTCGGAGGAGAAGGAATCATAGCCTAATTCCATGGGAAACACCTCCTGTTTGTTGGCATTAGCGGACCTGAATCCGCTCCATCAGCGCCCCGATGGGGGCGGCGATGAGCAAATCCGCTTGGCTGTCGTAGGGGGTGGGGCTCTTGTTGATGAGCACCAGACGCTTACCCTCATAGTACTGAATGAGCCCCGCCGCCGGGTAAACCGCCAGGGAGGTGCCGCCAATGATGAGCAGATCGGCCTCCTGAATGGCCCGCAGCGCCCCCATCATGGTCTTTTGGTCCAGAGGTTCCTCGTAGAGGACTACATCGGGCTTGATAAGGCCGCCGCACACCGGACAGCGGGGGACCCCCTGGGCTTCCATCACAAAGGCGAGGTCATAGAACTGCCCACACTTCATGCAGTGGTTGCGGTGGATAGAGCCGTGGAGCTCGTAGACCCGGACACTGCCGGCGGCCTGGTGGAGGCCGTCAATGTTCTGGGTGACCACCGCCGTCAGCTTTCCCGCCGCCTCCAGCTCCGCCAGTTTCCGGTGGGCGGCGTTGGGCTGGGCGTCAGGGAAGAGCATCTTGTTGTGATAGAAGCGGTAAAACTCCTCCGGGTTGCGCTCAAAAAAGCTATGGCTCAAAATGGTTTCGGGGGGATAGGCGTACTGCTGGTTGTACAGCCCGTCCACGCTGCGGAAGTCGGGAATTCCACTCTCGGTGGACACACCCGCCCCGCCAAAAAAGACAATGCGGCGGCTCTCGTCAATCCACTGCTGGAGCTGTTCCAGCTTTTCCTCCTCCATAACAACAACCTCCTTGTTGGTTTATCGGCCCAGGGCGGCTTTGAGGGCAGCTATATCTCTGGGGATTTCAAATCTGGTTCCAACATAGCGGACGCCATAAAAAGCGGTGTCGATTTGGATGCCGCCGATGATATGGCGGTTGAACTCTTCCAGATGTTCGGATGGAATCCAGTACTCCTGATGCACCCGAGCGCCCACTTGCTGTGCTTGGAACTGCTGGAGATACCCAGCATCCACAGAAAACGATGTGACAAACCCACAATAGCCCGAATGGGAATCCTTGGTATTCCAATCCCTTGCAATCTGTATGGCATACTCCCGGTTGGTCACTGGATAAAAAATGGGCTGTTCCGGTAGCCTGGGGGGAAAAGCATTCCACCCCAAAGCGCAGATTTTTTGCAGCTCTTGTATCCCCACCGGCCTGAACAGCGGTATCTTCTTAGTTTCCATTTCCATTCCTCAGCGGTTTTGTGTCTCCAATGCTTCCTCGTCCACCAGTCCCCGGATATATTCCTCAAAGCGGTCCGCCGGAGGGGTAATCTCATAGCCGTACTCCAGCTCCAGATGGACTACTGTCGTTTTTGGAAAAGAATGAGTTCACTGGATGTAGCAATGAGAAAGAAATCTCCGCTTTTGTTAAAACCATATGCTCTGATCTCATAGCCGTCAAATACAATATGG
This sequence comes from Candidatus Flavonifractor merdigallinarum, assembly GCA_019115265.1. Classification (GTDB taxonomy): domain Bacteria; phylum Bacillota; class Clostridia; order Oscillospirales; family Oscillospiraceae; genus Pseudoflavonifractor_A; species Pseudoflavonifractor_A merdigallinarum. The sequence continues at coordinate 13,357 of DXDX01000032.1, read as the reverse complement.
CAATCCTTTGGGGCGTTCCACCAGGAGCAGCCGCTCGGCATAAAAATGACCTGTTCCGTTGGCCAGATGGGAGCGATTTGCTCTAATCCGTTTCCTTCTTTGGAAAAATGCCGCAGACCACCGCCTTCTATACCGGCGATATGCACTTCTTCGCTCTCCGGTCCGTCTGTATATGCAGTCAGATTGTCTTCATCGAACCATTCTTCCACATACCGCTTCTTTCCGGTTGTGCAGTCAATGAGACTTTGACCCTGTGAAGAAATGCAGATCAGCTGTTCGGGATGGAGTTCCGAAAATCCGACATACATCAGTCCGCCAACTGCAAGCGTCCTGCTTTCCCAGCCATTTGGAATACCCTCTGGAATTTGCTCAATGAGTTTGAAAATGCGTTTTCTGTTTGCCTTTTCTTTGCGCTCCCGCCCCGCCAAATCAAGCACACGCGATTCCTCCTTTTTCTCCGCGCCTCTTTCCGGCGGCGGAATGCTGTGGTACAATAGACGGCACTTCAATGGAACAGGACGGATGACCATGCGCTGTTATTTTGCCCCCATGGAGGGGATCACCAGCTATCTCCACCGAAACATCCACCACCGCTTTTTTCCGGGGGTGGACGGCTACTATATGCCCTTTGTCTCCCCCAGTCAGGGCCACGCCTTCACCCGCCGGGAAAAGGCGGACATCTGCCCGGAGCACAACAACGGGGTGCCGGTTGTGCCTCAGCTGCTCACCCGCCGGGCGGAGGACTTTCTCTGGGCGGCGGGGGAACTGGCCGCCATGGGGTATGGGGAAGTGAACCTCAATCTGGGCTGTCCCTCGGGGACCGTGACGGCCAAGGGGAAGGGGGCGGGCTTTCTGGCCTACCCGGAGGAGCTGGAGCGCTTTCTGGACACCATCTTCTCCGCCAATCTCCCCATCGCCATCTCCATCAAAACCCGCCTGGGGATGAGGGACGAGGGGGAATTTCCCGCTCTTCTGGCGCTCTACAACCGCTATCCGGTGAAGGAGCTGACCATCCACCCCCGGGTGCAGCGGGATTTGTACCGCCTGCCGGTGCGTCCGGCGGCCTTTGCTCAGGCGGCGGAGCACTGCAACGCGCCCCTGTGCTACAACGGGGATTTGTGTACCGTGGAGGATGGGCGGCGGGTGGAGCAATCCTATCCCCAGGTAGAGGCCCTCATGTGGGGCCGGGCCCTGGTGGCCGACCCAGCCCTCATCCGCAAATGGCAGGGGGGACCCCCGGCCACAGCGGCAGAGCTGGAAACCTTCCACCGCACCCTCTACGACGCCTATACCGAGGCCTTCGGCAGCCGGAGAAACGCCATGCTGCGCATGAAGGAGATTTGGTACTACCACATCCACCTCTTCCGGGGCGGGGAGAAGCACGCCAAGCACATTCGCAAGGCCCGGGAGACTTCCGAGTTTGAGGCGTGGACCGCCGCCGCCTACCGGGAGCTGGAGCTGCTGCCGGAGCTGCCCAAGGGGCCGGACGGGGGAACGCCCTGGAACTAAGTTACTCCGTCGGCTGGTAGAAATCGCACCAGGGCCGCAGGGTGCAGTTGGCGCAGTTGGGCTTGCGGGCCATGCACACTGCCCGGCCGTGGAGGACCATCCGGTGACAGAAGTCGTTGGACTCCTCCGGGGGGAGGACCGCCCGGAGCTGTGTCTCCACCTTCACCGGGTCCTTGGTGCCGTCGGTGAGGCCCAGACGTCCGGTGATGCGGATACAGTGGGTGTCCGCCACTACTACGCCGGGGGTGTGGTACACATCGCCCAGAATGAGATTGGCGGTCTTGCGCCCCACACCGGGGAGTTTCAGAAGTTCCTCCATGGTGTCCGGCACCTTTCCGCCGTACTGCTGCACCAGCATCTGGGAGGCGGCCACGATGTCCCGGGCCTTGGCCCGGAAAAAGCCGGTGGAGTGGATGTAGGTCTCCACCTCGGATACATCCGCCTCCGCCAGAGATTCCAAAGTGGGAAAGCGGGCAAAGAGGGCCGGGGTGACCTGGTTTACCCGCTCGTCCGTGCACTGGGCGGCCAGACGGACGGAGAAGAGCAGCTCATAGGGCTTTGGATATTGCAGCGAACACAGTCCCTCCGGGTAGAGCCGCTTGAGCTCTTCCACAATGGAGCGGACCTGAGTTTCGGATTTCATAGCATCACCTCGTTGGATTGGTGTCCCCATTTTACCACAGCATGCGAGGAAAAACGAGAGGGGGCGCAAAAATACGGGGGTTGTATTTTTGGAATGTGTCGGCTATAATCTAGGACAACAGAGCAGAAAACGCGGCAGTATGCCGGGGGAGATTCGGATTAGGAGGAGACGACCATGGTAAAGGAATTGATGGACTATATTGTGGCGTGCGACCCCGAGGTGGGACAGGCCATCCGGGAGGAGTTCAACCGGCAGCGCCGGAACATTGAGCTCATTGCCTCGGAGAACTTCGTCAGCGAGGCGGTTTTGGCCGCGATGGGCTCGGTACTGACCAACAAGTATGCCGAGGGCTACCCCGGCAAGCGCTATTACGGCGGCTGCCAGTGTGTGGACGTAGTGGAGAACCTGGCCCGGGACCGGGCCTGCAAGCTCTTTGGGGCGGACCACGCCAATGTGCAGCCTCACAGCGGCGCCAACGCCAACTATGCGGTGTACCAGGCCCTGTGCAATGTGGGCGACACCGTGCTGGGGATGGATTTGGGCAACGGCGGCCACCTCACCCACGGCAGCCCTGTCAATTTCTCGGGCAAGAATTACAACATCGTCTCCTATGGCCTCAACGAGCAGGGCTATATTGACTACGACAATGTGCGGGATTTGGCCCGGAAGCACCACCCCCGCATGATCATCGCTGGGGCCTCGGCCTACCCCCGCTTCATTGACTACGCCGTCTTTGCCGACATCGCCCATGAGGTGGGCGCCTATCTCATGGTGGACATGGCCCATGTGGCGGGCCTCATCGCCGCAGGCCTCCACCCCTCGCCGGTGCCTTACGCCGATGTGGTGACCACCACCACCCACAAGACCCTCCGTGGTCCCCGGGGCGGCATGATTCTCTGCAAGGAGGAGCTGGCCAAGAAGATTGACTCGGCCATCTTCCCCGGCAGCCAGGGCGGTCCGCTGGAGCATGTCATCGCCGCCAAGGCGGTGGCGCTGGGCGAGGCGGCCCGGCCGGAGTTCAAGACCTATCAGCAGCAGGTGATCAACAACGCCAAGGCGCTGGCGGAGTCCCTGGTCCAGGCTGGCTTTGATCTGGTGTCCGGCGGGACGGATAACCATATGATGCTGGTGGATCTGCGCAAGGCCGGGGTGACCGGCAAGGAGATGGAGCACCGTCTGGACGAGGTGTATATCACGGTGAACAAAAACGCCATCCCCAACGACCCGGAGAAGCCCTTTGTCACCAGCGGCGTGCGCATCGGCACCCCCGCCGCCACTACCCGCGGCCTGAAGGAGGAGGACATGACCCTGCTGGGCCAGCTCATTTGGCAGACTGCCACCGATTTCGAGCGGAAAGCGGACGAAATCCGGGCGGCTGTGGCCTCCATTACGGAGAAATATCCCCTCTACGCCGAGAAATAAGTGCATGCAAAACAGCTCCCCAGTTCCGTGGCATGGAATTGGGGAGCTGTTTTTTTCAAATGATACTTGACTTTGTCAAGTTATATGTTATACTTGACTTAGTCAAGAGAAGAAGGGAGCGTCTTTATGTTTCACACATTGGCTTATTACGCCACGGTGCTGCACCGTGCCTTTACGTCCTACACCACCCGGCGCCTGCAAACGCTGGGTCTCCACTTTGGCTCGCTGTTTCTGGTTATCTATGTGGGCAAGCACCCCGGCTGTACCCAGGCACAGCTCACCCAGGATTTGAAGCTGGACTGGGGCTACTCCCAGCGCAGCATCACCCGGCTGGTGGAGGAGGGATTTCTCACCCGCACCAAGTCGGGCCGCTCCTACCGTCTCAATCTGAGCGAGACCGGGGAGGAGGCCTTTCAGGTGAGCCATCAGGTGTTTTTTGACTGGGACCGGGAGGTTCTGGGGGCGCTGAGTGACGAGGAACAGGCGCAGCTCCTCTCTCTCCTGTCCAAAGCGATACAAAAGGAAGCGAAGGATTCACTATGTACGACCTGTTAAGCAGCCCCGTGGATTACGGCGGGCTGACATTGAAAAACCGCGTGATTTTTGCCCCCACCACTCTGGGGATGTCCGAGGAAGAACAGATTTCCTTTTTCGAGCGGGTAGCCGCCGGCGGCTGCGCCCTGATCATTGTGGGCGATGTGCCGGTGGGCAAGCACGGCTTTGGGACGTCCCTCTTCAGCAAGAAGGGCTTTGAGCACTATCAGAGCCTGGCCAACGCGGTCCACGCCCACGGCTGTAAGCTCTGCGCCCAGCTCCACCAGTCCGACTCGGATTTTGGGGCCATTTTGAAATGCGTCCCTGGTATGCTCACCCATCAGATGACGCCGGATGAGATGCGAAAGAAGCTCAATGAGGCGGTGGGGCCCTACATCACCCGCCTGCCGGTGCACAAGGTAAAAGAGATCACCGCCTCCTTTGGCCCGGCGGCGGAGCGGGCTATGGAGGCGGGCTTTGACCTCATTCAGATTCACGGGGACCGGATGTGCGGCAGTTTCAGCTCCGCCGTGTTCAACCACCGCACTGACGAGTACGGCGGAAGCGCGGAGAACCGGGCCCGCTTCGCGGTGGAGGCGGTGGAGGCGGTGCGCCGCTGTCTGCCGGAGGTCCCCATCGACTACAAGCTGGCGGTGCGGCAGGAAAATCCCCACTATGGCAACGCTGGGATTTTGAAGGAGGAGCTGCCCATCTTTGTCCCCCTTCTGGAGGCCGCGGGAGTGACCAGCTTCCATGTGGCTCTGGCCAACCACTCCGATCTCACCGACACCATTCCCCCCGCCAACCACCCGGTCTTTGGCCAGCCGGGCTGCTTCCTGTCCTTCTGTGACGCGGTGCGCCCCCTCACCAAGTGTTCTCTGTGCGGGGTGGGCGGGCTCAACGACCCAAATTTCATCGAGGAACAGCTCCAAGCGGGGCGGATTGACTGCGCCGCCATGAGCCGCCAGCTGATCGCAGATCCGGAGTGGCCCAACAAGGTCTTTTCCGGGCGGACCAAAGAGCTAAAACGCTGTGTACGCTGCAACAAGGCGTGTCTGGGCGGTCTGATGGCGCACCAGGGCACCCACTGTATTTATGAAAGGAAGGAACAGCCATGAGCTATGCCATTGTCTATGCCAGCCGCACCGGAAATACCCGGCTTCTGGCGGAAACCATTCAGGCCGCCCTGCCGGCGGAGGAGTGCCTCTACTGCGGCGAGCCCGCTCCCAAAGCGCTGGAGGCCCAGCGGATCTATGTGGGCTTCTGGACAGACAAGGGGACATGCAGCCAGGAGGTGGCCGACTTTTTGGAGCAGGTCACCGACCAGCAGGTCTTTCTCTTCGGCACCGCCGGTTTTGGCGGCGCACCGGCCTATTTTGACCAGATTCTGGACCGGGTGCAGGCCCATCTGGGGGAGCGCGGGACACTGGTTGGGCGCTACATGTGCCAGGGGAAGATGCCCCAGGCGGTTCGGGCGCGCTACGAGACCATGGAAGAGAGCCCCCGCCGCACCGCCATGCTGGAGAATTTTGATGGGGCGTTGAGCCACCCAGACCAGGCAGACCGGGACGCGCTGGCCGCCGCCGTGACGAAGAGCGCGCGATGAAGCCGTGTACCTACTGCAAGCTGGAGGTGTTTCTCCCGCCGGACTGCCTGGAGGCGGTGCAGGAGGCCTTGGCCTCAGTGGACGCCGGGCACATCGGGCAGTATGACCACTGTCTCTCCTACGGGCCGGTGACCGGCTGCTGGCGTCCTCTGGCGGGAACGAGCCCCTATCTGGGCCAGCCGGGAGAGCTGAGCCGGGAGACCGAGCTCAAGGTGGAAGTGACCCTCCCCCTGGACTTGGCCCCCAGAGCAGTGGCCGCGGTGCGGGCGGTCCACCCCTACGAAGAGCCGGTCATCAACGTCATTCCGCTGTATCTGGGGCGTGAGCTGGGTTGAAGGCCGCCCCCACCTGGGCCATCTGCTCCGCTGTGGGTATCCAGTTGAAATCCAGAGACACCATCCGCTCCGGCCAGCACAGCAAATAGCGATCCAATGCCTCCCCGTCCAAGGTCAATTGATACGCCGCCTCCGCCCCCCAGGGGGTGGGGGCGGTTGTCACATAGGTGTAGTCCGATGGGCCGGTATTCTGCGCTTGGAGCATGTCATCCAGGCACAGAGAGTAGAGAAACGGCACTTTTATATCCAAAAGAGTATAGTCCAGGGAAGACGCTTTGGTGGATTGGTGCCAGTTGGTGAACTGCTGGACGGTGAGCCGGGCTAGAAACACCGACTCCTCCCGGCGGACGCTGTGGATGTAGTCCTCTTGGTTGCCGCCCGCCAGCGCTTCGATGGACAGGGGTGGTTGTGCATCCAACTCCGGGGAGGATATCCCGGTGCGGACTGTGTGGAGCAGAAAGAAGAACACCACACCGCACAGCACAAAAGCCAAAATCACATCTACGCTCAGCGTCACCGCCCGATTGACGCCGGTGGGGGCGCCCCGCCGTTTCAGGAACTGCTTGGTCCCCTGGACCGCCAGGAGCAGCACAAGATAGATGGCCAGCCAGGCGAGTGTCATCATCCGCATCCCGGAGGTTTGATCCGTCAGCAGCCAGTAGAGCAGACTGGCCGCCACCAGAGCCACCACACCCAGCAACAGCCGGTGGTGGCCCCGTGTGGGGACAAATTCCCCCAGTTGAGCCGCCTGTTTGGTCTTATGCCGCCAGTGAAAGTAGCTCCAGAGGTCCGCCGCGCTGTACAGAAAGAGGCCCAGCCACCAGAGGCCGGTGGCGAAATTCAGGGAGTTGGCCAGCAAATCGATGGGGTGGTTTATGAGGGAATAGCACCAGGAGCCGCCCATCCAAAAGCCAATCAACAGCCAGAAGAAGAGCAAGATGACAATGGGCCGCATGGCCCGGCCGATGTGCTTGAGCTCCAGGATAGGGTCGGTTTCAATGGGTACCGGGTCCGGTTCCGCGCTGGAAAAGAAGGACATCTTCCCCGATTGGGTCACAAACTGCCAGCCGCCGTGGGTACAGAAGTCCTGATAGGTCTGCTCCTCCTCGGTGGGGCCGGGGGCGAACTCAGACATACGGTGGTTGTAGGTCACCGTGAAGTGGAGCTGGGCGGGGGAAATGCGCCGGTAAAACCACCCAAAGGGGCTGATTCTCTCCAGCATCCAGCCCTGCGCTGCCCGATTTTCCAGATGGGCGGCCATGCCGGTACGGTCGTAGAAGGAAAAGGGGATAAAATCCCACTTGCGGTCTTTCATTGGAACGCCTCCTCTCCAAAGATACGCCGGTAGTCCTCCGCTTGAGCGCAGATGCGCCGGTACTCGGCGTGCAGCCGGTCCCGCCCCTGGTCGGTGAGGATGTAGCTGCGCCGCCGGCCCTCCGCCTTGGTCTCCCGAATCATACCGGCCTCCACGAATTCTTCCAGCAGATGGTACAGCGTGCCAGAGCCCACCTGCACCCGGCCTCCGGTCATAGCGGGCACCCGGTCCATAATGTCCATGCCGCAGCACTCCCGGCTCAGGCACAGGAGAATGTAGTACATCTGCTCGGTCAGGGTCTGAAACTTCATGCGGGGCATGGAAACCACCCTCCTCTCCGCTTTTGTCGAATATCGATATTTTCTGGTTTCAGTATAATCTCGATATTCGATATTGTCAAGATCAAGTTTGGAGAGGGGAACGTTTCGTTCCCCTCTCCGATACCCTCGAAGGCCAGCCTTCAGTTTTTACAGTCACCTGTCTTGCATAGCAGTACAACACTTTCTTTATAGGCGGAAAGCCCGGTTCAAATGGCACCGGACTGGCGCAATCCCACCGCAGCGGAACTTTAGCCCGGTTGCGCATTTCCCGCCTTGAGCGGGTACCATCCCAAATAATTACGCCGGTTCCTCGGCAAAATTGCCGGTGTAGAGGTGGTAGTAGGTGCCCTTTTTGGCAATGAGCTCATCGTGTGTGCCCCGCTCGATGATGCGGCCCTGGTCCATGACCATGATGCAGTCGGCGTTGCGCACCGTGGAGAGCCGGTGGGCGATGACAAAGGTGGTCCGCCCGGTCATCAGGGCGTCCATGCCGTCCTGTACCAGCTTTTCGGTGCGGGTATCGATGGAAGAGGTGGCCTCGTCCAGAATGAGCACCGGCGGGTCGGCCACAGCGGCTCGGGCGATGGCGATGAGCTGCCGCTGGCCCTGGGAGAGGTTGGCACCGTCGCCGGTGAGCATGGTGTTGTACCCTTCGGGCAGGCGGCGGATGAAGCCATCTGCGTTGGCCAGACGGGCCGCTGTCATGCACTCCTCGTCGCTGGCGTTCAGATTGCCGTAGCGGATATTTTCCAGCACGGTGCCGGTGAAGAGGTGGGTGTCCTGGAGCACAATGCCCAGCGAGCGGCGCAAATCCGGCTTTTTAATCTTGTTGATGTTGATGCCGTCGTAGCGGATTTTGCCGTCCGCGATGTCATAAAAGCGGTTGATGAGGTTGGTGATGGTGGTTTTGCCCGCGCCGGTGGCCCCCACAAAGGCGATTTTCTGGCCCGGCTTGGCCCAGAGGCTGATGTCGTGGAGGACCATCTTGTCCGGCGTGTAGCCAAAGTCCACCCCCTCCAGCACCACACTGCCCTCCAGACGGGTGTAGGTGATGGTGCCGTCAGCCTTGTGGGGGTGCTTCCAGGCCCAGACATTGGTGCGCTCCGGGGCTTCGGAGAGGGAGCCGTCGGCGTTCTCCTTGGCGTCCACCAGCTCCACATAACCCTCGTCCTTCTCCGGCTGCTGGTCCATCAGGTCAAAGACACGCTGAGCGCCGGCGGCAGCGGTGATGACGAAGTTGAGCTGGTTGCTCACCTGGGTGATAGGCTGGGTGAAACTCTTGTTGAGGCCCACAAAGGTGATAACGGTGCCCAGCGTCACCCCGGCCAGGCCGTTGATGCCCAGCACCGCGCCCACAATGGCCACCAGGGCGTAGCTCAGCCAGCCGATGTTGTTGTTGATGGGCATGAGGAGGTTGGTGTAGCAGTTGGCCTTGTCGGCGCTCTCCCGCAGGGCGTCATTGATGCGGCGGAAGTCGTCTTTGGCGGCCTCCTCGTGGCAAAAGACCTTGACCACCTTCTGGCCGTCCAGCATCTCCTCAATGAAGCCGTCCACAATGCCCAGATTCTGCTGCTGCTGGACATAGTACGCGCCGGAGAGCTTGGAGAAGTTGACTGCCACCACCGCCATGACCACCGCGGTCAGCAGAGAGATGATGGTCAGGGTGGGGTTGAGGAGAATCATAGTCACCAGTGTGGCCAGCATGGTGATGGTGGAGTTGATGATCTGGGGGATGCTCTGGCTCATCAGCTGCCGCAGGGTGTCCACATCGTTGGTGTAGACCGACATGATGTCGCCGTGGGCGTGTGTGTCAAAATACTGGATGGGCAGGGACTCCATGCGCTGAAAGAGGTCGTTGCGCAGGCGGCGCATGGTCCCCTGGCTGACGGTGACCATGATGCGGTTGTAGCCGAAGGCCGCCGCGATGCCCACCACCAGCAGACAGACCAGGCGGATGAGCGCCTGAGCCAGGCCGCTGAAATCGGTAGAGCCCTGGCTGATCATGGGCGTGATGTAGTCATCCACCAGCGTCTGGGGGAAGGTGGCCGCTATCACCGTGGCCACGGCGGAGAGAAGAATACAGAGGATGACCAGTCCGAAGGCCGGTCCATAGGCGTGCAGCATGTAGCCCAACACCCGATTGAGCACAGGCAGGGCGGTGCCGCGGGATGATTTACGATTCATATACAACACTCCCTTCTCCCATCAGGATGCGCTCTGGTCAAAGTCGCCGCCGCCCTTAATCTGGGATTCGTAAATTTCTCGATAAATGGCGTTGGTCTGGAGCAGATTCTCATGGGTGTCAAAGCCATTGACGGTGCCATTGTCCAGCACCAGAATCCGGTCCGCGCCCTCCACACTGGAGATACGCTGGGCAATGATAATCTTGGTGGTGCCGGGGATGGTCTTGGCCAGGGCGGTGCGGATTTTGGCGTCAGTGGAGGTGTCCACAGCGGAGGTGGAGTCGTCCAGAATGAGCACCTTGGGCTGTTTCAGAAGCGCCCGGGCGATACAGAGCCGCTGCTTCTGGCCGCCGGAGACGTTGGCGCCGCCCCGCTCAATGCGGGTCTCATACCCCTCCGGGAAGCGGTCGATAAATTCGTCGGCACAGGCCGCCCGGCAGGCCGCCGCGCACTCCTCGTCGGTGGCGTCCGGGTTGCCCCACCGGAGATTTTCCAGAATGGTGCCGGAGAAGAGGGTGTTTTTCTGGAGCACCACCGATACCTGCTCCCGCAGGGCCTCGGTGTCGTACTCCCGCACATCCCGGCCGCCGACCCGCACAGTGCCGCTGTCCACGTCGTACAGACGGCAGATGAGGTTGACCAGACTGCTCTTCCCTGAGCCGGTGCCGCCAATCACGCCGATGGTCTCGCCGGAGTGGATGTGCAGATCAATGTCGGTGAGGGCGTTTTTGCCGCTGCCGTGCTTGTAGGAGAAGGTCACATGGTCAAAGTCGATGGAGCCGTCGGCCACTTTCTCAATGGGGTGCTCCGGGTTGTGGAGGTCGGGGGTCTCCGCCAGGACCTCATGGATACGGCGCAGGCTGGCCATAGACATGGAGATCATGACTACCACCATAGAGAGCATCATCAAGCTCATCAGGAGGGACATCACATAGCTGAAAAGGCTGGTGAGTTCGCCGGAGGTCATGGTGCCCCCCACAATAAAGTGGGCGCCCATCCACGAGACCATAATGATGCAGAAGTACACCGCCACCATCATGGCCGGGTTGTTGAAGGCCAGCAGGCCCTCTGCCTTGACAAACAGGCGGTAGAGGTTGGAAGAGGCCTTGGAGAATTTTGCGTTCTCATAGTCCTCCCGCACAAAGGCTTTTACCACCCGGATGGCGGAGATGTTCTCCTGTACACTGGCGTTCAGGTCGTCGTACTTGCGAAAGACCTGATTGAACACCTTCATTGCCACCACCATGATGGCGCCCAGCACCACTACCAGGAATACCACCGCGATGAGGAAGGTGAGGCTCAGCTTGGGGCTGATGAGGATACACATGATGTAGCTGAATACCAGCAGCAGCGGCGCGCGCACCGCAATGCGAATGACCATCATAACGGCGTTTTGCACATTGGTGATATCGGTGGTCATACGGGTGACCAGGCCGGGTACGCTGAACTTGTCAATGTTGGAAAAGGAAAAGGTCTGAATGTTGTTGTAAATGGACTCCCGCAAATTGGCGGCCAGTCCGGCGGAAGCGCTGGCGGCAAATTTGCCAGCCAGAGCGCCAAAGGCAAGGCTCAAAAGGGCCATTATCACCATCAGCGCCCCATAGCGGTAGACCACCGGTAGATTGGCCTGCTCCAGGCCCTGGTCGATGATGAGGGCGGTGATGAAGGGGAGCAGAATTTCCATCACCACTTCCAGCGCGGTCAGGGTGATGCAAAACACCGTATCCCGCCGGTAGCGCCCCAGTTGTTGTACAATGGTTTTCACAATTGCGATACCTCCTTGTTTGTCTCTTCGTTTGAGACGGACAGACCCAGCAGCATTTTCTTCTGCATCCGGTCCAGCTCGGCCAGCTCCTGCGGGGAGAAACAGCGGTACATCCGCTCCTGGAGCGTCCCTATGGAGTGTTCCAGAGAGGCCCGGATGTTCCGTCCCTTCTCTGTGGGGAAGAGGAGCTTGCGCCGGTCGTCCCCCGCACAGCGCTCCACTTGAACATACCCTTTTTCCCGCAGGCGTTTGACCAAGCTGGAGAGTGCGGCCTTGGAGACGCCCAGTTCTTGGTGAATGGCGGTCAGGGATGTCCCTTCCTCCGAATGGTGCAGGATGTAGAGCAGCATGTGGGCCTGTACCGCAGTCAGCTCATGTTCAGATAGTGCCTGGTTGGCCCGCATCTCCATCAGGATGCTGATCTGCCGGTTGTCCCGTGCCAGTACATCCCGATCGATGTCCATTCCGCTTCACCTCGCTTCATTTGTTTGTGGCATAACTGTTTGGCTCCGTACATTTTTATAGCACAAACTATCTTGTATGTAAAATTCAAATCTGCTATATTCAATAAAAGAATTTTATAGTTCTGCAAAATCACACAAGAGTGGAGGGATTTTGTATGAATACCACACAGCTGGAGTGTTTTCTGGCGGTGTCCAACTTTTTGAATTTTTCCCGAGCGGCGGAGCATCTGCGCATTACCCAGCCCGCGGTCAGCCACCAGATTAACACCCTGGAGGATGAACTGGGGGTCAAGCTCTTCCGACGGACCAGCAAGAATGTGCGTCTGACCCAGGAGGGCTATCTCTTTACCCAGTACGCCGGCGAGATTCTCAAGCTGGAGGGGCTCTCCCGGGCGCGTCTGCGGGAGTGCCAGGAGACCCTGCCCGCCCGGCTGAGCATTGGCTGCCGCAGTACGGCAGAGCTGCGCCTGCTGCGCCCCGCGCTGTCCCGCCTGCGCCTGGAGCGACCGGAGGTGGTGCCCCTCCTGCGCCTCATCCCCTCGGACTCGCTGGAAAATCTGCTCACAGAGGGGGAAATTGAGCTGATGTTCTCCTTTCAGGAGCCGTCCGCGAAAAAGACGCGCTGTCATCTGCTGGCCCACTGCCCGGTGGCCTGTGTGTGTACACCCGACCACCCGGTGGCCGGGTTGGAGGTCATTACCACCGCGCAGTTTTCCAAGGCCGGTCCCGTGGCCGCCTGCCGCCCGCCCATCTGTCCGCCGCCCCTCTTTCCCATCCAGAGCCAGATTCTGGCCCAGCGGGGCCCCCATCAAATCCTCTTCTGCGATACCCAAGAGGCGGCCTATACTCTGGTGGAGGCGGGGTATGCGGTGACCATTACAGCCGACCTGCCCGCTGGGCGGCTGCCGGGTCTGCGCTATCTGCTCATGCCGGAGTTTGAACCGCTCTCATTTTATGGGGTGTATCAGACGGGAGAGCGCAGCGCCGCCCTGCGCACGCTGTTAAACTTGCTGGAAGAGACTTTGATGACAGAGCCCAGTGCAAAAGAAAAGGGCCCGTTGGAATGAAACGGACCCAGTGGGGAAATTTTGACTTGTTATGCGGACTGCCTGCCCAGCCAAGCCGGGGGATTTTTGCGCTCGCCGCGCGGGCGTCCTACGCGGACAGCGCCCGATTTCTTTTCGCGGAAAAGAAACCGGGGAAAGAAAAGGCGGAGAGGGGAACTTCTCGTTCCCCTCTCCACTCCCCTCCAAAAGGGCGG
>DXDX01000210.1 GCA_019115265.1 Candidatus Flavonifractor merdigallinarum | reverse complement strand
CGCGCGGGCACCCTGCGCGGGTGGCGCCCGATTTCTTTTCGCGGAAAAGAAACCGGGGAAAGAAAAGGCGGAGAGGGGAACTTCTCGTTCCCCTCTCCACTCCCCTCCAAAAGGGCGGCCTTTTAATGGGGCCGCCCCATTTTTTTGGCGGTGACTTTCAGTCTTTATAGTTACCTGTCTTGCATGGCAGTACAACGCTTTCCTCATAGGCGGAAAGCTACGTTCAAATGGCACCGGGCTTGGGAAATCCCACCGCAGGGGAACTTTAGCCGGGATGCGCATTGGGGGGAGTGCAGAGGGGGCAGCGCCCCCTCTGCGCTTTCTTTCCCACCGCTTTCTTTGGCAAAGAAAGCGGTGCTCCCGCCGAGTAGGCGGCCCGCGCGGTGAGCGCAAAGAAATTAGAAAGGGGGCAGAAGAGATGTCTTTCCTGGAACCGTGGGAGCTGGCGCGGGAGGAACACCAGCTGGTCACCCCGCTGTCCGCAGAGCAGCGCGCTTCCTGGGTGGAGCAGGTCATCCAGCGGTATCTCGACCCACCTCAGCGGAAACAGGGGGTCAGCTGGAGCGACCGGCTGATCAACAGCTTCCGCCAATTCCCTACCTGTTGCCTCCACAGCCTCTATACCGATACCAAGTGGTGGCTCTCGGTAGGGCTGCGGGAGTACTGGGCCAATACCAGATTGTGGGTCTCCGGCGGCCTCTATCGCAATAACCTCATTTATCTCTTTGAAGATGGGGCCTATTGCTCAGACATCTGCTTTCGCTCTACCCTGTGTTTGGAGCGAGAGCTGTTCTTCACCAATGAGGAAATGGACTGGCTGGTCTGCTGGACGGAGCTGGAGCATCTGCTGTGCTTTGGCTCCATCGTCCCCTGGCTCTGCGCCAAAACGGAGGGCACAGAGGAACGGGAGCATCTGGGGGTGCTGTGGGAGCGCCCACAGTAGCGTTTAAGAGTGCTGGCCGATGCGCAGTGCTACGATTTCATCCAGCAGCGCGTGGGCCGTCTCGGCCTTGGAGAGCAGGGGGAGGGCCTTTTCCCCGGTGGAAGAGATGAGGGTAATGCGGTTGGTGTTTCCACCAAAGCCCGCGCCTTCTTCCTTGAGGTTGTTGGCGGCAATCAAGTCCAGGTGCTTTTTCTCCAGCTTTTTGCGGGAGTTTTCCACCATATCCTGTGTCTCCATGGAAAACCCGCAGAGAAATTGGCCGGGCTTCTTGTGCTCCCCCAGCCAACCCAGAATGTCCCGCGTCCGTTCCAGCGCCAGGGTGAGGTCGCTGCCGTCCTCTTTCTTCTTGATTTTGTCCCCAGCCACCACGGCGGGGCGGTAGTCCGCCACAGCGGCGGCCTTGATGATAATATCCTGTGCCCCGGCCCGGACGGTGACCGCCTCGAACATGTCCTGGGCGGAGCGCACGTCCACGGTGTCCACATAGGCAGGGGGCTTGAGCTGGGTGGGGCCGGAGACCAGCGTGACCTGAGCGCCCCGGGCGGCGGCGGCTCGGGCGATGGCATAACCCATGGTGCCGGTGGAGTGGTTGGTGAGGTAGCGCACCGGGTCCAGGCTCTCCTGCGTGGGGCCGGCGGTGACCAGCACCCGCAGTCCCTCCAAATCCTTGGGGCGGCTGATGGCGTGGAGGACGCTCTCCAGCAGATCCTCCGGTTCCGGCAGCTTGCCCAGGCCCACCGCGCCGCAGGCGAGACGCCCGGCGGCAGGTGTGAGGACCTCCCACCCGTACCGGCGCAGAGTGGCCAGATTGTCCTGCGTCACCGGGTTCTCATACATTTTGGTGTTCATGGCCGGGGCCGCCAGCTTGGGGCAGTTGCAGGCCAGCACCGTGGTGGTGAGCATATCGTCGGCAATGCCGTGGGCCAGCTTGGCCAGCACATTGGCGGTGGCGGGGGCGATGAGCACCAGGTCGGCCTGGTCCGCCAGGGCGATGTGCTCCACCTGATAGGTGTGGTTGCGGTCAAAGGTGTCCGTCACCGTCCGGTTGCCTGTCAGGTGCTCAAAGGTGAGCGGAGCAATGAATTCGGTGGCGTTTTTCGTCATAATCACCTGAACATTGCAATGCTGCTTGACCAGGGCGGAGGTGAGCGCCGCGGCTTTATAACAGGCGATGCCGCCGGTGACGCCCAGCAGCACAGTTTTTCCCTTCAGCATGGAAAGTCCCTCGATTCTGCCCGAAGGGGCATTTTTTCTCAGTATACCAAATTCCAGAGGGGCTGTAAACGTTCTGGGCTGGGTTTGCTTTTTACTTGCAATTTCAGGGAATAGCCTCTATAATGAGGTACGGTCCTGGTACCACAGGCCCTCGCTGTACCCCATGCGGGACGGCAGGGGGCTGGAGGAAGTGCCACAGACCGTATTTTAATTTGCGCTGTATCTCCCAAAGGAGGAGAACGGCAGCAGGAGGTTTTTCAATTGAATACGAGAACAACTGCCCCAACCGTCGCGCGGAGCACCGCCACCAAGGACATGGTGCTCCTGTCCATGTTCACGGCCATCATTCTGCTGATGTCCGCCACACCCATTGGACTCATTGATTTGCCCCTTATCAAGGCCACCATTTTGCATGTGCCGGTCATCATTGGAGCCATCTTATTGGGACCCAAGAAGGGGGCTTTTCTGGGTGCGGTGTTTGGCCTGACCAGCATTGTGAAGAACACCATGGTCCCCGGTGTGCTGTCCTTCGCCTTCTCTCCCCTGATTGCCGCGCCGGGCACCCAGCACGGCAGCCCTTGGGCGCTCTTTATCTCCCTGGTGCCCCGGATGCTCATTGGCCCTGCCGCTTGGGCGGTGTACACCCTGCTGAATAAATTCCTGGGCCGCAAGACCGGCCGTCGGGCCCTGTGGCTGGTTATTGCCGCTGTGGTGGGCGCTATGGTGAATACAGGCCTTGTGATGGGCACTATCGCCATTGTGTTCCGCCAGGCCTACGCTGCCGCCAACAGCATCCCGGTGGAGGCGGTGCTGGCCACCATTCTGGGTGTGGTCGCGGGCAATGGCATCCCCGAGGCCATCTGCGCCGCTGTCATCGTGCCGCTGGTGACCCTGCCTTTGCAGAAGGCGTTGAAGCTGGAAAACGCCTGATCCAACAAAAAGGAGACTGGACCATGATTTTAGCACTGGACGTGGGCAACACCAATACCGTTGTGGGCGGATTTGAAGGGGACGCGCTGCGTTTCAGCTTTCGGATGCAGAGCGACCGGAACAAGACTGTGGACGAATTCGTGCTGCTCCTGCGGGGCCTGTTGGCCGAACAGGGGGTGGATTTGGCGGCGGTGGAGGGAGGGATTCTCTCCAGCGTGGTGCCGGAACTGCGCTATGTTCTGGGTAAGGCCATGGAGCGCCTGACCGGCAAGACCTTCCTGGTGGTGAGCAACCACATGGATTTGGGCGGAATGCAGATTAAAATGGACATCCCCGCCCAGGTGGGGGCGGATCTGCTGGTGGACGCGGTGGCGGCGCTGTCCCTCTACCGGCCGCCTCTGGTCATCTTTGACATGGGTACCGCCACCACCATGTCGGTGCTGGATCAGGAGGGGAGCTATGTCGGCGGGGTTATTGTACCTGGCCTGCGCCTCTCCATGGACGCCCTGTCCAGCCGGGCGGCCCAGCTGCCCTTTATCAACCTGGAGGAGCCCCCCGCGCGGCTCATTGGGAAAAATACGGTGGACTGCATGAAGGCGGGCGCCATTTACAGCAACGCCGCTATCCTGGACGGTCTGGTGGACCGGGTAGAGGAGGAGCTGGGCGAGCCGGTGACGGTGGTGGCCACCGGCGGATTGATGGGGGTGGTGCTGCCCTTCTGCCGGCACACCATCCACTATGACGAGAATCTGCTGTTGGTGGGCTTGCGGGAGCTCTACTGGCGCAATACACAACCGAGTTAAAAAACCGGGGTGCGGAGGAAGTTCCTTCGCACCCCGGTTTGTTGTATCAAGAAAAGGGAGGAATCGAGCATTGGAGTTTTCACAGGAAGCAGTTTCAAACCAGATGCATACTCAGATCAGGGCCATCCTTAGAATCATGGGAGAAGCGTTTGATGTTCAGAAGGTGACGGAACAGCTTGGCATAGCAC
>DXDX01000209.1 GCA_019115265.1 Candidatus Flavonifractor merdigallinarum | reverse complement strand
GCAGATTGAGCAATTTATGCAGGAGTTGGGTCTGACCTATACATGGTACAAACGTGACGGTGTGCGTGTGCCGCGGCCCAACAAACACACGCCCTCAGGTGAAGAAGCGGCCCCTACGCTCCATCCAACCGGCCATTGATTTGGTTTTGGAATTTCTCCACCTGCCCAAAGGTGGACTGACGGAGGATGTGGTAACCGCCGCAGAACAACGGCTTGGGTTTTCTTTTCCTCTTCCACTGCGTGAGACCTATCTCCAAGTGCCGCAGGAGTTGCTCCAGCACCCGGATCACCTGTTTTCCCCAGAGAGGCTTGCATGGGATGAGGAGAAAAAGCTATTCTTTTTTGCAGGGGACCAAGGGGAGCCGGAATACGCCATTGAGGATGGTTCCCCTATTGTACTGGTTAAAAATCAAATCAGCAAACGATGGATAGAGCGCGCACTGTTGGACAACTTCCTGGCTAGCGAGATGATCTGGAACGCCATGAACCAAGAAGATCGCGGGACTGTCTTGACGGAACTTCTGGAGTGCACCAAACGGATGCTGGGACCGAAGGGGAAGCTGGGAAAGTATTTGGTGAGTGTCCTTCCGAATGTGACCAAGGGCAGTAGACGGCAGCTTTACACGACACCCGCCCATGACATCCTGCTTCTGCGGGATGAGGATATGCAGTCTACCTATCTTGCCTCAGTCGGAGAAGAGCCGTTGGAGCGTTTGGAGAAGGAGGCAGAGATTGAGTTGAGTTAGTTGTAAACGAGGTGGGAATAGATCTTATTTTTTGCCCGGCAATCCATGTCAGGAAGAGGAAAAAGCTGTCTGAGAACAAGTGAAAACTGTGGCGGAGGACAGCAGCAGCTTCTTAAGCTGCAAAAGCGCGGCCCGAAACCGGGCCGCGCTTTACACAGAAACAGAATATAGATTAGGTTCCCGCCCCGGTCCGCAGCGGCTTGGGGCTGGCCGCTTCCGCCTGGGCCGGGAGGGGGGACTCGGGCTGGTTGGGGTAGATCTGACGCAGTTTGCGGATACAGGCCATACTGGCGGGCACCAGGAAGAGATCGGCCGCAATCCAGGCCGCCGGCGAGGCAAAGCACACCGCGGCGTATCCAAACACCGGAACCAGCCCGATGCCCACGCCGGTGCGGGCCAGCATCTCCAGCACACCGGCCAAAATGGCAAAGACGCTGAATCCCATGCCTTGAATGGAGAAGCGGACGATGTTCACCAGAGCCAGAGGGAAGAAAAAGGCGGTGAGTGTCACCACATAGCGGGAGGTAAGATCCACCAGCAGGTCCAGCTGGGGCTCGGCAGGGTTGAGAAACAGCATAGCGCAGGGGGCGGCAAATACCAGCATGGCGCAGAAGGCAATCGCCGAATACACCAGCCCCAGCAGGGAGCAGGCCCGGATGCCCTGGCCCAGGCGATCCAGGCGGCAGGCCCCCACATTCTGACCGCAGTAGGTGGCCATGGTGGCTCCCATAGCGTCGAAGGGGCAGCCCAGAAGCTGGAAGAGCTTCACCCCGGCCGCCACCGCTGCCACATAGGTGCTGCCCAGCACATTGACGGCGGACTGGAGGATGATGGAGCCGATGGCGGTGATGGAGTACTGCAG
This sequence comes from Candidatus Flavonifractor merdigallinarum, assembly GCA_019115265.1. Classification (GTDB taxonomy): domain Bacteria; phylum Bacillota; class Clostridia; order Oscillospirales; family Oscillospiraceae; genus Pseudoflavonifractor_A; species Pseudoflavonifractor_A merdigallinarum. The sequence goes on along the minus strand of DXDX01000209.1, from coordinate 921 downwards.
GCCCATAGGGATGCCCATGGCACACAGTACCTTACAGGAAGCGCGGTCCAGCCGCCGCTCCTCCCGGGTCATGCGGAGAATGGGGAACTTTTTCACCATATAGGCCAGACAGGCCAGGCCGGAGATACCCTGGGACACCACCGTGGCGATAGCCGCCCCAGCCACGCCGGCGTGAAACCACAGGATGAGGGCAAAGTCCAGGAAGATATTCAAAAAGGAGGACATGGCGAGGAAGTATACCGGGGTGCGGCTGTCCCCCAGGGAGCGGAGAATGCCCGCCAGCAGGTTATAGAGGAACGTGACGGGAATGCCCATAAAGATGACAAAGATATATGCGTTGGCTCCAGCAAAGATGTCCGACGGGGTGCGCATCAGGGTGAGAATGCCCCGGCAGCCCAGACCGGTGGCCGTTGTCAGCACCAGGGCGAAAAGGGCGGAGAGGTAGGCCGCATTGGCTACATACCGCCGCATCTGGGAGAGCATCCCAGCCCCCATCCGCTGGGCCACTGGAATGGCGAAGCCGCTGCACACCCCAGTACAGAAGCCGATGACAAAAAAGTTGATGGACCCGGTGGAGCCCACTGCCGCCAGCGCCTGGGCGCCCAGCAGCTTGCCCACTATCATGGTGTCCACCAGGTTATAAAACTGCTGGAACAGCAGGCCCAGCAGAGTGGGCACTGCGAATTGAAGAATCAGCCGCATGGGGCTGCCGGTGGTCAAATCCCGGGTCATACTTCTCGATCCCCTCCCGAAACAATATGCGCATCTCAATGCATACCGCTTTATTATAGTCACGGAAGTGCCCAATGCCTAGGGTGTTTTTTCACAATTTTTGCCGGATTTCCCCCGTTTGTTCTTGTGGCTCTCCCAATCCGAGCCGGGATGGAAAACCATTACAGCAGACAAAGAAACTGGCGCAGC
>DXDX01000031.1 GCA_019115265.1 Candidatus Flavonifractor merdigallinarum | reverse complement strand
TGCCGGCGTCCTTGGTGGCCTGACGCTGAGCGTCGGTGAAGTAGGCGGGGACGGTGATGACCGCCTCGGTGACAGTCTGGCCCAGATAGGCCTCAGCGTCCGCCTTCAGTTTCTGAAGAATCATGGCGCTGATCATCTGGGGGGTGTAGCTGGTGCCATCAATGTTCACCTTGTAGTCGCTGCCCATCTCACGCTTGATGGAGCTGACCGTCCGGTCGGGGTTGGTGATGGCCTGGCGCTTCGCCACCTGGCCCACCATCCGCTCGCCGTCCTTGGAGAAGGCCACCACCGACGGGGTGGTGCGGTTGCCTTCCGCGTTGGGGATAACGACGGCGTCGCCGCCCTCCATCACAGCCACACAAGAGTTGGTTGTACCAAGGTCGATACCAATAATCTTAGACATAACGCAATTCCTCCAACTAGATCGAAATTGATTTTTAACAAATGAAAATAGGCTATGCGCAAATGCTGCGCTTCTATGTCATGCGATACATACCTTGCGGTTGAATCGCCTTTGTGCTTTTTTGTCACACTGTGAATTCTGTGCGCTTCCTTGTCACGCTGCGAGCCCTCCGCTACGGCACACTGCTCACCGCTCCGCCGAAAATGCCGCTGGGCTTTGCCCAGCCTGTTTTTCGGTCTGCGCGGTTCGCTGTGCGCCTGCTCTGGGCCCTTCGCGCTTCGCGCTAATTGGCCACCTTCACCATGGCGAATCGGATGACCTTTTCGCCGGTGCGGAAGCCCGCCTGGAACACCTCAACCACGGTGTTCTCTCCGGCCCCCTCGTCCTCCACATGCATCACCGCATTGTGAACGCTGGGGTCAAAGGTCTCGCCCAGAGCGGGAATTTCCTCCACGCCCAGCTTGCCGAGCACCTCTTTCAGGCCGGTCATGGTCATCTCCACGCCCTTCTTGTACGCCTCGTCGGCGGTCTCCTGCTTGAGGGCCCGCTCCAGATTGTCGTACACCGGCAGGAATGCCAGCACCGCGTCCGCTTTGGCGCTCTGATAGGCGTCGGTCTTTTCCTTCTGGGTGCGCTTGCGGTAGTTGTCATACTCGGCGGCCAGACGGAGGTACTGTTCCTCTTTTTTGGCCAGGGAGTCTTTCAGAGCCTCCAGCTCCGCCAGCAGCGGGTCGGGGGTCTCCTCCTGGGGCGCTGCGGTCTCCTCGGGTTGAGTCTCAGGCGCCACAGTCTCCTCCGCGTCCGGCTGGGGCGCGGCTTTTTCTTTCTGCTTGCTCAAAGAGTTTCCCTCCTGTTTATTCCTCACCCTTCTGTTCGCCCTCCGGCAGGGCCCCTGTATTGAACAGGCGGCTCAAACCCTCGGCAAAGTAGGAAAGGCGGGCGGTAATTTTCGCGTAGTCCATGCGTGTGGGGCCCACCACACCGATGATGCCCCGCATCCCCTCGCCGATGTCGTAGCTGGCCACCACCACACTGGTGTCTTTCAGGGCGTCCACCACGTTTTCCGGTCCGATGAGAATGCGCATGGGGTCATTTTTGGGCACCGGGAAGCCGCTGGCGTCCTGGTCCTCGGACAGGTAGCTCATCAGCGGCTGTGCCCGCTCCAGATTCTGGTACTCCGGCAGCTCCAGCAGATGGGCCAGCCCCGCCGTGTGGACCCGCCGGTGCTCCAGGCTCTCCAGCACCTCCATAGCAAAGGAGACCACCAGGGAGATGAGCCCATAGGCCTCTCCGGCGGCGTGCTGGGCCACCCGCATCAGCTCCGGGGTAATCTGGTCCAGCGTCAGGCCGGTAAACGTGGTGTTGAGCAGGGTGTTGAGCATTTGCAGCTGGGCCTCGGTGAGGTCGCTGGGCAGCTGCACCAGCTTGTTGCGCACCAGATTGGTATCGGTCATCACGACAATGATAAAGGCGTTGCGCTCCACCATCAGAAGGTCAAACCGCCGGATGGTCACCTGCTCCGCTCCAGAAGAGAGGGCGAAGGCGGGGTAGTTGGTCAACTGGGAGACCACCCGCCCGGCCTGGTCGATGACCCGGTCCAGCTCCTGCATCTTCATGCGCAGGGCGTGATTGATGCGCTCGGTCTCCTGGACGGAGAGCTTGTGCTCCTCCATCAGCTCGTTGACGTACAGCCGGTAGCCCTTGGGGGACGGCACCCGCCCCGCCGAGGTGTGGGGCTTTTCCAGCAGCCCCAAACTCTCCAAATCGGCCATCTCATTGCGGATGGTGGCGGAGGAGAGCTTGCGGTCCAGAAATTCCGCCACGGATTTGGACCCCACCGGCTCCGCTGTGGCAATATAACTTTCAATGATGGCACGGAGAATGCGCTTTTTTCGCTCAGTCAAATCCATGTCCATCACCTCTCGCTTGGTCTTTAGCACTCAGCTCCCCCGAGTGCTAAACTTAATGTACCACCATCCCCCGAAAAAGTCAATAGGCCGGTTGTAAATTAAATGTGAACAGAAAAAGCCCCGCGCATCCATCGTCAGAGCGCGGGGCCGATTGCTAAAATGTTTCGTCGAAGAGAAGCACATCGCCGGTGTTCAGGTGGAAGAGGCGTCCGGGGGCGGCCTCCTCCATGAGGGCAAAGGCGGGGCGGCCGGTACAGTGTCCGGTGTGAATCTCCCGCACCCCCAGCTCCCCGGTGAGGCGGCGGGAGAGGGTGGTCACCTCCTCCGGCTCCCTGCCCAGCGAGCCCATGCCGTGCTTGCCCACCAGGTGAAAGCCCCCCACCAGAGCGTAAACGTTCTGCCTGGGAAAGTGGTGCAGCAGTTCGGACACGATGACATCCGCGCCGGCGTGACAGCAGGAGTTCATCACCACCAGCCCCTGCGTGGTCTCCGCCACCAGGGACTGCTCATGCTCCACCCCGTCCGGGATGAGGTGCAGCCCCGGCGCCAGGGTACGGGGCCCGTCATCCAAATCAAACCGCTCGGCAAAGCGCCCGAAGAGCGCCGCATCCACCCCGGCGGGCCGTGTGGCCTCATTGGCGGTGTCCCGGGCATACTCCTCCCGGGCGGCGGGGCGGGCGTAGACCTTGGCGCGCTGGTTGCGGCCGAAAAAAGCGGGTAGGCCCCCGGCGTGGTCGTCGTGCCCGTGGGAGAGCACCGCCCCCTCCACCTGGCCCAAATCCAGCCCCAAGGCATCCGCGTTTTTCACAAAGATACCGCTGGTGCCGGTGTCCAGCAGCCAGACCGTCCCCCGGTATTCCACATAGAGGGACAGCCCGTGCTCACACGTCAGCGGGCCGTGGGTGTCGTTTTCAATGAGGACGGTGATGCGAAGCATGGCAGCCTCCCTTTCTTGCCCGTGGGGCACAGCTCACTGGCCGGCCCGTGTGATGTCGTTGATCCAGGCGCGGGAACGAAACCGGGAAAAGCCCAGAGTAAATTTCACCAGCTGCTCGATGGTGATGGCCACATAGACCCACACGATATTCCACCGCAGCACCAGCGCAAAGATGGCCGCCAGCGGAATGGCCACCAGCCACATGGCCGACACGTCAATGATAGCGGCGGCCCGGCTGTCTCCGCCGCCCCGGAGCACTCCCACCGTATTGGTGGAGTCAAAGGAGCGCAGCGGCATCAGAACGCCGGTAAAGGTGAGAATCAGGGTGGCGATGGAGGCGGAGGTGGGCGTCAGGTGGAAAAGGGGGTACACAATGGCCGGCAGCCAGGTGTGGGCGGACACCACCAGCGCCGCTCCAATGAGCCCGCCGCACAGAAACGCCATGGTATTCAGAGCGGCGGCCACCTCATACACCGTGGCCCGGCGGCCCGCGCCAATCTCTCGGCCCACCACAATGGCGGCGGTTCCGGCGATGGCAAACACCGCCACCAGGCTGATGTCCTCCACATTTCCGGCGATAGCCCGGGCGGCCAGAATGTGGGTACTGTCCTCCATGTGGCCCATAATCACCTTATACATGGAGGTGCCCATTCCCCACAGAGTTTCATTGATAACCACCGGCGTGGCAAAGCGGAAAAACTTCTCCACCAGCGCCCGGTCTGGCCGCAGGCACAGACTCAGACGCAGGCGGAAGCGCCTATTGCACCGGGCGTACACCACCATAATGATAAACTCCACAATCCGGGAGATGAGGGTGGCCAGAGCCGCCCCCTCCACCTCCAGCCGGGGGGCGCCCAGGTTGCCGAAGATAAACACCCAGTTGAGAAAAGTGTTGGTGAGCATGGAGGCGGCATAGATATACAGCCCCAGCTTGGGATTTTCCATGCTCCGGTGGGCGCCGGTGTAAACGCCGGTGATGCTGTTAAAGAGGTAGGAAACTCCCACAATGCGGGCGTACCCCGCCGCCAGGGGGATAAGCTCCTCATTGTTGGTTAAAAGCCCCATCAGGGCGCTGGGAAAACAGGACATGATGATCGCAAAGATGGCCGAGATGGCCCCCGCCAGATAAAAGCCAATGCCCATCACGCGGTTGATGGCGTCGGTATCGCCCCGCCCCCAGTACTGACTGATGAGCACCGACGAGCCGCTCTGGAGGCCGAAAATCACCAGCTGAATGATAAAGACCGGGATGTTGGCCTGGGCCACGGCGGCCAGGGGGGCCTCCCCCAGACTGCCCACCATAAAGGTGTCAATCATCCCCAGAGAGGTGGTAATGAGGTTCTGGAACAGAATGGGCAGCGCCAGAGAACACACATTGCGGTAAAATACGCCGCCCCGATTCAGGTAGGAGAACATAGACACACCAGCCGGCGCGTTCTCTCTCCGCGCCGGCGCCTTTCCAATGTGATGATGGGGGGACGGTTACGCCCCCACATGTCCGGCGCGAATAGCCGCCAGCCCCTCTGCCAGGGCGTCCACCTCTTCCCGAGTGGAATCGGGGGAGAAGGAAACCCGCAGCACCCCCATCAGCGTCCGCTTGGGCAGGCCCAGGGCCCCAAAGACGTGGCTGGGCTTGCCCTTGTGGCAGGCCGAGCCGGAGGAGACATACACGCCCCGGTCGTTGAGGGCCCGGACCAGCATCTCACTGGGGTAGCCGGGCAGGGACACGGCGCAGATGTGGGGGGCGTCTCCCGCGTTCACCACCTCCAAATCGGGCACTGTCTGACACAGCTTTTCCAACGCGTACTCCTTTAACTGGGCCATGTGGGAGCGGTACCTCTCACTCCAGCTCTCCCACACCCGGCAGGCCGCCGCCAGGGCGGCAATCTGGGCGGTGGGCTCGGTGCCGGGGCGCAGCCCCTTCTCCTGTCCGCCCCCCCGGAGCAGGGGGCTGAGCTTCAGTCCTGCGCGGATATACTGCGCGCCAATCCCCTTGGGGGCCCGCACTTTGTGGCCGCTGATGGTCAGCAGATCCACCCCCAGCTCCTTGGGGGTAAAGGGTACCTTTAAAAAGGCCTGCACCGCGTCGGTGTGGAAGAGAATGTCGGGGCAGTAGGCTTTGGTAATGGCGGCGCACTCCTGAACGGGCTGTATGGTGCCCAGCTCGTTGTTCACCAGCATCATGGACACCAGCACCGTGTCCTCCCGCAGGGCCTCCCGCAAATCCCGGGGGGAGACATGGCCGCTCTTGTCCGGGCGCAGGCGGGTAATGCTGTACCCCTTGCCCTCCAGCTCTTTCAGCGGCTCCAGCACCGCCGAGTGCTCAATGGCGGTGGTGACAATGTGCTTGCCCCGGCGGCGGCCATACTCCACCGCCGCTCGGACAGCCCAGTTGTCCCCCTCGGTGCCGCAGGAGGTGAAATAGAGCTCTCCGCTCTCACACCCCAGAGCGGCGGCCACCGCGGCCCGGTCCTCCTCCAGACGGCGGGCGGCCTTTTGGGCCAATCCATACCGGGCGGACGGGTTGCCAAACTCCTGGGTCATCACCTCCAGGGCGGCCCGGGCCGCCTCCTCACACACCCGAGTTGTGGAAGCATTATCCAGATAGACGATCATAACAGTCAAACTCACTCATTTCTTCGGTATTTCACAACAGATTCATTCTATCGTTCCCGCCTGGGAAAGTCAAGATGACGAAATAGAGGCGGCCCCCTTGACAAACGTGGGCAAGACGTCCATACTATACCCGAAAAGCCTAGAAAGAAGGTATGAAAATGAGCGCCATCAAGCTGAAAGACGGCGTTTGGTCGGTGGGCGTGCTCAATCCCTCCCTGCGGGTCTTTGACATTGTGATGGAGGCCAAGTACGGCACCTCCTACAACGCCTATCTGCTGACCGGTGAGAAAAATGTCCTCATTGAGACGGTCCACGCCGACTATTTTGAGGAATATTTGGATAACATCAGAGAGGTTCTCCCTGTGGAGCAGGTGGACTACCTCATCATGAACCACAACGAGCCCGACCACTCGGGCAGTGTGGCCAAGCTCCTGGAGCTGGTCCCCAACCTGAAGATTCTGGCCACTGCCGCCGGAAAGAAACACCTGGAGGACATCACCAACCGCACCCTCCCCATTCAGGTGGTAAAGGCGGGGGAAAAGCTGGATTTGGGCGACAAGGAGCTGGAGTTCATTCCCGCCCCCATGCTCCACTGGGCCGACTCCATGTTCACCTGGGACGCGGCGGACAAGGTGGCCTTTACCTGTGACTTCCTGGGGGCCCACTTCTGCGAGCCCACCATGCTGGACTCCCGCATCCACGATAAGGCCGCCTATGAGGGGGAGCGGGCGTACTACTACGCCGGCATCTTCGGGCCCTTCCCCTCCGCCGTGCTGAGCGGACTGGACAAGCTCCCCCAGGAGGCGGAGATGGTCTGTCCCAGCCACGGCCCCGTCCTCACCGAGACGCTGGAACAGTGCCGGGCGCTCTACCGCACCTGGAGCACCCCCCAGCCCCGGGAGAAGAAGCTGGCCGCAGTGATTTATGCCTCGGCCTATGGCTGCACCACCTCCCTGGCCAACGCCGCCGCTCAGGCGCTGGAGGCCGACGGCTATGAGGTGAAATGCCTGGATGTGGTGAAGGAGGGTCTGGCCGCCTGTGCCCAGGCCGCCAATGAGGCCAATGTGCTGCTGGTGGGCGCCCCCACCATCAACCGGGACGCCCCCAAGGCCGTGTGGGATGTGCTCACCTCTCTGGACGCGGTGAACACCCGGGGCCGGTCCGCCGGGGCCTTCGGGGCCTACGGCTGGAGCGGCGAGGCCCCCGGCATGCTTCATACCCGCCTGAGCCAGCTCAAGCTGGCCTGCCCAGAACAGCCCTTCCGGGTGCTTTTCACCCCCACGCCGGAGGACCTGACCGCTATGGCGGAGTACGCCCGGTCGGTGGCCGCTCTGGCCAAGTAAGTTCCCGCGCGCACCGGAGCGGTGCTCCGTTTTCCCCAAATGACTCGCGTCCTTGAGACGCAGAAAGGAGAATTTCCTATGGATAAGTATGTCTGTACCGCTTGCGGGTATGTCTATGACCCCGCGGTGGGCGATCCCGACAACGGCATCGCCCCCGGCACTCCCTTTGAGAGCCTGCCCGAGGACTGGGTCTGCCCCCTGTGCAGCCTGGGCAAAGACGTGTTCGAGAAGGAGTAATCCCCCACACCCACGCCAAGAGAGGGGCCTGCCGCAGAACCATCTGTGGCAGGCCCCTTTTCTGTCTCTCAAATATTCTGCAAAAGGAGCTGCATCCATGACCAAAGAGCAATACGAGCGCTGGAGCGCTCCCATCGCCCGGCATCCCAACGGCCCCGCCATCCTGAACCGGGTGAATTTTCTCCTTACCCGGCTGTGCTATGTCTGCTATCCCCTCTCCCTTCTCCTGCTGGCCCTCCAGCGGGATGAGCGCTTCTGGCGAGTGCTGCTGGTGCCGGGGGTGTCCTTTGTGCTCATCAGCCTGCTGCGCCGGGGAATCAACCGCCCCCGGCCCTATGAGACGCTGGACATCCACCCCCTCATCCACAAGGACACACACGGAAAATCCTTCCCCAGCCGCCATGTGTTCAGCGTCTTTGTGATTGATATGGCCTTCTGGTATCTCTGCCCCCCGCTGGGCAGCGTGTTTCTGGCGGTGGGTCTGGTGCTGGCGGCGGTACGGGTGCTGGGCGGGGTCCACTACCCCAGCGACGTGCTGGCCGGGGCACTGATGGCCGCAGCGGCGGGCGCGGTGGGCTTCTGGGTGGTGTAACCTTACAAAAGTGTCACCTTTCTGTAAGGTTCTTCGATGGCTGTCCCGGTGTACCGGTGGTAGAATGGGGTCAGACAAGGAGGAATGAGGTATGGAACCCATCTTGACTGTATCCCATCTGCAAAAATACTATGGGAGCCGGGGCAATGTCACCCGCGCCATTGACGATTTGAGCTTTTCCGTCCAGGCGGGGGAATTTGTGGGCATTATGGGCGCGTCGGGCAGCGGCAAGACCACCCTGCTCAACTGCATCGCCACCATTGACACCGTCACCGGCGGCAGCATTGTCATTGACAAACAGGACATCACCAAACTCCCCCGCAAGGCCCTCTCCCGCTTCCGCCGGGAGCGGCTGGGCTTCGTCTTTCAGGACTGCAACCTGCTGGACACCCTCACCGGACGGGAGAACATCGCCCTGTCTCTCACCATCCTGCGCCGCCCGGCGGGGGAGATTGAGCGGCAGGTGGCACAGACCGCCAAGCTGCTGGACGTATCCGACTGTCTGGACAAATACCCCTACCAGATGTCCGGCGGACAGCGCCAGCGGGTGGCCGCCGCCCGGGCCATCATCACCAACCCCGCCCTCATTCTGGCTGACGAGCCCACCGGCGCGCTGGACTCCAAGTCCGCCCGTCTGCTGCTGGACCGCTTTGAGGTCCTCAACCGGGAGCAGGAAGCCACCATCCTCATGGTCACGCACGACGCCTTTACCGCCAGCTACTGCCGGCGCATCCTCTTCATCAAGGACGGCCGGCCTTTCACCGAGCTGATCCGGGGCAACGACGACCGGAAGGCCTTCTTCACCAAGATCATTGATGTGGTGACCCTGCTGGGAGGTGACTCGGGCGATGTTCTGTAAGCTGGCTCTGAGAAATGTCCACCGCAGCGTCAAGGACTACTCCCTCTACTTTCTGACGCTGCTGTTCGGCGTGTGTGTCTTTTACGTCTTTAACTCCCTGGAAAACCAGTGGGTGATGGAGGCCCTCCACACCAACGAGCGGGGCGTCAACTACACCGGCGCCATTTTGCAGCTGGTGGACGTGGTGTCCGTCTTTGTGGCGGTGGTGCTGGCCTTCCTCATCCTGTATGCCAACAGCTTCCTGCTCCGCCGGCGCAAGAAAGAGCTGGGCACCTACCTCCTGCTGGGGATGGAGCACAGCCGCATTGCCCTTCTTCTCTCCCTGGAGACGTTGGTCATCGGCCTGGCGGCGCTGGTATGCGGGCTGGTGCTGGGCTTCTTCCTGGCCCAGGCCCTCTCCGCCTTCACTGCCGCCCTCTTCCGCATCCGGGTAGAGCAGTTCTACTTCGTCTTTTCCTGGAAGGGCGTGGGCAAAACCATCCTCTATTTTGGAATCATCTTCCTTTTGGTGATGGTGCTCAATGTGGTGACGGTGGCCCGCCAGAAGCTCATCCGCCTGCTCCAGGCTAACCGGCAGAACCAGTCCTTAAAGCTCCAGTCCCTCTGGGCCTCGGTGGTCTTTTTCCTGCTGGGCGCGGTGCTGCTGGGCATCGCCTACACCCTGCTCCTGCGCCGGGGACTGCTCACCATTGACCGCATCTTTGCCCTCATGCTGGCGCTGGGAACCTTGGGCACGCTGCTGTTTTTCCGCTCCCTGTCCGGCTTCCTGCTCCGCCTGGGGCAGAGCAACAAAAAGCTCTACTACCGGGAGCTCAACATGTTCGTCCTGCGGCAGTTCAACTCCCGCATCACCACACACTATCTCTCCATGACGGTGGTGTGCCTCCTGCTGCTGCTGGCCATTGGCATCACTGCCTGCTCGGTAGGCGTGAACAACACGGTGGAGAGCAATGTGGGCCGGGACGCCCCGGTGGACATGACCCTCCGGGTGGAGGATTACGAGTATGAAAACTTTTCGGAGGAGCTGCCGGGCTATCTGGCCGAGGCGGGTTTCGACCCGGAAAGCGAGCTCACCGCCTACGCCTCCGTCACCCGCTATGTGGTGGATTTTCCTCTGGCCCAGCCGGTGACGGTCCAGGGTGAGGTCTATGAAAATCGTGTTATGGAATACGCCATGTCCCTCTCGGACTACAACGCCCTGATGGCCATTCAAGGCAAGGGCCCCTATACCCTGGAACCGGGGACCTACGGCGTGGTGGAGGGCACCGAGGAGTATCAGACCGCCCACCTCTTCTGGGGGGCCGGAGCCCAGTTCGTGCTGGACGGCGTCACCTACTCCCCTGACCCGGATTTTCACACCTCCGGCGCCTACTTCACCAGCGACATCCGCCTGTCCAGCCTCTTCATTTTCCCGGACGGTTTTCTGGAATCTCTGCCCAAGGACCAGTACGCCTTCTGCCAGTATTTCCTAGCGGGCAACTACGCCGGGGACGCTGACGCGGCAGAGGACGCCCTGTGGGCCTGTATCAACAACCTCCACAACGTCATCGCCCAGCATCAGGAGATGCAGAGCTCCTCCCTCTCCCTGACCACCTATCTCTCCCTCTATGCCGAGAGTATGGGCACCAAGCTGCTGGTCCTCTTCCTGGGGCTCTATCTGGGCATCATCTTCCTGGTGACCAGCGCGGCGGTGTTGGCCCTTCAGCAGCTCTCCCAGGCCGCCGACAATGTGGAGCGCTACCGCATTTTGTCCCGTCTGGGGGTGGAGGAGCGGATGCGGGACCGCTCGTCCGACATCCAGGTCTTTCTGGCCTTCTTCCTGCCGCTGGTGCTGGCGGTGGTCCACTCCATTGTGGGCATGAAGGCCGCCAACGATGTCATTGCCCAGCTGGGAAAACTGGACACTGTGGCCAGCTCGGCGGTGACCGCCCTCTTTATTCTGGTGGTCTATGGGCTCTACTTCCTGGCCACCTGCTGGAGCAGCCGCCGGATTCTGCGGGATCTGTAAAATTGGGCGGAAAAGTGCTTGAAATCGGGCATCAACTGTGCTATGATAAAAGTCACGTATTCGTGCGCGCATTTGCCGCGCCCAAAATCCGAAATCTGCGCCCTCCGGGGCCGAAAGGAACGATGTAACGTGGATATCCCCAAGTTGGTGCTCAGCATCGTGCTGGTCGTCATTGATCTGGCGCTCATCATGGTGGTTATGCTCCAGTCCGGCAAGAGTGCCGGTCTGTCCGGCGCCATCGCCGGTGTGGCCGACACCTTCATGTCCAAGAACAAGGCCAAGGGCTGGGATGCCAAGCTGGCCCGCTGGACCAAGTGGGTGGCCGTGGCCTTCATTCTGCTGGCCCTGGTGCTCTGCCTGGTGTAATCCAAGAAAAAATCCGCCGGTCTCCGAAGAGACCGGCGGATTTTTTTCGCACAAATCTGGTATTCACTGTGGAAAACGGGCGGCCTGGCAGGCCGCCCGTTTAACGGTTGTTTAAAACTCCGCGTTGCCCACCGTTCTGGGGTGGGGCAGCACGTCGCGGATGTTGTTGATGCCGGTGAGGTACATCACCATCCGCTCGAAGCCCAGGCCGTACCCGGCGTGCTTGCAGGAGCCGTAGCGCCGCAAATCCAGATACCACCAGTAGTCCTCCGGGTTCATGCCCAGCTCTTTGATGCGGCTCTCCAGCAGCTCCAGACGCTCCTCACGCTGAGAGCCGCCGATGAGCTCCCCGATGCCGGGCACCAGGCAATCGGCGGCGGCCACCGTCTTGCCGTCGTCGTTGAGGCGCATATAGAACGCCTTGATCTCCTTGGGATAGTCGGTGACAAACACCGGACGCTTGAACACCTGCTCGGTGAGGTAGCGCTCATGCTCGGTCTGGAGGTCGCAGCCCCAGTAGGCCTTGAAGTCAAACTTGTCGTTGTTCTCCTCCAGAATCTTCACCGCGTCGGTGTAGCTCACCCGGGCGAAGTCCGAGGAGGCCACATGCTCCAGCCGCTCCTTCAGGCCCTTGTCCACAAAGGAGGAGAAGAAGTTCATCTCGTCGGGGCACTTCTCCATCACGGTGTTGATGATATACTTGATCATGGCCTCAGCGGTGTCCATGTAGTCGGTGAGGTCGGCAAAGGCCATCTCCGGCTCAATCATCCAGAACTCAGCGGCGTGGCGCTGGGTGTTGGAGTTCTCCGCCCGGAAGGTGGGGCCGAAGGTGTACACATTGCCGAAGGCCATAGCGAAGTTTTCGGCATTGAGCTGGCCGGAGACGGTGAGGGAAGCCCGCTTGCCGAAAAAGTCCTTGGTGTAGTCCACGGTGCCGTCCGGGTTCTTGGGCAGGTTCTCCTGGTCCAGGGTGGTCACCTGGAACATCTCACCGGCGCCCTCGCAGTCGCTGGCGGTGATGATGGGGGTATGCACATACACAAAGCCCCGGTCCTGGAAGAAGCAATGGATGGCGTGGGCAGCCACCGAGCGCACCCGGAAGGCGGCGGAGAACAGGTTGGTCCGGGGGCGCAGGTGCTGGATGGTGCGCAGGTACTCCACGCTGTGGCGCTTCTTCTGCAGGGGGTAGTCGGGGGTGGAGGGGCCCTCCACCGTGACGGTCTGGGCTCTCACCTCCAGAGGCTGCTTGGCGTCGGGGGTGAGGACCACGGTGCCGGTCACCACAAAGGAGGCGCCCACATTGCTCTTGGCAATCTCCTTGAAATTGTCCACCTCATTGTCGGCAAAGACAACCTGAAGGTTTCGGAAGCAGGAGCCGTCATTGAGCTCGAGGAAGCCGAAGGTCTTCATGTCCCGGATGGTGCGGGCCCAGCCGCAGACGGTGACGGTCTGTCCGCCGAAAGCCGCCTGGTCGGCAAAGATCTGCGCGACAGTGGTTCGTTTCATGGTGGTCAACTCCATTTTCTAAAAGTAAAATCACCGTTTAGTATACCATTCTTTTGGAAATTTGCAAGTGTTCCTTTCCCATTTGGACAAAAAAGGGCCCATCTTCTTTTCGTTGGCAAAGAGTCCTTCTTATTGGACCAATGGGGGTGTATACTGAAAACAACATCAGAGAAGGAGGCCCCAAACATGGCTAAGAGCGCCAATCAGAAGCTGAAGCTGCTCTATCTGCGCCAACTCTTGCTGGAGCGCAGTGACGAAGATCATCCCATTTCCACCCAGGCCCTCATCGATGCGCTGGAATCGCTGGGCATTACCGCCGAGCGCAAGAGCATTTATCGGGATATGGCCGCGCTGGAGGAATTTGGGCTGGATATTCAGGGCCAGAAGGGCCGCCGGGCGGGCTGGTTTGTGGGGGAGCGCCTGTTCCAGCTCCCCGAGCTCAAGCTGCTGGTGGACGCGGTGCAGTCGTGTAAATTCATCTCCCGCAGCAAGAGCCAGGCTCTTATCCGCAAGCTGGAGTCTCTGGCCAGTGTCCACCAGGCCCGGCAGCTCCAGCGCCAGGTCTATGTTACAGGCCGGCCCAAGACAGTCAACGAGTCAGTATACTACACCATTGACCAGCTCCATACCGCCATTTCAGCCGGGCGGGCGGTGACGTTCCGTTACTTTGACTTCAATCTGCAAAAGGCCCCGGTCTTTCGCCGGGAGGGGCGGCGCTATGTGGTCTCCCCTTACGCCCTTATCTGGGACAATGAGAACTACTATTTAGCGGGCTATGACCACGAGCACAAGGAGATGCGCCACTACCGGGTGGACAAGATGGCCGAGCTGGCGGTCACCTCCCTCCCCCGCTCCGGCGGGCAGGAGTACGCCGCACTGGATATCGGGGCGTATGTACAAAAGCACTTCGGCATGTTCAGTGGCCGGGAGGCCCAGGTCCGTCTGCGCTGTGAACGCCGCCTCATCGGCGTCATTCTGGACCGCTTCGGTCAAGAGGTAATGCTGGTTCCCGATGGGGAGGAGCACTTCACCGTCTCCCTCACCGCGGTGGTGAGCCCCCAGTTTCTGGGCTGGCTCTTCGGTCTGGGGCCGGGGGCCCAGCTCCTCAGCCCCGACTGGGCGGTGGAGCACTACCGCCAGCAGCTGGAGGCGGTAACCCACGCTTGTCCCACTCCCAATTGAAGCTGCGCTCGCCGCGCGGGCCGCTTGCTCAGCGGGGGCACCGCTTTCTTTGCCAAAGAAAGCGGTGGGAAAGAAAGCGCAGAGGGGGCGCTGCCCCCTCTGCACTCCCCCCAATGCGCAACCGGGCTAAAGGTCTGCTGCGGTAGGATTGCGCCAGCCCGGTGCCATTTGAAGCAGGCTTTCTGCCTATGAGGACAGTGTTGTACTGCCATGCAAGACAGGTGACGTCTATATCTAACTCAGTGCCACAGAAAAAACTATCAGTTTGCACCCCCAATGGGGCGGCCCCCTGAAAAGGCCGCCCTTTTGGAGGGGAGTGGAGAGGGGAACGAGAAGTTCCCCTCTCCGCCTTTTCTTTCCCCGGTTTCTTTTCCGCGAAAAGAAATCGGGCGCTGTCCGCGCAGGACGCCCGTCCGGCGAGGACAAAAACCCCGCCATTGGGGCGGGCCCATTCTTTACAAAGCCTTTACATTCTCCTGCAAGACGACTTTACAAACCCTCGGCTATACTAACACCGTCCCCGGGAGACCGGGTCGCTCAAAAGTTTGTATGTAAATTCTACAATGAAATGGAGAATGAAAACCATGAAACGCATTACCTCTCTTGTCCTGTCCGGTGTGCTCTGTCTGGGTCTGCTGGCCGGCTGCGGCGGCGGCACTTCCTCCGCCCCCTCTTCCAACCCCAGCAGCGGCACCAACAGCGCCGCCCCTTCTGAGAATACCCCCACGGAGCTCTCCGGCACCGTCAACACCGACGGCTCCACCTCCATGGAGAGTGTGGTGAAGGCGCTGGCTGAGGCCTTTATGGAGGCCAACCCCGACGTGACCGTCAACTACTCCGGCACTGGCTCCGGCACCGGCATTGAGTCCGCCACCGCCGGCACCTGCGACATCGGCCTCTCCTCCCGTGCCCTGGAGGATGCGGAGAAGAGCAGCGGCGCGGTGGAGAACATCGTGGCTCTGGACGGCGTTGCCGTGGTGGTCAACCCCAACAACGGTGTGGAGGATTTGACCGTGGAGCAGATTGCCCAGATTTTCAAGGGCGAAATCACCAACTGGTCTGAGCTGGGCGGCGCCGATGGCCAGATCGCCGTCTTTGGCCGTGAGGCTGGCTCCGGCACCCGCGGCGCCTTCGAGGAGATTGTGGGCGTGAAGGATGCCTGCAAGTACACCAACGAGTACTCCTCCACCGGCGACGTCATCGGCAATGTGGCCTCCAACCCCAACGGCATCGGCTATGCCTCCCTGTCCGCGGTGAACAACTCCGTCAAGGCTGTGAAGGTGGGCGGCGTCGCTCCCTCTGAGGCCACGGTTCTGGACGGTACTTACGCCATTCAGCGCCCCTTCGTCATGGTCACCAAGGAGGGCGCCGAGCTCTCCCCCGCCGCTCAGGCTTTCCTGGACTTCTCCATGAGCGCTGACGCCGCCGACATCATCGCCGCCGCCGGTGCGGTGTCCGCCAACGGCTAACTTCTCTCCCATACCCCCCAAAAGCAAGTCCCCGGGCCTCCGGGGGCTTGCTTCCGCGTGTCAAATTTCTCTGACACACCGCCCACACACCAGAAATTTTTCTTAAAAAGGTTGGTTCTGATATGAAAGCATTGATTCCGGGGCGCGGCGGCAAGCTCACCCCCAAGGAGGCGATGGAGTGGATCATGAAGGTCCTCTTCCTAATCTGCGGCTTTATCGCCATCGCCTTCGTCCTGCTGATCACCATCTATCTCGTCATCTCAGGTCTGCCCGCCATCCGGGAAGTGGGCCTGGTGGACTTCCTCTTTGGCACACGCTGGGCCTCCACCGATCAAACGGACCCCGCCTACGGTATCCTGCCCTTCATCCTCACCTCCATTTACGGCACCGCCGGGGCCATTCTCATCGGCGTGCCCCTGGGCTTCCTGATGGCGGTGTTCCTGGCCAAGGTGGCGCCCCCCAAGGTGGCCGCCGCCATCCGTCCGGCGGTGGACCTGCTGGCCGGTATTCCCTCGGTGGTGTACGGTCTGGTGGGCATGATGGTCCTGCTCCCCGCCATCCGGGAGACCTTCCATCTGGCCGCCGGAGACAGCCTGCTGGCCGCCATTATTGTGCTGGCCGTGATGATTCTCCCCTCCATTATCTCGGTGTCGGAGACCGCTCTGCGGGCCGTGCCCAAGGAGTATGAGGAGGCCAGCCTGGCCTTGGGGGCCACCGAGCTGGAGACGTACTTCCGGGTCACCGCCCCCGCCGCCAAGAGCGGCATCGCCGCGGCGGTGGTGCTGGGTGTGGGCCGGGCCATCGGCGAGGCCATGGCCATTCTGATGGTGGCGGGCAATGTGGCCAACATGCCCTCCCTCTTCTCCAGCGTGAAATTCCTCACCACCGCCATCGCCAGCGAGATGAGCTACGCCGCTGTGGGCTCCCTCCAGCGCAACGCCCTGTACTCCATCGGCCTGGTGCTCTTTCTCTTCATCATGTGCATCAATATATTCCTGAATGTGTTCCTCAAGCGGAACAAGGAGGGTTAAAGGATGACAAAGGTAATCTCTTCCGTGCGCGCGGAGGAACAGAAGCAGACCCAGGGGCTGAGCGTGCGCCGCCGCACCTATGATGTGGTGATGCGCTCCCTGCTCTACCTCTCCGCTGCGCTCACCTGTCTGCTGCTCCTCTTCCTCATCGGCTATATTCTCTATCGGGGCCTTCCCAATCTGAACTTGGAGTTCCTCACCACCCAGGAGAGCGTGCTGCGGGGCACCGACGGCATTCTGCCCGCCATTCAGAACACCATCTATGTGATTGTGGTCACCCTCCTCTTTGTCCTCCCTCTGGGCGTAGGGGCGGCCATCTACCTCACCGAGTACGCCACCAACCACAAGCTGGTCGCCGCTATTGAGTTTGCCACCGAAACTCTGGCCGGCATTCCCTCCATTCTGTACGCCCTGGTGGGTATGCTGGTGTTCTGTCAGGTGTTGGGCCTAGGGAAAACCCTGCTGGCCGGCGCTTTCACCCTGGTGATTATGACCCTGCCCACCATCATCCGCACCACCCAGGAGTCCCTCAAGACGGTGCCCCAGGGCTACCGGGAGGGCGCGCTGGGCCTGGGCGCGGGCAAGTGGCACATGATCCGCACCATTGTTCTCCCTGGATCCATTGACGGCATTGTCACCGGCTGCATTCTGGCCATTGGGCGCATTGTGGGCGAGTCCGCGGTCCTCATGTTCACCGCCGGTATGGGCACCACCCTCCAGAAATTCTTCAGCGACGGCGGTCTGGTGGACAGCTCCGGCGCCACCCTCACCGTGGCCCTGTACGTCTACGCCAAGGAGCGCGCCCAGTTCGATATGGCCTTCTCTGTGGCGGTGGTCCTGCTGGCCATCACGCTGGTCATCAACCTGGCCGCCAAGCTGGTGGGCAAACATCTGAGAAAGAAATAAAAGGTGAATTGCGATATGAATGACAAAACCATCATCCAAGCGGAGAATCTGGACCTCTATTACGGGGAGAACCGGGCGCTCAAGTCCATCAACATGGAGATCCCCGAGCGGTGCATCACCGCCCTCATCGGCCCCTCCGGCTGCGGCAAATCCACCTTCCTGCGCACCATCAACCGCATGAACGACCTCATCCCCAACGTGAAAATCACCGGCAGCCTGCGCTACCGGGAGCAGGACATCTACGCCCCCGGCCTGGATGTGACCTGGCTGCGCAAGCAGATCGGCATGGTATTCCAGAAGGCCAACCCCTTCCCCATGTCCATCTATGACAACATCGCCTACGGCCCCCGCACCCACGGCATCCGCAACAAGAGCCAGCTGGACGACATTGTGGAGGAGTCCCTGCGGGGGGCGGCCATCTGGGACGAGGTGAAGGACCGGCTGAAGAAGTCGGCGCTGGGCCTCTCCGGCGGCCAGCAGCAGCGCCTGTGCATCGCCCGGGCCCTGGCGGTGAAGCCCGACGTCCTCCTCATGGACGAGGCCACCTCCGCCCTGGACCCCATCTCCACCTCCAAAATTGAGGAGCTTGCGGTGGAACTGAAAAAGGATTACACTATCATCATGGTCACACACAACATGCAGCAGGCCACCCGTGTATCCGACCGATGCGCCTTTTTCCTGCTGGGCGAGCTCATTGAGTTCGGCGAGACCACCCAGCTCTTCTCCATGCCCAAGGACAAGCGGACCGAGGACTATATCACCGGCCGCTTCGGATAACACAAGGAGGCCCTTATGAGAAAAACATTCGACTCCGAGCTCCACGATTTGGGGACGGAAATGATTGATATGGCCGCGGCCGCTGAGGACGCCATTGATTTGGTGACCTCCTCCCTGGCCTCTCCCGATCGCCGGCAGGCCCACCAGGCCATTGACCTCACCCACACCATGGAGCAGATGGAGCGCAGCATTGAAAACCGCTGTCTGCGCCTCCTCCTCCAGCAGCAGCCGGTGGCCCGGGATTTGCGCACCATCTCGGCGGCGCTGAAGATGGTCACCGACTTACAGCGCATCGGCGACCAGTGCGCCAACATCGCGGAGATCTCCCTGCTTCTGGCCCAGAACCAGGCGGGCAGCGACTTGACCCACATCCGCACCATGAGCCAGAAGGCCGGTTTTATGGTCAAGCGGGCCATTTTTGCCTATGTCAACCGGGACCAGGACGCCGCCGGGGAGGTCATCGGCCTGGACGACGAGGTGGATGAGCTCTTCCGCACCGAGAAGGCCGAGCTGGTGGAGCTCATTCTCAACAACCGGGAGAGCGCCGACCAGGCCATCGACCTCATCATCATCGCCAAGTATCTGGAGCGCATCGCGGACCACGCGGTGAACATCGCCCAGTGGGCCATCTACTGCGTCACCGGCACCCTGGCCACACCCACCTAAAGGAGGAAAGCCCCCATGTCCAATGCCATTGTCATCGTGGAGGATGACAGCAGCATCCGCGAAATGCTCCGCTACTACTTCCAGTCCACCGGCTATGAGGCCCGTGTCTACGAGTCCGCCGAGGAGTATTTCGCCGCCGAAGCCGGCCTCACGCCCCCTGTGATCTATCTGCTGGACATCATGCTGCCCGGCATGGACGGATTGGAGCTTCTGCGCCGCCTGCGCGCCGCCCGGGAGACCGCCGAGGTCCCCATCATTCTGCTCACCGCCCGCACCGCCGAGATGGACCGGGTCACCGGCCTGGAGACGGGGGCGGACGACTATGTGGTCAAGCCCTTTGGCCTCATGGAGCTGCAAGCCCGCATCAAAGCCGTCCTCCGCCGCACCCACCGGCGGGAGGATGGTCTGCTGCGCTGCGGGGAACTGGAGATTGACCCCGCCGCCCGCACGGTGCGCCGCGGGGGCGAGCTGGTGGAGCTGACTTATAAGGAATTTGAGCTGCTGCGCCTGCTGGTCTCCCGGCGGGGCGCGGTGCTCACCCGGGACGAGATTCTCCACACGGTGTGGGACTATGACTTCACCGGCGAGACCCGCACAGTGGATATGCACATCAAATCCCTGCGCCAGAAGCTGGGCGATGGCCTCATCTCCACCGTCCGGGGCGTGGGCTATAAGATTGACTGAGGAGCGTACTCATGGTATGAAAAAACGTCTGACCGCCGCCACTTTACTCATTGTTCTGGTCGCTCTCCTGGTGTCCAATGCCATGGGGGTGTGGTTCCTCTTCAATCAGGAGCGGGAGGATTCGCTGGAGAGCCTGAAAGAACTGCTGATTCTCATGGACAGCCAGAGCCAGATTACCAACGCCCAGGCCGCCGCAGAGCAGTTTCAGCAGGCCGCCCCCGACAAGCGCCTGACCATCATTGACCCGGACGGCACCGTCCTCATTGACACCGGCGCGGAGGCCGGCACCCTGGAGAATCACGCCAACCGCCCGGAGGTCATCGCCGCTCTGGCCACCGGCTGGGGGGAGGACACCCGCGCCTCGGACACGGTGGGAGTGCCCATGCTCTATGTGGCCAAGCGCTTCACCGACGGCATGATTGGAAGGGCCTCCATGCCCCTCTCCTCCATTGACAGTCTGGTGTGGCGGGGGACTTTGGGGCTGCTGGCCGCCTCGGTGGTGGCGCTGCTGATGGCCCTGGCCCTCTCCCGCCGGATGGCCCAGCGGGCGGTGGCCCCTCTGGGGGCGGTGGGGGACGCCCTGTCCAGTGTGCTCTCCGGGGCGGCGCCTACCAGTCTGGACGCCTACCGGGGGGACGACGAGCTGCGGCCCATTCTGCGCTACATTGACAAGCTGGTGGAGCGGCTGGGGGATTCCATCCACAGCCTGACCAGCGAGCGGGACAAGGTAAACCTCATTCTAGACTGTATGGACGAGGGCCTTCTCCTGCTGGACGAGAAGGGCGGGCTGCTGGCCTGTAACCGGGCCGCCCGGGAGCTGTTCGGGGTGCCGGAGGACTCCAGCGACCTCTCCGGCCTGCTCCTCCCCACCCGCAGCCGCCGCCTGCGGGAGGCCATGGAGCAGTGCCACAGCCAAAAGACCCAGGTGGTGCTGGATGTGGACGATTTGCCCATGCCGGGGCGCAGCCTGCGCTTCTTCCTCTCCCCCGTCTCGGGGCAGCAGTACGAGGGGCAGCGGGTGGGCACCTCCATCCTCCTGTCCGATGTCACCGAGCTCAAGCGGGCGGAGCACATCCGCAGCGACTTCACCGCCAATGTCTCCCACGAGCTCAAGACCCCCCTCACCTCCATCAAGGGCTTTACCGACATGCTCTCCTCTGGCATGGTCACCGAGCCGGAGGACCAGAAGCGCTTTTTCTCCCTCATCGGGGTGGAGGTGGACCGGCTCATCGCCCTTATCAATGACATTTTGAAAATCTCCGAGCTGGACTCGGTGGCCATCGACCAGGAGGGCGGCTCCGCCCCTCTGCTGGCCACCGCTCGCGAGGCGGCAGACCTTTTGGACCTGAAGGCCAAGGAGCAGGAGGTCACCCTCACCGTCTCCGGCGATGAGTGTACCGCCGCCCTCTCCCCGGACCGGCTTCGGGAGGTCATCCTCAACCTGGCGGAGAACGGCATCAAGTACAACCGCCCCGGCGGGCAGGTGTCCATCACCACCGGATGTGAGAATGGTCAGGCGGTGCTCACTGTCTCCGATACCGGCATCGGCATCCCGCCGGAGTCCCTGGACCGGATTTTTGAGCGGTTCTACCGGGTGGACCGGGGCCGCACCCGCAAGGCGGGGGGCACCGGCCTGGGCCTGGCCATCGTAAAGCACATTGTGGCGCTCTACGGCGGTCACATCCAGGTGGAGAGCCAGCTGGACCAGGGCACCACCTTCCGCATCACCCTCCCCTGCGCCTGAGTTTCCTGCAAACAAGGCCGGACCACAGAAAAAAGTTCTGTGGTCCGGCCTTTTGCTGTTTTCCCAGTGGAATTCTCTGCCGATATAGAAAGTAAGAGAACCTAAGCATGGAAAGGAGGATTTTTGATGGACGTATCCCATGTCTCAGCCGCCTCAACGCCCGGCTCTTCCAAGCAGTCCAGCGCCGCCAGACAGCCGGGGAATTCCGCTCGCCTGTCCGTCCCATCCAGCGACCGCTTACAGCTCTCCCAACAGGCCGTGGCATTGCTCCAGACCCAGGCCCAAAAGGCCCAGGCGCCCAGGGGCCTGGTTGCGCTGTTCCGGCCTCAGAAAGAAGAGGACTCCAGCGATGTGCTCAGCGACGCCATGGAGAAGCTGAAATTGTGCGCCAAAATCGCGTCCCGCATCCGCAAGGGGGACAAAGTGCCCGCCAAAGACATGCGCTACCTCATCAAACACAATGCACAGCTCTATATGATGGCCATGGCCTCCCGCCAGCCCAATGACAACCCCAAGAAGTGGAAAAGCGCGGTCCAGGGCAAGGAGGACGATGCGGCGTCCACCACCTACAACAGCGCCCCTGAAAGGAGCAGTCCTTCCCTTCAGGCCGCGCCCTCCGCGCCCAGCACCGGCGGGGACACCCCGTCCACCGGGGAGTCCTCTGACTGACCGCCTCAGCCCAACAGCGCACTCTCCAGATCCTGGAGCATCTGGTCCAGCGCGGTGATGCCCCCCTCCGCGGTGTACCACACGGCGGGGTGAGCCAGATAGACCACATGGCCATTTTTGTAGGCGTCCGTGCCCATGACCAGCTCATTTTCCATCACGTCCTGGGCCAGCTTCGCCCCCTCGGTCCCAATGGCGGCGTCCCGATCCATCACAAAGAGGTAGTCCGGGGCTTTGTCCACAATGAACTCGAAGGAGGCCTCATTGCCGTGGGTGGAGGTGTCCAGATTGGCGTTGATGCCGATGTTCTCAAAGCCAATTTCCCGGCCGATGATGGAGCAGCGGCCGTCGTTGCCCAGCACATTGTAGCTGCCGCTGGTCACCATGCCCACAATGGCAGTTTTGCCATCGGCAAACGTTTGGAGGGTCTCAATCCGGCGGTCAAACCCTGCCATCAGCTCCTCTACCTTGCTCTCCAGGCCGAAGAGGGAGGCGATGGTGGATGCGTTCTTCCGCACACTCTCCACCACACCCAGGTCCGTGTCGGTGGCCAGGTAGACCACCGGGGCAATCTCACGGAGGGCATCATAGGATGTGGCCAGACGGCCGCCGATGAAGATGACATCGGGCTCGGCGGCCATGACCGCCTCCAAATCCGCCTCCTTGATGGTGCCCAGATTGGCAATGTCCTCGGTGATGTAGCTCTGGAGGTAATCCAGGCTGGTGTCGGCGGTCCCCACCACCCGGTCCCCTACGCCCAGGGCGTCCAGAATGTCCAGCGCGGCCATATCCAGAATCGCGATCCGCTGGGGGTTGTAGGGCACCTCCAGCTCCACCTCCTCCTTGGCGCCGTTGAGGGAGGTAATGGTGATGGACGCGGGGGCCTGCGTCTCCACCACTCCGGCGGAGGGCTCGGACTGGGACGCGGTGGGCTGGGCGGCGGTGCCGGAACAGCCCACCAGGCTCAGGGAGAGGGCGGCGGCCAGGACAAGGGGAAGTGTCTTCTTCATTTCAATTGCTCCTTTTCTGAAAAAAGTACCGAAAAACTGTGTTAATAATAGATGGACAGGGGTTTTCCCGCGATGTTCAGAATCTCGAAATCGACTTGGTAGATCTCCGACAGATTCTCTTTGGTGATCACCTCCTCGACGGTGCCAAATTTGGCAATTTTGCCGTCCTTGAAGGCACAGATATAGTCTGAGTAGAAGGCGGCATAGTTGATCTCATGGAGCACCAGAATGACGGTCTTGCCCAGCTCGTCGCACAGGCGGCGGACAATCTTCATCATATTGGTAGCGTGGTAGATATCCAGGTTGTTGGTGGGCTCGTCCAGGAGGACATACTCGGTATCCTGGGCGATGACCATGGCGATGAGGGCCCGCTGGCGCTGTCCGCCGGAGAGCTCATCCAGAAAGCGGTCCTGAAACTCCTTCAGCTCCAGATAGGCAATGGCCCTATCAATGATGGCCTGGTCCTCCGGCGTCACCCGGTTTCCCGAGTAGGGGAAGCGGCCAAAGGTCACCAGCTCCCGCACGGTGAGCTTCATCTGGATGTGGTTGCTCTGTGTGAGGATAGCCAGGCGCTTGGAGAGCTCCCGGCCCTTCCATTTGCCGATGTCCTTCCCCTCAAAGTCCACCAGTCCGCTGTCGTGGGCAATGAGGCGGGAAATCATCCCCATGACGGTGGATTTTCCCGCGCCGTTTGGGCCAATGAGGGAGATGACCTTCCCCTTGGGAATGGAGAAGGAGACGGCGTCTACCACAGTCTTGCCGTCATACTGTTTGGTCAGTTCTTGGATACGCATGGTCAAACCTTCTTTCTGGTGAGCAGGAGGTAGAGGAAGTAGAGCCCCCCGCCCACGGTGATAAATACGCTGACAGGAATCGCGTAGGAGTAGACGTGCTCCACCAGCAGCTGCCCTCCCACCAGCACCAGCATCCCAAACAGGGCGGAGCCCAGAATCAGCTGGCTGTGGCGGTAGGTTTTCAGCAGCTGGCGGGAGAGGTTAGCGATGATGAGCCCCAGGAAGGAAATGGGCCCCACCAGCGCGGTGGCCACCGCGATATACAGCGTCACCCCCAGCAGCAGGCGGCGGATACACTTGTCATAGTCCACCCCCAGATTGATGGCCTGCGCCTTCCCCAGCGTGAGCACATCCAGCAGGGCCAGCTCCCGGCGCAGGGCAAAAGTCACCGCAGCCAGAAGCACCACCGCAAAGAGGATAATCTCCGAATTGATGTTGCTGAAGCTGGCCACCAGGGTCGTGAGAAGCGTGTCGTACTCATTGGGGTCCATCACCCGGGTGAGGGTGGTCTGGATGCTGCCGAAAAAGGAGGTGAGGACCGTCCCTACCAGCAGCACATAGAGCACATTGTGCCGGGTCTTTTGAAAAATCCAGCTGTAAATCACCGTGGCGGTAAGCCCCATCAGCACCACATCCACCCCAAAGGCCAAATTGGCGTTGAGGACAATGGCGCTCCCCGAACCCAGAAAAAACACCACCGCCGTGTGAATGAGGGTGTACAGGGAATTCATCCCCAGGAGGCAGGGGGTGACAATGGTATTGTTGATGATGGACTGGAACACAATGGAGGCCCCGCCAATGGCAAAGGCGGTCAGGAGCATGACGATGAGCTTGGGGGTACGGAGCTTCATGGCATAGGCAAAGAGCTTGGGGTTGTGGAGGTTGACCTCCACCAGAAGATAACCGGCGGCACACAGAAGCACCAGTGCCGTAAGTACCAGCAGCTTGGTCCGGTTAGCCCGGACAGCGGCGAGGTTCATCGCTCCCCACCCCCTTCCACCGCCCGCACCGGGGCGGCACAGCCGCTGTGGGAGGCGCTCCCCAGCCGGATGGCCTTGCGCCCGTGCTTCAAGCGGTAGAACAGCAGGGCAATGAAGATAAGGCTGCCCAGAATCCCCACAATGAGCTCAATGGGCAGTTCATAGGGGTAGATGACCACACGCCCAATCATATCGCATACCAGCACAAAGATCGCCCCAAAGAGGGCGGTGTCCGCCAGTGTGCCCCGGATTTTGTCCCCCTTGTACATGGCCACCACATTGGGTACAATGAGCCCGATGTAGGAGATAGAGCCCACCACCACCACAATGGAGGCGGTAATCATGGCGGCAATAGTCAGCCCCAGGAAGAGCACCAGATTGTAGGGGACACCCAGATTTTTGGAAAAGTCCTTCCCCAGCCCCACAATGTTGAAATAGTTGGCAAAGAGGAACGCCAGCACCACCAGCGGCACCGTCAGCCACACAATCTCATACCGGCCCTTGAGCACCAGTGAAAAGTGCCCCACCAGCCAGGAGGAGAGGGCCTGGGTCATCTCGTACTGATAGGCCAGATAGCTGGTGATGCCGCCGATGACATTGCCGAACATAATCCCCACCAGGGGGACCATCACCACATCCTTGAACTGGATGCGCTGAATGAACCACACAAATATCCAGGTTCCCACAATGGCGGCGGCAAAGGCAAAGAGCGCCCGCCCCCACAGGGTGGACTCCGGGAGAAACAGCAGCGCCAGGAGAATGCCGAACTGGGCGGACGAGATGGTGGCGCCTGTGGTGGGGGAGACAAATTTGTTGCTGCACAGCTGCTGCATGATAAGACCGGCCACACTCATGCCAATCCCGGTGCACAAGAGGGCCAACAGGCGGGGCAGCCGGGAGACCAGAAAAATCTCCCACAGAGAAAGATTGCCCGCCAGCAGCTCGCCGGGGGACAGGCGAATGACCCCTACAAACAGAGACCCGACTGACAACACCAGCAGAATCAGGGCCAAAACAGGGGTTGAACGCATAGATTTGATACCATCCACTCCTCTTTTCCATATTATAGTTAGTCATAACTAACTATTGTGCAAAAAAAGATGTCCAGCGCCGATTGGTCTTACCATGCATCACGCACTGCACATCTCGCAGGTATTATAGCATGTATAGTTAGCAATATGCAACCATCAAAACCACGGAAAATCGCCGGGTGCCTCCGCTTCCGCTTTGGCTGTTCTCACAAATTTTCCGCAAAGATTCGCGCACTTCTTCTTGACATTGCGCATAAGATATGGTATAGTCAACCAACTCTTCTTTGCACTGCACCGCATCCGCTTTGGATGAGAGCTCAACAGTACAAACTGAGCAGGCGATGGCCTCCGGGCCATGGGGCCGGGCCGCGATGCGGCAGCAGATGTCAACGCATCTGTGGGACAGTTGTATGTTCCACAGATGCGTTTTTTGTTGGAACGGTTTTTGCTCAAGTGCTCATAAGAGAATAAATCAGAGCCATTCCAGAGCTCGGAGACAACAGGAGGATTCTTTTATGACAACCAGGAACAACACCCCCCTCTCTCCCGACACCCAGCCAAACACCCTCAACGAGGCCGCCATCATCCGAAAGCTGTCGCTGGTCAGCGTCATTGGCAACGCGGTACTCTCCGGCTTCAAGCTCTTTGCCGGTGTGAGCGGCCACTCCAGCGCCATGATTTCGGACGCAGTACACTCCTTTTCTGACGTGCTCACCACGCTGATCGCCTGGGTGGGCGTCAAAATTTCCAAGAAAGCCTCCGACTCCGCCCACCCCTATGGGCATGAGCGCCTGGAGTGCATCGCCTCTCTGCTGCTGGGGGCCGTTTTGCTGCTGACCGGGCTGGGCATTGGCAAGGCCGGTCTGGAGACCATCCTCTCCCGCAGCTATGAAACCCTGGCCATTCCCAGCGCCATCGCGCTCATCGCCGCCATTGTCTCCATTGTAGGCAAAGAGGCCATGTACTGGTACACTCGCTATTACGCCAAGCTCATTCACTCCAGCGCGTTTCTGGCCGACGCCTGGCACCACCGCTCGGACGCCTTTTCCTCCATCGGCTCCCTCATCGGTATCGCGGGCTCCATGCTGGGCTATCCCGTGCTGGACTCGGTGGCCAGTGTGGTCATCTGCCTCTTTATTTTGAAGGTCTCCTATGACATCCTGAAGGACGCTGTGGTCAAACTGCTGGACACCTCCTGCGGGGAGGACTACGAAAAGCAGCTGAGCACCTACATTGCCGCGCAGGATGGGGTGGTCTGTGTGGATTTGCTCCGCTCCAGAATGTTTGGAAACAAGGTGTATATTGACTTGGAAATCCAGGTGGATGGAGACAAGTCGCTACGGGAGGCCCACGCAGTGGCGGAGCAAATTCACCACAATGTGGAGCAGACCTTCCCCGATGTCAAACACATTATGATTCACGTCAACCCGGCCACATGCGCCGGATGATGGGCGGAATATTCTTGACCCCCGATCTATCCCACATCTGTGCTCCACCTCGGCGGGTGTGCCGGTCACAGCCTGGCCGCTCACGTCCTCTGTCATAATGTGGACGTAGGCCGGAGTCAGGCTGTCAAAGATGGCAATTGTCTCACATTCATCGTCATTTGGTTCGCTCCTTTTTCCTTGCGCCTTGCGGCGTTTTGTGATATTATTTAGGCATCCAGGGGACACAGGGGCTTTCGCCCCTGCGCCCTTCCGGGTTGCCTAGTTACTTGCTAGGCCACGGGGCGAGAAGCGCCGCTCTCACTGTTGGATAGGCAATGCCTTTGTAGTACCACACTCCACAGATGCGTTTCATTCGCTCCGCCTCCTTTCTGCCCCGTCCGCTCCAACCGGGCGGGGCGGTTTTTTGTCTTGGGGTTGTCCCCCTTGACAATGTTATTATAGCGCACTATGCAACATTACGCAATAGGCACAATATACATAATGCAACATTATATGAAGGGCGGAGGCCCCGGCATACCTTAATACATAAAAAAGGGGATCGAGCTTGTGGGGAATTCTAGGTATTCACAAAACGCAATAAATAAGTATCAAAAAATCAAATATTACAGGTCTAGCGTAACTTTTCCGATTGAATACAGGGAAGCGATAGAAGCAGCGGCGGCAGATCGCGGGGTGTCGGTGTCCCGGTTTATCTCGGATTTGGTAGGCCGTGAGCTGGGGCTGGATCTGGCTCTTGATGGCGTTCTTCCCAGTCTGGCCGGGCGG
Organism: Candidatus Flavonifractor merdigallinarum; assembly: GCA_019115265.1. GTDB lineage: Bacteria > Bacillota > Clostridia > Oscillospirales > Oscillospiraceae > Pseudoflavonifractor_A > Pseudoflavonifractor_A merdigallinarum. The sequence goes on along the minus strand of DXDX01000031.1, from coordinate 8,372 downwards.
CCTGGCCCTGATGGTCAGCCGGGCAGCCAGGGGTCCGACGATTGACCCTATTCCCGCCGAAATGGCAAAAAACCGACAGTCTAACCGTTTTTGCAGAATTTCGCATGTTTGAAGGAAGCCAGGCCCCAGCCTTTTTGCGGAATTCGGAGCCGCTCTGCACCCCATGCGGAGCAGCTCCAGAAAACCGGAGGAATTTTTTATGCAGACCGCAGCTGATTTGAAAAATCTGCTCACCCGCATTGACCGGCGGGGCTATCCCGCCTACAAGGACACCCGGGAGAGCTACCAGTTTCCCGACTATGTCCTGTCTATTGACCACGTTCAGGGGGACCCCTTTGCCGCCCCCTCCAAGCTGAGCATCCACATCCCCGGAAAACAGGCCGGTTTCCCACCGGCCCTCTACCGTACCCCCTGCCAGCGGGTGGCGCTCCAGGACGCCCTCACCCGCCGGTTTGGCCATCAGGCCAGCCAGGCCTCCTTCCAGGCCAAGGGCTCTGGCCACAGCGGCCTGATTGCGGTGAGCCGCTGCGGGCAAGAGGTGCTGGAGCGCACCGCCTGCACGCTGGACCCCAAAAACGGCGACCTGGTGCTCCGTCTGGAGGTGGGCTTTCCTGCCAATGGCCGGACCATCAACGCCCGGGAGCTGGAGAAAATTCTCTTTGAGCTGCTGCCCCGCTACGCTGCCGCCTCCCTCTTCTACCGCAATCTGGACGCCCGGCAGCTCCAGGCCGTGGCCGATTTGGCGGAGGACCAGCAGTATATCCGCACCATACTGCCCCAGCTGGGCCTGTGCGCCTTTGTGGCCAACGGCAGCATCCTGCCCCGGGCCTCCGGCGTCTCCTCTCTCCCCCTCAAGGGCGCCATTCCCTTCCAGTCTCCCTCCGAGCTGGAGGTGACGCTCAACCTGCCCCACCGGGGCGCGCTCACCGGCATGGGCATCCAGCGGGGCGTCACCCTCATTGTGGGCGGGGGCTATCACGGCAAATCCACCCTGCTCCAGGCACTGGAGCTGGGGGTCTATCCCCACATTGCCGGGGATGGGCGGGAATATGTCATCACAGACCCTACTGCGGTGAAAATCCGGGCTGAGGACGGGCGGAGCATCCGCAACACCGACATCTCCCTCTTCATCAACGACCTGCCCAACGGCAAGGACACCGTCCACTTCACCACCGAGGACGCCAGCGGCAGCACCTCTCAGGCGGCCAATGTGGTGGAGAGCCTGGAAGCCGGCGCCTCTCTTCTCCTCATGGACGAGGATACCAGCGCCACCAACTTCATGGTGCGGGACGCCCTGATGCAGCAGGTCATCCACCGGGACATGGAGCCCATCACCCCCTTCCTGGAGCGCGTCCGGGAGCTCTATGACCAGCACGGCATCTCCACCATTCTGGTGGCGGGGAGCTCCGGGGCCTACTTCCACCCCGCCGACTGTGTGATTCAGATGGACCGGTATGTGCCCCACGACATCACCGCCCGGGCCAAAGAGGCCGCCCGCGCCTTCCCCCTCCCCGACGCCCCCTTGCAGCCCGCCCGCGCACCGGCCTTTGATCGCCGCCCCAAGCCCTCACCGGCCTTTCAGGGTGGCGAGCGGGTGAAGCTCAAAACCCTGGGCCGGGACAGCGTGTGCCTCAACCGGGAGACCATTGATTTGCGCTCTGTGGAGCAGCTCACCGACAGCGAGCAGCTCACCGCCCTGGGCTACTGCCTTCTCTACGCCCAAAAGCACCTGATGGATGGCCGGCGAACCCTGCGGCAGATTGCCAACGCATTGGAGCAGCTGCTGGAAACACAAGGGCTGTCCGCCCTGTGTGAAAGCCGCTCGGGCATCCCCTTCCTGGCCCGGCCCAGACGGCAGGAAATGCTCGCCTGTTTCAACCGCTATCGGGATTTGAACCTGTAAATACCACTCAACAAACACAGAAAACCCGCTGGGGAACAGTTGACCGTTCCCCAGCGGGTTTTAATTTTTATTCCTCCAGCAATTCCCACAGCTCTCCGGGGGTATCAGGCGCATAGGCATTTCCGTCCATGAGGGAACGGTAGATCTTCCCGCCATAGCGCACTTTATCTCCCTTCTGGTAGGCGTCGTGGGCCCCGGTAGGCTGACGCCAGTCGGGAATCGAGTCGGGCTCCTCCGCTGTCACACCCAGACAGGTGTAGAGCGCGGGAGTCCCCTCCATGGGCCAGTCGCTCTGGCTGGTGTGGCTCTGTACCACCTTGTAGAGATTCCCCATTTCATCGGCCAGCCGCGTTCCCGCCTCATAGGTCATCCCCGCCTCCCAGCGGGGGAACAGCGCCCCCACCTGGGCGGCCTGCTGGTCATCCAAGCTCTGGGCGCTGAGGCGCAGCATCTGCTCCATCGCCTGCCGCACCCGGTCCTCCCACTCCATCTCATAGACAATGAGTCCGCGCTGTCTCTGTTCCGCTCTCATAGATCCTCCTCTTCCCGCACCAGGGTCTCCAGCTCTTCCCAGCTCAAATGCATATCCTCAATCTCTCCCCAGGTGTCAAACCGGCGCTCCAGCTCCGCCCAGGTGATGAACCAGTAGACATACTCAATCCCGATATGGGCGGGGAGAATGTCCTCGATAATTTTGCGCATCTCCTCAAAGCCCTTGGGGATACCGGGCACATTAGGAAAGGAGACCTGCACATAGTTGGGCCGCCCGGTCTCGTTGGCCACCGCGTGGATGCCGCACCCCCGGAGGTTGTCATTGATGGCGGTGAGGGTAAAGCTGTCCCCACCGATGCGCAGCAAGGCCGCCAAAGCGGCCCGCCGGGCGTTGAGGGTGGTGGTCACCGGCCGGCGGGTCAGAAGGCTCTCAATCTTCTCCAGACCCTCCCCCTCGGCGGTGAGGAGAATCATCTCCCTCTCGATGTGCTCCAGGGCGCTGTCCACCCCGTCCAGCGCGGCTCCCTCGCTCTCCAGCTCCGCGCCGTTGAGGGAATTCTGGAGGCGGTACACCCCCATAGGCTCCAGCAGGTCTTTCAGATACTGCCCATAGCTCACACGCCCACCCCCAGGTCGCCCACAGTGAGCTGACCCAGACGGGGCAGCACATCGGCATCCAGGAGCTGGTCCTCCGCGGGCTTGGTGAGGGCACAGTTGGACACCTCTTTCAGGGCAAAGACCCGGCTGCACAGCTCTGCCCGCAGCACACTCTTGCCCAGTCTGGTACCGTCAAACCAGCCCTCCAGCGCGCTCTGCGCAGCGGTGCGTGCCTCCTCTGACGTGTACCCTTCCGCCGGGGAGACCTTCATCTCCAAATCCACCGTCTGCTCCTCCGGGGCGCGGACCACCACGTCCACCGAAATCTCCCGCCGCTCCTCAAAATGGGCCTGGAGGGTCTCCAGCAGTTCTTTGCCGGGTGCCCCTTGGGCAGTGGACACCACCACATCCACCGTTCCCACCCCTCTGGGGCGGCAGAGGATGGAAGCAGCGGCCACCTCTTCAAAGGACATAGCCTCCTGATAGTAATAGGCTGCGTTGGCGCCGTTGGGCAGGCGCCGGTAGGTCTCCAGCACCCGTGCCCGCAGGCCCTCATCGTCCTCTGAATCGCTGCCGCCGGTGAAGGACTGGGGGTTATAACAGCCCTCAATGCCCACCGGGGCCACCGCCATAGAACGGATGGTCCCCGCCGCCACATTGCCCTCCGCCCCCGGCTCCACCGCCCGGGCGGGCACCAGCACCTGCGTCTCCCCCGGATTGAGAACGCCCTCCTCCAGGGTCTCAAAGCGCACCAGCCCCGCCGTCAGACACACGGTGCCCGCCGGGATGGTCAGCGCATTCTGGGATGCCTCTTCCACCTGAAAAGCAATCTCCCCCTGGGCCTGTACGGCGGCCTTCCGCTCCACCCCCCGCAGGGCGGCGTGGAGGTCCAGATACTCTCCCTGGGCGCTCTGGGGAAAGCACTGCCGGGTCACCCACTCACTCTGGACATACAGGGCATAGATCTGCGCCGCCACCGCATAGAGGCGCACTGCCAAGTCACTGGTCCCGCCGGGGGCGCTGCCGGTCTCCGTCTCAAAGGTCTCCAGCATATCTGTATACAGTTCTTGAATCGTTTTGATGTTACTCCCTCCCTCCCAGTACGGTCTCCACCGTAAAGGTCTCCCCCTGCCACATCAGCTCCAGACGCAGCCTTCCCTCTCTCCCCGACTCGGTGAGGGTGACGGCCTGGAGGTGCAAATCCGGCTCGTCGGCCAGCGCCTCGGCGGCATACTGACTGGCCAGGGCGGAGCGCTCAGCGGGCTTGGCCCGGGTGAGAAGGTGGAGCTGGCTGCCCAGCTCCGGCAGCAGGGGAAAGCTTCCCCGCCGCACGGCCAGCTTCCACAGCACCCGCTGCAAGAGCTCCTCTGCTCCTTCCACCCGCTCTACCCCGCCCAGGCCATCGGACACATAATCTCCGTCCCGCAGCTTCAGCTCCATGCTACTCCTCTCCCCCTTCTCCGCTCTCCTCCTCCGGCAACTTTCCGGCCAACACTTCTCCATTGAATGTCAGCGCCTGCCCATTTATCTGAATGACCCCGTTGGAACGCAGCACAATCTGGGTGTTGTTCTGCCCCAGAATGGCCACCTCACCGGGCGCCAGATAGGCGCCGCTGTTTCGGACACCGGCCACGCAAAATCCCTCGCCGGTTTTGAGCACCAGCACTTCATCTCCCAGGTTGGGCCGCCAGATGTACCCGCCGGGGCCAAACAGAGGGGCATCCCGCCGCTCGCTGCCCGTCCACACACAGGCTGGGTCACCGGGGATGGTCACCCGTCCAATCTGGACCGGTTCCTCTCCCTCTTGTGCTCTCCGCCTTCGGTCGGAAATCCACATGCTCCCTTCCTCCTCTCTCAGGATACCGGGCTCAGCTCCAGCTCGGTATAGGTCCCCTTCTCGTCGCTTCCGCAGGTGCTCTCCCACACCCGCCAGCTCCCGCTGAGCTTGGGCCGCTCCAACTCCAGTTCCACCACATCGCCCGGATAGGCCAGAAAGGCCCGGGGTGAGCGGAGGGTGAGGCGGCGCAGCTCCTCCGCCGAGCGGCGGAGCTGGTAGTCGGCCCGGTAGCGCATGGCCTCAAAGCCGCTCTTGCGGGGCATGGTGAGCACCTGACGGCGCATCCCGCCCCGCTGTGCAAAATCCTCATTGGTCACCGTCTCCTCCCCCTGGTCGTTGGGATTGCGCACCAGCACCTGGGAGAGCACCCCATAGCGCTTGTCCCGCAGCACGGCGGAGGTCACCGGGCAGTCCGGCCCCAGCTTTCGCCGCTGGCCGCTGGCCCAGCCGGAGAGGATGAGCTGTCCCATCCGGTCAAACCGGGGCTCCTGTCCACCGTAGTAGCGGACAAAGGACTCCACCACCGTCCACTCGCTGCTCCCCGTCTCCACGGAAAAGCCCGTCACATGGGGCAGGTTCTCCCCACCCACCGCCGTGATGCCGTAAGGGGTCACATGGTCCCGCAGCACATCGTCCCAGGTGGCCACCAGGTAGTCCGCCCCCTTGGCCTCATTGTCCAGCAGCCGGGCTGCCATCCCCCGCCCCGTCACGATAAGGCGGCTGCCATTGCCGTCCCAGGTACACTCACACTCGTCTACCACGCCGGTGAACACCGTCTCGCCCCCCTCAAAGGCCCCAAAGAGCACCGCATCGGCCAGAGCGTCCTCCCGCTCCTGGCCCCACAGGCACTCCACCTGAAAGGAGTCGCAGGGGGTCCCTGATGTGTAGGTAAACCGCCATGCGGTCCGGGGAGGCAGCATCCGGCGCTCCCCTCGATAATCGGTCAGCCAGCACTCCATCACGCCACCCGCACTTTCTGCCCCACATAGATGAGGTTTGGGTTTTTAATCTGGGGGTTGAGGGCAATGAGTGCGCCGAGGCTCAGCCCATACTGCCGGGCAATGGCCCACAAACTCTCACCCCGCCGGACGGTATGCCAGGTCCCTGTGCCTGCGGTGTTGTTCCCTGTTCCAGTTCCCCCTCCCGCAGAGGCAGACGTACCTCCAACCGGGGTTAGGCGCTCCACATAGTCGTCATAGCTCTCCCAGAACGTGAAGGTATAGCGCACATAGTCGGCCCTCGGCTCCTGCGCCAGGGAGAGCTCCACAAAATAGGCGTTGGCGCACTGCCACACCGGATGGACCAGCAACCCCGGCCCCTCCTGGTAAAAGACGGTGGCCAGGCTCTGGAAGGTGCGGTAGGCGTCCTCCCCCACGAACTCCCCCTCCCCCCGGAGTATCCGCCGGGTGGGCCCCAAGTCCTGGAGCTGATAGCGCCCGTAGGGCACCTTATTGACCGCCATCACCCGCTCGTACTCAATGACATAGGTGCGGGGATTGTGGGGCCACACAAAATCCTTGTAGCGCATGGGGCTCAGTCTCATGCTATCCCTCCTCAGTAGAGCGGAAAGGGGGCGTCAAACCGTCGGGCATCCCGCTGGGCGGCCCGGTCCAGCTGCTCCAGGGTGAGCCCGCCTGTCCCACCGGACTGAGATACAGCGGCAGACAGGGGGACAGGCGCAGACCGCCCGGCACTCTCCGGCCAGGATGCGGCACTCTCCCAGCGCCGCAGAGTGGAATAGAGCGTCCCGCTGCTCCAGGTCCGGCGGTTCTCCTGAACCCCACTCCCCTTCTCCTGTACGGATACCCCATCTATCCCCGTTTCTGCCGGTGAAGCATTCTCTCCGCTCGGCTCAACAGTTGGCACTGGAGCCCTGTTGAGCGCCACTCCCTCCGGTACAGAATCGGACTTTTTTACCGAGAGGGCCGCTGTCACGCCGGGCAGCACATTCAAAACCTGTTCCGCCCAACTCTCCGTCACTCCCCGGGCCGACACCGAAACGGGAGCTTCCCCATCCCCCTGCGCCTGTCCTCTGCCAATGGGAAGCGGCTCCGTTTTTGCGGGAATCCGGCCCTCCCACTCCGCTCCAAGGTCAAACTGTTTGCTGTTCTCGATTAAATCGGGCTGGGAAAGCGGCTCTCTCTGCATCTCGCTTCCATCCTGCTCCCCCTCTTCCGGGTTTTCCACAGGGGCAGCCGTCTCCCGCCCGTTTTTCCCTCTCTCCACGGTGAAATCGGTCTGTGTTTCGGTAGCAGACCGTCCCACGCGCTTCTCAACCAGCGGCGGGAGGTACCCTCCCGCCACCGATTCCTCTTCTTCCGGGAGGGCGGTTTCCCGCTGGACCGCCTCCTCCTGCTCTTCCAGCAAATCCGCTAAAATATCTCTCACGGTTTCTCTCCCCGACACATGGCCTCATAGCGGCTCTGGTCAAAGGCGGCGTTCTGTCCCCCTTCTCCGCTTTCGGTGGGGGCACCGCACACAGGACAGCGCTCCTCCATAGCCTGTGCGCGGCAGGTAGGACACAGCCGGTCCAGCTCTTCCTCCCGATCCAGCAGCAGCTGAAGGGCGCACCAGAGGTAATCCCGTTCTTTCATAGCTCTGGCCCGCTCCTCGGTGGGCAAAGCCCCAAAGGTCCGCAGCACCTTCCAGCGCAGACGTCCCTCCCGATCCTCCCGCAGCTCCTCCAGCCAGCGCTCCCCCTCCTCTTCGGTCGCGGGGGTGGGATTCTCCATCCGGTCAAATCTGGCCCAAATCCGGGCCAGACGGCCAATCTCCCGGGCGGTGAGGGCCTGAAGCACCGCGCTGCCGCTCTCATAGAGGGGGGCGTCCTCCGCCCCCACCAGCGCCCGGGCCAGCAGTGCGGCGTTGGCACACAGGGCCCGCTCTGTCCCGTCCTGGGCCAGCAGCGCCCCCTCCCGCCGGGCCTCCAAAGTCTCCTGGGCGGAGAGGAGGCGCAGCGCCCGCCCCTCCCCCAAATCCAGCCGTTCCGCTCCGGCCCGCAGCGCACCTACGGCCTTGCTCATGCGGCCATCTCAATGCGCTTGGCAGCCACAATGGTAATCTTCTCCACTACCATAGCCCCCAGCGCGCCAGTCTCGTTGATGGTGCTCCACTGACACCCGGAGTAGATGATTTTCCGGTCGGGCTTGCAGATCACCAGACTGAAATCACTCAGGGTGTGGAAGTCAATGTTGTCCCGGATGGCCTCGTCGGTGGCATACAGCCGGGTGAGCTCAATGACGTGGTTGCGCGGACCGGGGATGGTGGCCACCGGCTCATCCTCGCCGAAGGCCTCCACCGTCTGACTGGTACGGGTACTCTTAGCGGCGTAGCTCTGCACCACCGCCACCTTTTTCCCGTCGATCTCCAGGTAAATATCACTGCTGGTGGGAAATCCTTTCACTCCCATGCGTTACCTCCTCGTATAATAAGTTTGAAAGTTAATAATTCAGATATCAGCAGGCTTAGAGATGCCCGTGATACAATAGCTGTAGGACAGCAGGGTCAAGTTCTCTACCTCCTGGTTGAGCCGTAGGGCTGCTT
>DXDX01000208.1 GCA_019115265.1 Candidatus Flavonifractor merdigallinarum | reverse complement strand
GAAGTTAAATTGATTTGTTGCTCGCTGAACGGAAAAGCTTGTGGCCTGAAGGTTCTCCTTGTCTACTGCTGACCCTGTTATTCCCAACAAGCCAATCAGAAGGGCGCTAGTCAGTATTCTGCAAATCATTCTTTTTAATGTTATCTGCATTTCATTCACCCCCCTTCCAATTCAGACTCACTAATCCAGTAAAAATGTCCCACCTTCGTTTTCTTGTGGTAATCTTTCTTGTTCCAAACCTTGTATCGGAGTGACATTTTCCTGTCTCTGCTGTGGCAAAATGACCATCCCTACCCAGATTCCGAAGGCAATTCCAATGGTCAGCGCTGCGGCGGCAATCGCTGCAACCACCCATTTCCTCTTCCCGCTGGGACGGGAAGCCGCTCTGTGCTCTGTCTCTGGCAGTCCGTCTGACGGCTCTTGTTCCCGCTTTTGCTGCTCCTCCTGCCAGGCCAGAAGATCCTGTCCGTCATTCATCAGTACATCCACTGGAACATCGTACAGCTCACCCAAATATTTCAAATTGTCTGTGGAGGGCATCGCCGCCCCCACCTCCCACCGGGAGATGGCCTGACGGGAGATATTCAGCTTCTCCGCCACCTCCAACTGGGACAGCCCCTTCTCTTTTCGCAGAAGGGCGATCTTTTCACAAAACACCACCGATTCTTCCACTCCAATCCTAGCAAACTCTCCGCCCGATGGAAACCACCTCGGCGTTGCAGCCGCGCAATCTCTGGTTGCGCACCCTGATATTGCTATTGTAGAGCCCTGATTTTACCCTGTCAACGCAAACGAGCGCCCCCTCCCATACGGGAAGGGGCGCTTGTTTGAGGAGGGAATGTCATTCAACTTACTTTAGCTAATTGCTCTCCCATTGATTAGGGATTGATTTGGTATTGACGAGCAGAGACCCATATGTTCAGCGGATGGCCCGAGCGGGTGGTCACTTCTACTGTCCAGCGCCCATTGAGACCAGCACCATCTTCATAGAGGTATGTCTGGGTTTTGTTCTTCCCTGCTGCAATCTCATAGGCAGGGAACTCCTTTACCATGCCCTTATCCTCCCAGGTGACATTCACAATTACAGCACTGGCCCCATCGTTGCGGACAAAAATATTCAGCCGGTTTCCGTCCTCTGGATCGCAGGTAAACGAGTCGCTATAAGCACTTCCAGTATGCTGTGTACCAGGAATATGGTAGGCATCATACAGGGAAACCGGAGGAAGATCTACCGGTGTCGCTGCCACAATGGGAACCCGTCCAGTACTGGAACCGATGGAATCCGTGACTTTGCCTGTACAGGCGGAGACCGACAGGCTCGCCGCCATGCAGACGGCCAGCAGCAGAGCAGACAACCTCTTGATGTGTTTCATGTTGCTTTCTCCTTTCGTCATGACCTCAGTAGGTTACAAATCCCGACACGTTGACCGTGTACGAGGAATTGTTGCGGATGGCAAGTGTGTATCTTCCCCGTTCACTGATACGGATGGTTTGGTTTACAGTTCCATTGCTGGCACTGACATAGTGAAAGATACCTTCCGAATCTACCAATCCAAAGTCTACACTGGCATTTGTCGGAAAATAGCTGGCATTGATTGTAACACGTTCCCCAGCATCCAGAGAAAATCCATATCCGCACCGACAATTTTCTTCCCAGGAATCATTACAGAAAATTGACCCGATGCACACAGCATGATGTCTTGGGAACTACCTTCATAGGTTTGTCTTTCCAACGCCCCTGCGTGAAAGAAAACACAATTAAATAGAAATAGGCTGCTTACTATCAACCCAATTATTCTTTTGAACCACATTGGAATCACCTCCTTTCCAGTCTACCATCCAATCGAAAATTGTGTTTCATCTTGTAGATCCACTCTATCCTTCTTCAACTCTTCTATGGGAGCATCGTCATCCTTAGTTGTAGATGGAGAGGCGGCCATCCCTATCCAAATTCCAAAGGCAATTCCAATGGTCAGCGCTGCGGCGGCAATCGCTGCAACCATCCATTTCCTCTTCTCGCTGGGACGGGAAGCCGCTCTGTGCTCTGTCTCTGGCGGTCTGTCTGACGGCTCTTGTTCCCGCTTTTGCTGCGCCTCCCGCCAGGCTTGGAGATCCTGTCCGTCATCCAACAGCACATCCACTGGAACACCGTACAGCTCACCCAAGTATTTCAAATTGTCTGTGGAGGGCATCGCCGCCCCCACCTCCCACCGGGAGATGGCCTGACGGGAGACATTCAGCTTCTCCGCCACCTCCAACTGGGACAGCCCCTTCTCCTTTCGCAGAAGGGCGATCTTTTCACAAAACAGCACCGCTTCTTCCACTCCTATCCTAGCAAACTCTCCGCCCAATCGAAACCATTTCGGCGTTGCAGATGCGCAATCTCTGGTTGCACTCCCTGATATTGCTATTGTAGAACCTTGATTTCGCCCTGTCAACGCAAACGAGCGCCCCTTCCCATATGGGAAGGGGCGCTCTGTCTAGCTCTAAACGGTTTCAAACCTCAGGATTACAACTGGATCCCCAGTGTCGCCAGAAAGTCTTTGGTCACATAGTAGTTGCTGCCAGCCAACACAACAGGAGTGGTCACACTCTTACCGTCCACCTTGAGGTCCAGCTCCTGGGCGGTACCGTTGGTGGGGGCATCATAGGGCACAGCACCCCTGTAGGCAGTGCCGGTCTGGATGCTCACGCCATTGTTCCACAGCACATCGAACTTCCGCGCCGTACCGGAGACCAGTGCGGCCACATCCCGCAGGCGGTAATAGGTCTCACCATCCAGATGCACCATGGCGGGCGAGATGTTCGCAAAGTCCTGCGCATTGGACGCATCGGTGTCAGCCGCCAGCGCCATGGGCATTGCACTCAGCAGAATCGTACCCGTCAGGACACCAGCCAGGATTTTTTTACGCATCTTCATGTCCAAATCACTTCCTTCCTTAAGTATGCCGCGTTTTGTTACTACATCTTGAGTATAGCACCCTGATTTTCTGTTTTCAAGGTTTATTTCAGATTCTTTTTAGACAACCTTCTATATTTTTACAAAAGGCGGAAGAGTTGCACTACTGAGCGTTTCATTCCCTCTCAGACAGATTCTTTTCATTTGTTTGGATTCTTTTCCCAAGTATAGAGAAAAACCGCCAAAAGCACCGTTACCGGTACACTCAGCACAATACCAAAGCTGCCGGAGAGGCCCTGCATAACCGCAATGCCAATGTTGTTGGAGTTGATAATCTGCTGGAAAGGCAAATCATAGGCGTAATCCAACACCAGCATGGATACACTCCCCCCGGCGAAGGCCAGAATGAGGGTGTTGGAGTCGGTGCCCATCATATCCCGCCCCACATGCATTCCAGCCTTGAACAGCTCCCGCCGGGTGAGGGCGGGGTTCTGCTGGTGGATTTCCGCAATGGCGCTGCCAATAGACATGGCTACATCCATCACCGCCCCCAGGCTGGAAATGAGCAGCCCTGAGAACAACAGCCCTCCCACCTGAATGCCGCTGACATTCCAGAGGGTCAGGAGACTTTCAATATCGGACACATTCCAGCCACTGATACCGCTGGCCCAGCTGAAACAGGTGGCGGCCACACCAGCAATGACCACCCCCGCCACGGTGCCGCCTGTGGCTACCAGGGTTTTTCGGGTGGGGCCGCCAATGAGGTACATGGTCACAATGGTGGTCACCACGCACAGCCCCACCGCCACCCAGAAGGGGGAGTAACCTCGATATACCAGAGGCAGATAGAAGAAGAGGATGCACAAAAAGGTGAAGGCCAGACCCAGCGCCCCCTTCAACCCCTGTTTTCCGCCCACCAGCACCAGCACCACCAGATAGAGGGCGGCAAAGAAATAGAGAACTCCCTCCCGGTCCTGGCTATACACACTGGTGATGGTAGAGTCCCCCGCCACACTCTGGAGGACCACCACTTTCATACCCACAGTACAGCCCGCACCGAAGAGGTAGCCGGAGGAGCTAGTGGTCTCTAGCTCCTGCCCGGCCCGGACCCCGGTGGTCATACGAACCAGCACCCGCTGTTCTCCTACCCGGCTGCCGTCGGGCATGAGGTTGTCCTGTAAAATCTGGGTGACCACCCCTTTTTCAAAAGTTTGACCCTCCCGGGAAACCAGAGGCACCTTGTCCACTTGGTTGATTCGGATCACAAAACCCAGAAATAGCGCCAGCAGGAGCAGTGGAATCCCCCAGCGGAGGAACCAATGGGAAATAGTTTTCTGTTTCATGGCAAAACTCCGTTCCTCGAATAGAGCGGCCTCCGCGCACCGGGCGCGGAGGCCGCTGATTGGTTTGGTTGAATCGGTTGGGATTACAGGCTGACGCCCAGCGTGGCCAGGAAGTCCGCGGTCACATAGTAGTTGCCGCCGGCCAGCACCGCGGAGGCGGTGACTGCCTTGCCGTCCACCTTGAGGTTCAGCTCCTGGGCAGTACCGTTGGTGGGGGCCTCATAGGGCACAGCGCCCGTGTAGGCGGTGCCGGTGGAGATGGTCACACCGTTGTTCCAAAGCACATCAAACTGCTGCTTGGTGCCGGAAACCAGCGCGGCCACATCCCGCAGGCGGTAATAAGTCTCGCCGCTCATCTCCAGCATCGCGGGAGAAATGCTCTCCTCGCCGGGGTCGGTGGTCTCATCGTTCTTGTCCTGGTCCTGGTTGTCCTGATTGTTGTCAACCTCACCCTGCTCGGTTTTCTGGATGGTGAAGGTCTCATCAATCTTCTCGGTCTTGCCGTCGTCGGTGATCTGATAGGTGTCAATGGTGAAGGCGTCCTCACTCAGGGAAATCACCGAGTAGCTGGGCAGCCAGTTCTGGCTGCGGTTGGCCACATAGTCCTGCTGGCTGGCGATGAGCTCATAGAACTTGGAGCCGGAGGCGGAGTTGGCGGTCATGTACAGGATGCCCTGGGGGTTGGTAACGGTGGTGCCGCTGACGCTCTCAATGGTGTAGCAGCCGTTGTCCGCCTGGAAGGCGTCGTGGGCGGCGGTACCGGCCTCATCGCCCTCCTCGGGGTAGAGGGGAATCTTCTCGTCCGTCTGGGTGTTGTAGGCGTTATCCCAGTCGTAGTCGGTGCCCTCCTCGTTCAGGCGGAACTCATAGGTGCCATGGGTCTGGCCGTCTCCATAGAGGAGCTTGGTGCGGCTGTATGTGTGGTCATGGCCCTGGAGCACCACATCAATGTCGTACTGGTCAAAGATGGGGGTGAGCTGGGTGCGCAGAATCATACCGTCGGTGTCCGAGTGGTCCAGGCCAGAGCCGTAGATGTCCTGGTGGATGGTGACAATGCGCCACTTGGCATCAGGCGCGGAGGCGATGGCCTCCTGGATGGCCTTCTCATGCTCGGCCACATTGTAATTGTTGGTGTTGAGCACGATGAACAGACCCGCGCCGTAGGAGTAGTAGTAATCGCCGCCCGCCTGGGTCTTGCCGTACTGGGTGGTGTTGGGGTTGTTGAAGTGGTACAGGTAGTCAGCGTTGAGGGAATCATGGTTGCCAATGGTGGTGGCCACCGGCAGGCTGGCCAGCGCGCTGGCGCTCAGATAGCCGGCGTACTCCTCCTCCTTGGCCTTGCCGGTCTTGTTCACCTGGTCACCGGCGGAGATGATGAAGTTGAGGTCGGGATTCTGGGCGGTGGCGATGTCCAGAGTGCGGTCCCAGGCAAAGGCGTCATTGCGGGCGGCCAGATTTGCCGCGCCGGCATCGGCGGTGAGGGTGGTGTCCCCCTGGGTCTGCCCCTTGGAGGCGCCCACCTGGGGGTCGCCCACATAGAGGATCTTCAGAGTGGAAAAATCCTGGGTCTGATAGGTAACCGGCTCAGACTGCACCCCGTTGCGCTCTACGGTGTAATAATAGGTGCTGTTGGCTTGAAGTCCGGTGACGGTGACATGGTTGTACTGGTAGGCCACATCATCTGTGAGGGCGGTGTCCACCGCGTCCGCCGTACCGGTGAAGGTCTGGAGGTTTGCCTTGTCGGTGCCGAAGTGGACCACCGGGGTGGCCTGCTTGCCCTCTTCCACCTTGCTGTACCAGGCAAAGTTGAGCTGGGTCTCATCGGCGCCGGGGGTCAGGGAGACCTTGGTGTAATCCGCGGCGACGGTATCCCACTGGGCGGTCCAGGCGCTCCAGGCCTCGCTGCCGCCGGTGAGACTGGAGTCATTGTAGGGGGAGGCCAGGGCCATGGGGGCGGCGCCCAGCAGCACAGTGCCAGTCAGAACACCGGCCAGGACTTTTTTGCTCATATTCATATCCAGATTACTTCCTTCTTCTCTCAAGTATACAGCGTTTTCGCAACTGCACGGTGAGTATAACACCTGAATTTAAGCTTTTCAAGGTGTATTCCATAATCTTTTCACAAGCTTTACCGGACCTTTTCAAAGAGAAAATTGCGCAAAAAAGGCGGCCCGCAGACAATCGTCTGCGGGCCGCACCGGATGGTCGGATAGGGGTGGCGGGGTTATATTCAAATCGTTACGACACAAAGCCAGCGGCCTTGAGAATCTCCAGAGCGCGCTCCTTGTTGGCCTCGGACACGCGGACGATGGGGCCAGTGCAGCCCATGCCGTCCTCGGCGTAGATCTTCTCCTTCCACAGGGCCTTCACGGCGTCCTCCAAATCCATGACCTCGATGCCGGGGATCTGGGCGGTGACAACCTCAGCGGGAGGAGCCACCACATCCTCAGCGGGAGCGGCGGACTTGTTGGCAGCGGCCTTGCGCTCAGCCAGGAGCTTGTCCAGACCGGCCTTCTCGGCGGCGGCAAACTCAGCGGCGGCGACCTCAAAGACCTTGCCGCGGACCAGCTGGGCGGCGTAGTTGATGGCGCCGGCGATGACCGGAGCGCCGGAGGCGCGGGAAATAATCATGACCAGGCGGTCATAGCCCTTGCCAATGCCGGGGCCGTAGCCGTAGCCCACGGCCTCATAGCTGCCGCCGGTGCAGGCGGAGGAGAGCATCTTGGACAGAATGTTGCCGGTGAGGGAGTCGGTGACCATCACATCGGCAGAGCCCATGAGCACGTCGTTGCCGCGCATGACGCAGCCGCCGTCGGCACGGGCGGACTCAGCGAAGGTGATGGGATAGCCGTTCTCCTTCAGGGTCTTGAGGGCGCCTTCCGCCTGGCGGGCGCCGTCCACATTCAGGATACCCACGGTGGGGTCGGCCACGCCGCAGGCCTTGGCGGCGATGATGCCGTAGATGGCATTCTTAATCATGCCCTCAATCCGGTCGGTGGAGGAGGTGCCGGTGGTGTTGGCGATGAACATCTCATGGCCCTTGCCGGGGGTGACGGAGCGGCCCACGGTGGACACACCGATGGGGAACGGATAGTGCATGGTCACAGCGCCGTCCACAGCGCCGGTCTCCAGCAGCTCCTCCATCTTCTTGTGGGCCTCGTCCTCGTCGGCCACCTGGACGGTGGTGACTTCGGGGTGGGTGATGGTGCCGATGAAGTACACATCCGCACCGGCGCGGGCGGCCTTGACGGCGCCCTCCATCACGGTCTCCTCGCCGTGCTCACTGCCCATGGCGGTGACGGCGATCTTGGGTTTGGCGCCGAAGGTGCCGGTCTCCAGGCCCTCGGCGATGGCCAGGAAGGTGTCGGCAATCAGCTTTTTGGTCTTGTCAGCCATGGCGTCTCCCCTCCTTACTCCTCGTCCTCAGCCAGAGTGGCCGCGAACTGACGGAAGGACTCGGCGATGAGCTTCTTCACCTTCTCGGTGGAGACGCCGCCCTCGTCCACCTCGCCGCTGTTCTTGCGCATGACGAAGGACACGCCGTCGAAGAGGTTGGTCATACGGCCCAGGAACAGGGAGCCCTTGCCGATGATCATGGCGGTATTCAGCTCGCCAGCCAGCATCTCATCTCGGGCAGGCCCGATGAAGGGCACGCCGGAGGGGATGTGGCCCTGGGTAGGAGCCCAGCCCACCAGGCCGTGCTTGGTCAGGAAAGCGGGCATCTCCTTCTTGTCCAGCTCGCCGTTCTTGACGGCCATAGCGGCGATCATCTTGTAGTTGGCCAGAGGCACATCGCCGGCGCCGGCGGGCTTGGTGATGTCGGGGTTCTGCATCTCGGGGGAGAACTTGTCAATGTCGGTGATCTTCAGACCGGCGCGGGCCAGAGGATCGGCCACCAGAGAGCCGATAACCGCCTGAGGAGCGGAGCCGGTGCCCACCACATGGCGGCCCAGGATGGACAGGTCCAGCTCGGGGTTCACGCCGTCATTCTGAGTGATAACCACGGAGAAGCCGCCCAGCACATCCTCCAGGATGGGCAGTTCCTTCTTCACATGGTCCTTGCCGTTCATGCCCAGCTTGGCAGTACAGCCGCCGGCGGTGACCACCACGGTCTTGTAGGTGCCAGCCTTCACCAGGGAAGCGGCCTCCACAATAGCGTGAGCGGGACCGGCGCAGAAGCCGCGGGTATCGGAACCGGTGGCGTTGGTGAGACCGGCGATCTCAGCAGCAGCCTTGGCGAAGTTGCCGCCGCCGCGCTGGTTCATATCGCCGCAGGCCTCCTCGCAGCAGTCGATGACGTACTCAACCTCCGACTTGTCAATGCCGGCATTCTTGATGCCGTGCAGCAGAGCCAGAACGCTGGAGGCCTTGGAGACCAGGTTCTCGTGCATGACGTGGGCGGACAGGTTCACGTCGATGTCATGGGCGCGCTTGACGCAGCCCACCAGCTTGTCGTGGTGATAGAGGCCCTCGGCGTGCTCCTCATTCACCAGGTGCTCCACCTCGGAGGCCTCCACGCCGTCGTTCAGGCGGGCGGTCATGGTCTCGTCAAAGAGGGGGTGCTCCAGAATGGCGGCCTTGTGCTCGGCCACAAAGGAGGACTCCAGCTTCACAACGTCGAAGCAGTCGCAGATCTGCATCAGGAGCAGGAACTCCTCCTGGGGCATGATCTCGCCGTACTTGCCGTGGCGGTCGGTGTTGGGGCACTTCAGGTCCACCCAGGTAGAGCCCTGCTCAGCCAGCTGGGCGGGGGTGTAGTTGCCGATGTAGGTCTGGTTGGGCCAGTAGGCCAGCACATCCTCATAGCTGCGCAGGTGCTTGGGCAGCTCCTTGAGGTACTCGCTGTCGGGATTGACCACGCGCTCCGTGGTCTGAGTGGTCCCGTTATGGATGACCATATCGGGGGTGTGAACCAGAATATAGCCGGTTCCCTTGACAACACTGTTCATGTGAATGACCGCCTTTCCATTTTTAAAAATATCGGTATACCCACAATGGGGTCGGTACACGAACTACTATGTGGAAGGAGCATTTTGGAGGTAAAAAGTTGCTTAAGTCCACAAAAGTGGTGACAAGAGCGCACCGCGTTCCAGCCACCACTTTTATGTTTGGGTCGCAATTAGTACTTGCAGTACTGCTCGCGGATGGACTTCATCTCTTCAATGATGCTATCCACGTCCAGGACCATTTCCATCATGCTGACCTGCTCATCGTACACGGCGGGATCAACTTCGTCCTTGATCTCGGGCTCGCACACGTGATAAACCTTGAGTCCCAACGAGACTCCAGTCAACGGACCGGCGAAAGTGGGGTCGCCTGCGGTGACGGTCTCAGCCGCCAGACCGGAGGCCTCCGCCTCGGAAGCGCCCAGAATGACAATCACATTCTCGGGGCCAAACTCTTCAGCGAAATCCTTAACCCGCTTCTGATTCTCCAGATCCATTGCACCAGCGCTGGTTCACACAAAGCACTCAGTGGAGCTGAACACGACATCAGCACCGGCGGTCTTGACACACTCTTCGATAGCAGGACCGGGGATCCCGTCGCGGTCACCAATGATAATAGCCTTCTTGCCTTCCAGCATTCCCATGGTGAATCTCTCCTTCCTTTTAGATTTTATAGCAAGGGCGGAAAACCGCCCGTACTAACGGGGAAATTAGATGTTGGCCTCCACCATGGCCTTGACGGCCTCGGGGGTGGCCTCCTCCTTCACGCAGGAGGCGATCTGCGCGCCATTCTCATAGATGGCGATGACAGGCAGACCCAGAACCTTCTGGGCAATGGCCAGGCGGCGGGCCTTGGTGGTGTTCAGGGCGCAGAACTTGATCTTGTCGCCATACTGGTCCGCCAGAGCGTGGACGTGGGGCATCAGAGCCTGGCAGGGCACGCAGCCGTCGCCGTAAAAGTCCACAAGGACCTTGCCCTCAGCCTTCAGAACTTCCTCTTCAAAGGTATCCTTCGTCAGTTCAAGCATGGTAATATCTCCTTTTATTCTTTGATCCGGCAAAGCCGATTATGCGTTGATGTACTTCTCAGCCTGCATGGCGGCGATGGCGCCGTCCGCGGCGGCGGTGACCACCTGGCGCAGGCTCTTCACACGGATGTCACCAGCGGCAAAGACGCCGGGGATGTTGGTGTGCATGTTGTCGTCGGTCTTGATGTAGCCGTTCTCCATGTCCAGCATGCCCTGGAACAGCTCGGATCTGGGGTTGTAGCCAATGAATCCGAACACGCCAAACAGGCCGTCCTCGGGATCGGCCTCAATGGTGGTCAGCTCGCCGGTCTTGACGTTCTTCACCACCATCTTGCTCAGCAGCTCGTCGCCGTCCAGAGACTGCACCACAGTGTTCCACATGAAGTGGAGCTTCGGGTTTTTGAACGCCTTCTCCTGGATGCTCTTGGCAGCGCGCAGCTCGTCGCGGCGGTGAATGATGGTGACCTTGCGGGCAAACTTGGTCAGGTACATGGCCTCTTCCACGGCGGAGTCGCCGCCGCCGACCACGAAGACCTCGAAGTCCTCGAAAAAGTTGGCGTCACAGGTGGCACAGAAGGAGACACCCTTGCCCATAAACTTGGCCTCGTTCTCACAGCCGATGGGCTTGGGGAACGCACCGGTGGCAACGATAACAGCCTTGGCCTTGTACTCGTTCTTGGCGCTCTTGAGCACCTTCACATCACCCTGCAGCTCCACGCTGGTGATGGTGTCGCTGGCGCGCTCAGCACCGAACTTCTTGGCCTGCTCGGTCATGCGGGCGATGAGGCTGGGGCCGCTCTCACCCTCCACGATCTGGCCGGGGTAGTTCTCGATCTCGTCGGTGATGGCGATCTGACCACCGTCCTTGCCCTTCTCGATGATCAGGGTGCTCAGGCAGCTGCGACCGGCGTACAGGCCGGCAGCCAGGCCGGCGGGGCCGGCGCCCAGAACGATCACGTCATAAATCTTGTCCATGATACGAATGCCTCCTAATATGATCTGTTTGAAAACTGATCGCGGTTAAGCTTACAAGTCCTGGGATTCCGTATCTTGAGAGAAGGACCGCCGGCTCCCGAGCGTCCTGTATAAAATGCCCAAAAAGCTCCGGGCTTCTCCAAAACGGTTTATCGAAACATTCTATTCTTTTACCGTGATTTTATAATGCTTTTTTCCGAAAGTCAAGAGGAATTTTTGAGCCTGAGGGCGCACAACCCCCCATAAATCGCGGTTATTAAAAATTTCAATGAATAATCATCTTGATTATCATTGAATTAGCAGTTATAATGGG
>DXDX01000207.1 GCA_019115265.1 Candidatus Flavonifractor merdigallinarum | reverse complement strand
GCCCCAAACCGGGAGGCGGCGGCGGCGCTGGCCGCCAGCGGGAAAATCCGCTATCTCACCTGCCATGAGCGGGGAGTTGTGGGTCCCATGACCGGGGTTACCTCCTGGTCCATGCCTCTGCTGGTGGTACGCAATGAGACCTACGGCAATCTGGCCTTCAGCACCATCAACGAGGGCGCGGGGGATGTGATCCGCTTCGGCGGCTGCACAGACAACACCATAAGCCGTCTGAAGTGGATGGAGACGGTGCTGGCTCCCCGGCTGAAGCAGGCCGTTGACCTGCTGGGCGGCCTGGACCTGAGCGCCATCATGTCCCAGGCCCTGTCCATGGGGGACGAGCTGCATATGCGCAACATCGCCGCCTCCATGGTGCTCCTCCACCGCCTGGCGGCCCCCCTGTCCCAGGTGTGTCCGCCGGAGGAGCTGAAGGAGATTATGGCCTTCCTCACCAGCCGCAACGATCAGTTCTTCCTGAACTTCGCCATGGCGGCCAACAAGAGCGCCGCCGACGCCGCCGAAGGAGTGCCCCATTCCACCATCGTCACCGCCATTGCCCGCAACGGCGTGGAGGTGGGCGTTCGGGTCAGCGGTATGCCCGGCCGGTGGTTTACCGCTCCCGCGCCTCTGGTGAAGGGCCTGTACTTCTCCGGGTACAGCGAGGAGGACGCCAACCCCGACCTGGGTGACTCGGCCATTATGGAGGTCAACGGCTTCGGCGCCTTCGCCATGGCGGCGTCTCCCGCAATTGTCCGGCTCATCGGCATCCCCGATACCGACGAGGCCAACGCCTTTACCCAGCTGATGCGGTCCATCACCGTGGGAGAGCATCAGACCTACACCATTCCCGGTCAGAACTTCGCCGGTCTGCCCCTGGGTATCGACCTGATGAAGGTGGTGGACACCGGCATTGAGCCCGGTCTGAACACCGCCATCGTCAGCAAGCAGCCCGGGGTGGGGATGATCGGCGCGGGCCTGTCCCGGGTGCCCTTCGAGGCCTTTGCCAAGGCCCTGATCGCCTTTGATGAAACCCTCCGGGAGAAGGCGGAATGAGCGGTCTGCTCCAGTGGCTGTGCGCCGTGGCCCCCATTGTGCTGCTCTTTCTGGCCATCGGCGTGTTTCGCCTGCCTACCCAGCGGGCTGCCCTGCTGGGTGCGGCCGCCGCCGCCGTGGTGACCCTGACCGCCCAGGGAGGCTCTCTCTGGCTGCTGGGCTGGGAGGTTGCCAAGGGAGCCTGGAATTCCATTTCCATTCTGCTGGCCATCTGGCCCGCCGTCTTTCTCTATGAGATGATGGTGCGCGCCTCCGCCTTTCCCGCCATCCGGGCCCTGGTCACCGGCAGCACAGAGGACCAGCTGATGTCCATTCTCATGTTCAGCTGGCTGTTCTCCAGCTTCCTCCAGGGAATTTCCGGCTTTGGCGTTCCTGTGGCGGTGTGTGCTCCCATTCTCATCTCCCTGGGCGTCAAGCCCCTGTGGTCGGTGATGATCACCCTGGCGGGCCACGCCTGGGCCAATACCTTTGGTACCCTGGGTTTGGCCTGGAATGTGCTGGCCCAGCAGAGCGGGGGAGAGACGGGGCTGGGAACCCTGGTATTCACCAGCGCGCTGCTGTGGGGCTGTAACCTGGCGGGAGGCGTAACCATCTGCTGGCTCTATGGCCGGGGAAAGGCGCTGAGGCACATGGCCCCCATGCTATTGCTGATCTCCGCAGTCCAGGGCGGAGGACAGTTGGTGACCGCCCTGTTTAATCCCACGGTGGCGGCTTTCCTGCCCACCACCGCCGCGCTGCTGGCGGCGGCGGCCTGCCTGCGGGCCGGACTGTATACAAAGAAGTGGAAACTGGGCTCTCCCATGATGGAGCAGACAGCGGACCAACCCCAGACGGCGGGACAGCCTATTCCGGCGGCTCGGGCGGTGCTCCCCTTTTTGCTCCTGGCGGCGGTGTCGGTGGTGGTCTTTCTGGTTCCCCCGGTAAACGCCCTGCTGGGACAGGTCAGTATTTCTCTTGCCACACCGGAGACGATTACTGCATTTGGATACCATAATCCAGCTCAAACAAATTATGGCCAACTGAAATTCCTGACCCATGCCGGGGCGGTGCTGTTGATTACCGTGGCACTGTCCTGGGGGGGCTACCGAAAGAGCGGAAATCTGGACCGGGACAGCTTTGGGCCGGTGCTGCGGGCCACAGTAAAAAAGATGATGCCGGTGTCCCTGGGCATTGTATTCCTGCTCATCTGCGCCCAGGTGCTCAAAGGCAGCGGAGCTATGGAAGTGGTAGCCAGGGGTGTCACCCAGGTATTCGGCCCCTTCTACGGTCTGGCCGCACCCTTTGTGGGAATTCTGGGGGCCTTTGTCACCTCCTCCAATACCTCGTCCAACATTCTGCTGGGCAGCTTCCAGGCCTCTGCCGCGGAGCTGCTGGGCATTACCCCCGGCATTATCCTTACCGCCCAGACAGTGGGCGGCGCCATCGGCACGGTGCTGGGTCCTTCCACCATTCTTCTGGGTACCACCACCGCCGGCTGCGGCGGGCAGGAGGGTACGGTACTGAAAAAGCTGCTGCCCTTTGCTCTGTGCCTTGTGACGCTCACCGGATGCATCATTTTTGTGGCCACCCTGCTGGCCTGAGGGGAGGGAATGAGATGATCCAAGCAGTATCGCCCTCCGACCTGCCTGAGCGTTGGACGGGAAAGATCCACAGCATCTTTGCCAACAGCTGCAATGTGCTGCTGGACAGTGGAGAACTGCTGACCATCCACCGCTTTTCCTTTGGTATGCTGCCCCGGTCTCTCTACGTTCCCGGACTTTCCACCGAAGAGCTGGAGCAAGGCGCTCCGGTAAAAGGCGGGCCGGAAGGGGTGCTTTTGGGAAACCGGCTGTTGAAATGGAGCGACCGGCTGCGGCGGATGGATACCGCCATTCCCCGCAGCGGCTGTCCGCCCCGAAACTGGCGGGAGCCTCTGGCCCTGCTGCGGGAGAGGCAAAACAGTCTGGAGGGGGGCGCCCTCACCGATACTCTGTACAGCCGCCTGCGTCACGCCATGGCCGGCCTCTGGGCAGGCCTGCGGACGGGGGACGACGCTGCCGTCAGCGGGGGATGTCTGGCCTGCATCGGCCTGGGCCAGGGCCTGACCCCATCGGGGGATGATATGCTGCTGGGCAGCATGGTCGCGCTGCATATGTACCGCCCGGAGCTGGCATGCCGGTTGGCGGCGGGGATCCGCCCGCTGCTGGAACGAACCAATGATATCAGCCGCAGCTATCTGGAGCTGGCGCTGGCGGGCTATGCCGCCACTCCGGTGCTGGAGGCGGCGGCGGAACTGGGCGGGGGTGGAACGGAGGCCGCCCGGCTCCTGATGGCCATCGGGCACTCCTCCGGCTGTGACATTTTAGAGGGATTGGTAACCACCGCGGAACAACTGTACAAGACAGAAGAGGAAGGAAGGTTGTAACACGATGAAAAAATCTTTTGGGGAACGCTTGAAGAACATGGGGCCCGCTGCCATCATAACCAGCGCCTTTATCGGCCCTGGCACCATCACCACCGCCACCCTGGCCGGCGTCAACTTCGGCTACGCTTTGCTGTGGTGCGTGCTGTTTTCCGGTATCTCTCTGATTATTCTGATGGAAATGTCCGCCCGCACCACCTTGGCCACCGGCATGAATCTGGTGGATTCCTCCATTGCCGTGGCACCGGAAAACAAGGTGTGGAAGTGGATTGTACGTATCGTATTCTTTGCCACCGTGGCCGCCGTGTGTTTCGGTTTCCAGGCGGGTAACGAGGTGGGGGCCGCCCTGGGCCTGTCCGATATTTTTGGAATTCCCCAGCCCATCGCGGCCCTGATCATCGGTCTGCTGGCCCTTGGTACTACCTGGATCGGCTCCTACAAGACTCTGGAGCGCATCATGCAGGTCTTTGTCAGCCTGATGGGTATTCTCTTCTTCGTTACCATGCTCACTGTGCGGCCCAACTGGGGCGCGGTGTTCAGCGGCGCGTTTATGCCTTCTCTGCCGGAGGGCAGTTACGTAAATGCCATCGCCCTTATTGGCACCACCCTGATCGGTATCAACCTGATTGTTCACTCCATCTCCTGCCAGGAGAAGTACAAGAGCATGGATGAGCTGGGCGACGCCCGGTTTGACATCGGTGTGAACATTCTGATCGGCGTTGTGATTACCCTCTCCATTGTGGTGGCCAGCGCCAGTGTTCTTTACCAGAGCGGCATTGAAGTCTCCAGCCCCCTGGTGTTTTCCAAGCAGCTGGAACCCATCCTGGGCAGCTGGGCCCGGATCATCGGCGATATCGGCCTGTTGTCTGCCGGCCTGTCCTCCGCTGTGGCTGTCTCTTACACCATCCGCTCCATTTACAGCCGCCTGCTGAAATGGGAGGGCGGCAGCATGAGCATGCCGGCCAAGATTCTGGGCACTGTGGTCATTGTGTTTGGCACTGCCATGGCTATGTTCAGCAAGAGCCCCACTCAGATCATCGTTCTGGCTCAGGCCACCAGCGGCTTCTCCCTGCCCTTCATCGCCATTGTGCTGATGGTGGTGGCCAACAATAAGAAGCTGATGGGGGAGAAGCGCAACAAGATTTTCTCCAACCTGGTTGGCATCATTGCTGTGGCCGTTACGCTGTTCCTGGGCCTGCGCAACCTGTACAACGTGCTGTCCAATCTGTTCTGATCCCATCCGCCCTGGGGCGGAGGAAAACTCGGAGGTAGTTATGTTAAAGGCAAATGAAATCGCGTTGGGACGGCTGATGGCCGCGGACCCGGTGCTGGTGGACGTAAAGCCTGCCCATGAGGTGCTGGAGGGGCTGACCCCCACTACCTTCCTCCACGCCGGCCCGCCTATCGCCTTCCAGGAGATGTGTCCTCCCATGCAGGGGGCCGTGTATTGTGCCCTGCTGAATGAGGGTATCGCCAAGGATATCGACGAGGCAAAGCGGATGGCGGCCGACGGCACCATCACCTACAAGCCCTGTCATGAGTTCGGGGCGGTAGGGCCCATGACCGGCCTGACCACCTGGTCTATGCCCCTGTGGGTGGTGGAGGACCGGGCCACTGGCCGGCGCAGCTACGCCAATATCAGCGAGGGCAGCGGCGTGGGCCTGCGGTTCGGCGAGTACTCCCAGCGCACCCTGGACCGGCTGAAGTGGATGCGTGAGGTGGCCGGCCCGGTATTTTCCCAGCTGCTCCAGGAGATCGGCGGCATGGATCTGGCGCCCATGATGGCCCAGGGCCTGGCCATGGGAGACGAGCTCCACATGCGCAACCATGCCGGTACCGCCCTGTTCGTCAAAAACTACGCCTGGCTCATTGCCCGCATTGCCGGGCCGGAGGCGGAAAACGTGCTGAAATTCATCGGCGTGGGCAACGATCAGTTCTTCCTGAACCTGGCCATGGCCGCCAATAAGCTGGCCGCCGACCTGGCTGACGGCGTGCCCGGCTCCACCCTGGTTACCGCCATCGCCCGCAACGGCGTCAATTTCGGCATCCGGATCAGCGGCCTGCCGGGCCGTTGGTTTACCGCTCCGGCGCCCGTGGTAAAAGGGCTGTACTTTCCGGGCTTTACCGAGGAGGACGCCAACCGGGACCTGGGCGACAGCGCCATCATGGAGGTGGGCGGCTTCGGCGGCTGTTCCATGATCACTGCCCCCGCCATCGTCAAGTTCCTGGGGGCCGCCAGCGTGGATGTGGCCCGTGAGACCACCGAGGCCATGTATTCCATCACCCTGGGAGAGCATCCCCGCTATCAGATCCCCGCCCTGAACTTCCGGGGTACCCCCTGCGGCATCGACGTTATGAAAGTGGTGGAGACTGGAGTTACCCCCATTCTGAATACCGCCATTGCCTCCAACAAAGCCGGTGTGGGCATGGTGGGGGCAGGTATGTCTACCTTACCCATTGACCCCTTTGTGGAGGCGCTGAAGGCGCTGGCCCAGGAGCTGGGTATTTAAGAACAGGAGCGTGAACCATGAAACTGAGGAATGTGGTCAAGAAGAACAGCTACTATGACTCCGCCACGCTGATGCTGCTCTCCAGTAAAGTGGGGGAGCACATCGGCTCCACCAAGAACGTGGCGGTGATGATGGCCAGCGATATGAACAAGGATATCATGCGTGCCTCCGGCCTGCTGGCTGAGGAGGGAGCCGCCGCCAGTCCCAACGACCTGGTTTTTGCCATCCGGGCAGAAGATGACGCGGCCATTGACGCGGCTATGGCCTTGGCCGAAGAGATTCTCAACAGCCGCAATACCAAGATGGAGCAGCGGGAGACCGATGTGGTCAAAACGGTGGAGGACGCCGTGGCCCGGGTAGACGGCGGCAAGCTGGCCGTGGTATCCCTCCCCGGCAAGTTTGCCGCCCGGGAGGTCAAAAAGCTGCTGAAGGCGGACTGCAATGTGCTGCTGTTCAGCGACAATGTCTCCTGTGAGGAGGAGAACCAACTCAAGGATCTGGCCCTGGAAAAGGGCCTGCTGATGATGGGCCCCGACTGCGGGACTGCCGTCATCAACGGAGTGGGTCTGGGCTTTGCCAACAAGCTGCGTCGGGGGAACATCGGTCTGGCGGCCGCTTCGGGCACCGGCCTGCAGGAGGTTATGACCCTCATCAGTAATTTTGGCGGCGGCGTGTCCCAGGCGCTGGGTACCGGAGGACGGGATCTGAAGGAGGTCATCGGCGGCAAAATGATGGGCCTGTGTGTTCAGATGCTCCAGGCAGATGCCGCCACTGAGGTGATTGTGGTAGTCTCCAAGCCCCCGGCACCTTCGGTGATGGAGCGGATGGTGGAGCAGCTAAAGAACACCGGAAAGCCCACCGTGGTCTGCTTCCTGGGCGGCAAGGATGTGGTTGATTCCGGAAATCTGCATTTTGTCCATACCTTGGAAGAAGCGGCCTGTAAAGCGCTGGAGCTGGCGGGTACGGGACGGCCGGAGGCCCTTCGCAGCGGCCACAAGGAGTTGCCGGCCCTGGCGGCGGAGCTGAAGAGCCAGCTTGGGCCGGAGCAGAAATATATCCGGGGTCTGTACTGCGGCGGTACGCTGGCCTATGAGTCTATGCTGCTGATGGGGGAGAAGTTGGGTGATGTATATTCCAACATTGCCTTGAAGCAGACGCTGGTACTGGACGGTACCGCCCCCTCAGTAGGCCACACCGTACTGGACCTGGGCGACGATACCTTTACTGTGGGCAAGCCCCATCCCATGATTGAGCCTTCCCTTCGCAGAGAGCGGCTGCTGCAAGAGGCGCTGGATCCGGAGACCGCTGTGATTCTGCTGGATGTGGAGATTGGCTACGGTTCCCATGCTGATCCGGCTTCCGTGGTGGCCGGCGAGATCGCCCAGGCAAAGGCAGAACTGGACGCCGCTGGACGTCAGGTGGTTTTCCTTGCCTCTGTCTGCGGTACCTATGAAGATTTCCAGGATTATGCCGCCCAGAAGGCTATGCTGGAGGGCCTGGGCGTGGTGGTGCTGGAATCCAATGCCCAGGCCGCCGAACTGGCCATCTGCACCGTTTCCTGACGAGGGGGGAATACCATGGAAAACAAGCTGTTTGAAGAGAAGATGTCGGTCATCAATCTGGGCTTACCTGGATTTTTCGAGAGTGTGAAGGACCAGGGCGCCCCCTGTGTCCATGTGGATTGGCGTCCACCTGCAGGTGGCGACGTACGCTTGATCGAAATTTTGGATCGACTGCGGGAACTGGGGTAAGAGAGACCCGGCGCAGCGCAGATGTGCACAAAAGCGTGTCCCCATGGAGCGCTAAATTGATTGTCACATGACGGCATGGCTAAAAGGCCATGCCGTCATATGTTTTGTCAGGTTTACCATGACTGTGATTCTGCACTGTTCATGGCACAGGAATTAGGACGACGTAAACGAAGAGGGGGGCTTTGCTCTTATGTTGGTAGAGTGGTGCAAGAAAAAGCTCAGGGGCATCTTATTAATTGTAATA
>DXDX01000206.1 GCA_019115265.1 Candidatus Flavonifractor merdigallinarum | reverse complement strand
TCAGCATTTCAAGCTGGTGGAGTGCTTTACCGTCCTGGACAACATCATCCTGGGTGTGGAGCCCTGTCAGCATGGGTTTCTCCAGAAGGGGGACGCCCGGAAAAAGGTGCTGGCGCTGTCCGAGAAGTACGGGCTGAAAGTGGACCCCGACGCCCTCATTGAGAACGTCACGGTGGGGATGCAGCAGCGCACCGAGATTTTGAAAATGCTCTACCGCGACAACGAAATTCTCATTTTTGATGAGCCCACCGCGGTGCTGACCCCCCAGGAGATCGAGG
This sequence comes from Candidatus Flavonifractor merdigallinarum, assembly GCA_019115265.1. GTDB lineage: Bacteria > Bacillota > Clostridia > Oscillospirales > Oscillospiraceae > Pseudoflavonifractor_A > Pseudoflavonifractor_A merdigallinarum. Next base: position 14,167 of record DXDX01000206.1, on the reverse strand, counting down.
AGCTCATTCAGATTATGCGCAACTTGGCCGCCGAGGGGAAGAGCATCCTCTTTATCTCCCACAAGCTTAACGAGATTATGGAGGTGGCCGACCGTTGCTCGGTGCTGCGCAAGGGCAAGTATATCGGCACGGTGGACATTGCCAACACCACCAAGGAGGAGCTCTCCCGCATGATGGTGGGCCGCGATGTGGAATTCCAGGTCCATAAGGAGCCTGCCCAGCCCAAGGAGGTCATTCTGGACGTGAAGGGGCTCACGGTGGGCTCCAAGAGCCACGGCAACAACGCGGTGAAGGATGTGTCCTTCCAGGTTCGGGCCGGGGAGATTGTGTGTATCGCCGGCATTGACGGCAACGGCCAGACCGAGCTGGTCTATGGCCTCACCGGCCTGGAGCCGCTGAAGAGCGGCAGCATCACCCTGAGCGGGAAGGACATCACCCACGCCTCCATCCGCAAGCGCTCCACCATGGGAATGAGCCACATCCCCGAGGACCGGCACAAGCACGGTCTGGTGCTGGACTACACTCTGGAGGACAATATGGTGCTCCAGCGGTATTTTGAGCCCCAGTTTGTCACCAAGGCGGGCTTTTTGAAGCGCAAGGCCATCCGGGACTACGCCACCCGCCTCATTGAGCAGTATGATGTGCGCTCCGGCCAGGGGCCCATCACCATCGCCCGATCCATGTCCGGCGGCAACCAGCAGAAGGCCATCATTGCCCGGGAGATTGACAAGGACCCCGAGCTGCTCATCGCGGTACAGCCCACCCGCGGCCTGGATGTGGGCGCCATTGAGTATATTCACAAGCAGATTGTGGCCCAGCGGGACGCCGGGAAGGGCGTGCTGCTGGTGTCGCTGGAGCTGGACGAGGTTCTGGCCCTCTCGGACCGCATTCTGGTCATGTACGAGGGGGAGATTGTGGGCGAGCTGGACCCCAAGACCACCACGGTGGAGGAAATGGGTCTCTACATGGCCGGTGCCAAGCGAAAGGGGGCATAAGAGATGAACAAAACAAGACAGCCCCTGCTGCGCAACAAGGGGGTGCAGTCCCTGCTGGCGGCCCTGCTGTGCATTGTCATCGGCCTAGTGATTGGCTATGTGGTGCTGCTGCTCATTAACCCCGCCGGTGCGTGGGAGGCCATCAAGACCATTGTGGAGAACTTCCTCTACTATCCCACCGCCAACGCCCGCCTGCGATACCTGGGCAACACCCTGGTCAAGACCGCACCGCTTCTCATGTGCTCTCTGTCCATCCTGTTTGCCTATAAGGTGGGCCTCTTCAACATCGGCGCCGCCGGGCAGTATGTGGTGGGCGCGGGCGCTAGCCTCTACTGCGCGCTGGCCTGGAAGATGCCCTGGTTTGTATGTCTCATCGCGGCCATTGTGGCCGGTGCGGTGCTGGGCGCTATCTCCGGCGCGCTGAAAGCCTACCGCAACGTCAACGAGGTGATCTCCTGCATCATGCTCAACTGGATCAGCCTCTATCTGGTCAACACCCTTCTGGCCAATGTGAAGGAGGGGGCCAGCCCCTACACCATCCAGCTCTCCACCGGCAACCCCGGCGCGGTGATGCCGGATTTGGGTCTGGGCAGCCTCTTTGGCAACAACCGATATGTGACCATCGCCGTTCCGCTGGCGGTGATCGTGGCGGTACTCATTTGGGTGCTGCTGGAAAAGACCAAGCTGGGCTATGAGCTCAAGGCCACCGGCTACAACAAATTTGCCGCCAAATACTGCGGCATGAAGGAGAAGCGCAACATCATCCTCACTATGGTCATCGCGGGCGCGCTGGCCGGCATGGGGGCGGGCCTCCTGTACCTCACCGGGTTTGAGCAGTGGTCCACCACCCAGTCCTCGGTGCCCGCCATGGGCTTCAACGGCATCGCCGCGGCCTTCCTGGGCGGCCTGAACCCCATCGGGGCCATCTTCTCCTCCTACTTTATCCAGCATATCACCAACGGCGGGGCCTATGTGGACAAGACCATGTACTCCGCTCAGATCTCCGATCTGGTTTCGTCCCTTATCATCTACCTGTGCGGCTTTGTGCTCTTCTTTAAGACCACTCTGGACCGCCGTCTGGACCGCCGCGCCGAGCGGGAAGCGGCGAAAGCCGCCGCTCAGAAAGGAGGGGAAGCGTAATGCTGCTGCTGATTCAATATACGCTGATTTTCGCCTCCGTTCTGATTCTGGTGGCCCTGGGCGGCTGCTTCTCGGAGCACTCGGGCGTCATCAACATCGGCCTGGAGGGCATCATGGTTATGGGCGCCCTGGGCGGCGCGCTGATGATGAAGTTCCTCCCCGGCGGCACTTCGCCGTTCCTGATTATTGTGCTGGTGGTGCTGGCCAGTCTGGCGCTGGGTATGCTCTACTCCCTGCTGCTGGCGGTGGCGGCCATCAATTTCAAGGCCGACCAGACTCTGGTGGGTACTGCCATGAACCTGCTGGGCACCGCCGCAGCCACCGTGTTTGTCAAGGCCATGAACACCGCCGAGAGTGTGGACAATGTGTCCTCCACCATCCAGTATATTGAGCCCAAAAAGGCCTTTTTGGTGAACATCGGCGGCTTTGAGTTCAACTGGTTTATGCTCCTGGCCCTCATCGCCCTGGTGCTGGCCTATGTGGTACTGTACAAGACCCGCTTCGGCCTGCGCCTGTGCGCCTGCGGCGAGCATCCCCAGGCGGCGGACAGCGTGGGCATTAACGTGTACAAGATGCGCTACGCCGGTGTGCTCATTTCCGGTATGCTGGGCGGCCTGGGCGGCATCGTGTATATCACGGCTGGCGTCAGCGAGTGGAAGTTTGAAAACGGCGTGGCCGGTTTTGGCTTCCTGGCCCTGGCCGTCATGATTTTCGGCCAGTGGAAGCCCACCCGCATCGCCCTGGCGGCACTGCTCTTCGGCCTCTTCCGGGCGCTGGCTAACGTGTACACTGGCTTTGACTTCCTCAACGCCTTGCAGCTGCCCAGCAGCGTGTACAACATGCTCCCCTATATTATTTCCCTCGTTGTACTGGCCTTTACCTCCCAGAACTCCCGCGCACCCAAGGCGGAGGGTATCCCCTACGACAAGGGACAGCGCTGAGAACGACCTTTTCCGGCAGGGACCATCTGGTCCCTGCCGGGTTTTGCTGGGAGAGAAAGGAAATAGTTGACTTGAATCCAGCGGACGGGTATGCTATACTCAACTTTGTATGACCTCCCAGAGGGCTGCCAGCGCCGGGGAAGGGACGTCCGGGGAAAGGAATCAGACTGATGTTCTATACAATTACATCCTGGCTGCGGGAACGGCTGAACAACCGGCGGGGACTCAACCCCACCCGGATGGTGGCCTTCTCCTTTGGGGGCATCATCCTGTTGGGGGCGCTCCTTCTGACGCTGCCCATCGCTTCCCGGGACGGACAGAGCGCCGGGTTTTTCACTGCGCTCTTTACCGCCACCTCCTGTACCTGTGTGACGGGGCTTATTCTGGTGGACACCTGGACCCAGTGGAGCCTGTTCGGGCAGGTAGTTATCCTGGGGATGATTCAGATGGGCGGACTGGGTTTTATGACGGTGCTGACGCTGCTGTCGCTGGCCCTGCGCCGCCGCATTGGCCTCTCGGAGCGCCTTCTGATGGTGTCTACCTTTAATTTAAATGATATGGACGGGGTGGTCCGGGTGGTGCGCCACGCCCTCATGGGTACCTTCCTGCTGGAGGGGGTGGGGGCCATCCTCCTGGCCAGCCGCTTTATCCCCCGCTTCGGGGTGGCGCGCGGCATCTGGTACGGCATTTTTCACGCCATTTCCGCCTTCTGCAACGCGGGCTTTGACCTCTTGGGGGGCGAGTACGGCGCTTTTTCCAGCCTGGCCGGGGTGAATGACGACCCGGTGATTCTCCTCACCATTGCGGCGCTCATTATTGTGGGCGGCCTGGGCTTTTTTGTGTGGGAGAATCTGCTCCACTGGCCCAAACAGCGGAAGCTCTCCCTGTACAGCCGTCTGGTGCTGGCGATTACTCTTGCGCTGCTGGTGTGCGGAACCCTACTTACCCTGGTGGCGGAGTACGACAACCCCGCCACGCTGGAGGGCATGGGGACGGGACAGACCCTGTTAAACGCCTTTTTCCAGTCCACAACCCTGCGCACCGCCGGGTTTGACGCCCTGGGGCAGGGAAATCTGGAAGAGGGGACCAAGGTGGTATCGGTGCTCCTGATGCTCATTGGCGGCTCCTCCGGTTCCACCGCCGGCGGCCTCAAAACGGTGACGGTGGCGGTTTTGTTGCTGGCTTTGCGCTCCAATTTGAAGGGGCGGGTGCAGGTGACCGTGGGCCGGCGGGCCATCCCCTATACCCGTGTGATGGACGCCATGACCCTCACACTTGTGGTGGCCATCCTGTTTTTGTGCAGCGCCATCTGCATGACTATTGTGGAGGGGGTGCCCTTTGTCAACTGCGCCTTTGAGGTGGCGTCCGCCCTGGCCACGGTGGGGCTGACCACCGGCATTACCCCCCAGCTCTCGCCCTTTTCCCAGACGCTGCTGATCTTTTTGATGTATGTAGGCCGGGTGGGGGTACTCTCCTTCTCGCTGGCCTTCCTGACGGCCAAGCGGAAGGGACTGGGTATCCGCTACCCCAATGTTGATTTGATGATCGGATGAGGAGGAACACGCCATGAAAACCTTTGTGGTGATCGGACTGGGCCGCTTTGGAAGCGCAGTGGCCACCGAGCTGTGCAGCCTGGGCCATGAGGTTCTGGCGCTGGACACCGACGGGGAAAAAATTCAGAAAATCGCGGACCAGGTGACCCACGCGGTGATTGGAGACGCCCGGGACGCCGATGTGCTGCGGGCGCTGGGGGTGCGCAACTACGACTGCGCGGTGGTGGCCACCGGCGACGACGTGGGCAACTCCACCCTCATCACCCTCAACCTGAAGGAAATCGGGGTGCACCGGGTCATCTGCAAGGCCCAGAGCCATGTCCACCGGAAAGTGCTGGAGAAAATCGGGGCGGACCGGGTGGTGTTCCCCGAGCACGAGATGGGCCTCAAGCTGGCCCAGGGCCTCTCCAGTGTGAATGTCATCAACTTTATTGAACTTTCGGAAGATTTCGGAATTGTGGAGCTGGACGCCCCCCGTGGCTGGCAGGGCAAGACCCTGCGGGAGCTGGATGTGCGGGTGCGCCACCATGTGAATGTCATCGCCGTGCGGGACGCCCAGGGCAAACTGGACATCGCGCCCGGCGGCGAGTATGTGGTGGGGAAGGGCAGTATGCTGGTGGTGTTGGGCCGGAGCGAGGACATCAACCGCCTCCACGATCTGTAAGGAGGGGAGCGGAATGGAGCGAATTACCAGCCGCCGCAACCCACTGGTGCTCCACATCCGGCGTCTGGGGGCGGAGCGCAAGTACCGCCGGGCCCAGAGTGCCTTTCTCTGTGAGGGGGACAAGCTGGTGGAGGAGGCCCTGCGCTGGACCGGGGGCGTGGAGACGCTGGTGTGTACGGAGGGGACTGAGCCGCCGGAACACTGTCCGGCGGACACCCGTCTGGTGGAGGTGCCGGAAGAGGTGATGGCCCACCTCTCCACCGTGGAGACCCCCCAGCACTATCTGGCGGTGTGCCGCCTGCCGGAGCGGGCGCTGCCCCCGGCGCTGGAGCCGGGGCGGTATCTGGTGCTGGATGGATTGCAGGACCCCGGCAATGTGGGCACCATCTGGCGCACCGCCGACGCCTTTGGCGCGGACGGCCTCATTCTGGTGCATGGCTGCGCCGACCCCTTTTCCCCCAAGACGGTGCGCGCCACCATGGGCGCCTGTTTCCGCCTCCCGGTGTGGGAGAGCGACTGGGACACCCTCTCCGCCCGTCTGGCGGCGGCGGAAGTGCCCCTCTATGCCACCGCCCTGCGGGAGGATACCGCCGATGTGCGGGAGCTGTCCCTCTCTCGGGCGGCGGTGGTCATCGGCAGTGAGGGGCGGGGGGTATCAGAGCAGGCCCTGTCCCTGTGCCAGTGTACCGTGAAAATCCCCATGCGGGCGCGGTGTGAGTCCCTCAACGCGGCGGTGGCCGCCTCGGTGGTGCTGTGGGAGATGGCCCGGGGCTGTGAAGCCCTGTGAATTTGAGCTGGGAGGCGAGAGAAGATGTCCACCCTGAACGACTGGCTGTGGCTGACTACACGCACCGGCCTGCGCGTGGGAGAGGCCGCGTGGCTGGCCCAGCGCCTGGGCGGACCCCAGGCGGTGTACTGCGCCGACGCCAAGGAGTATGAGCTGCTGCGCCTGCCTGGTGAGCTGCGGCGCAGTCTGGCAGACAAGTCTATGGCTGCGGTGGAGCGGATACTGAGCGACTGCGACCGGTTGGGCATTGACATCATGACCATGCAGGACGCCTCCTACCCCGAGCGGCTGCGCCACATTGAGCACCCGCCCGCCGTCCTCTACCGGAAGGGGCGGGCCTTCCCACTGGACCAGGAGGTGGCGGTGGCCGTGGTGGGCGCCCGGCGCTGCACCCCCTACGGCGCCAATCTGGCGGACCGGCTGGGCCGGGAGCTGGCGGAGCGGGGCGCGGTGGTGGTGTCCGGCATCGCGCAGGGGATTGACAGCGCGGCTTTACGCGCCGCCCTCCGGGCCGGGGGCCGTGTGATCTCGGTGCTGGGCGGCGGCATTGATATCGTATATCCCTCCTCCAGTGCCGACCTCTTTGAGGAGGTGGGAGTGCGGGGGATGTTGCTGAGCGAATATCCCCCCGGCACGCCCACGCTGGGACCGCACTACCCGGTGCGCAACCGCATCATCAGCGGAGTGAGCTTGGGTGTGGCGGTGGTGGAGGCCGCCGGGCGCAGCGGGGCGCTCATTACCGCCCGGCTCTCCCTGGACCAGAACCGGGATGTATTCGCCTTCCCCGGCGCAGTGGGCGCCCCCATGAGCGAGGGGACCAACCGCCTCATTCAGCAGGGGGAGGCCAAGCCCATCTTCTCCGCCCAGGATATTCTGGAGGAGTATGAGAACGTCTACCCCGGGCGCATCCGGCCCCAGAAGGGCCGTTCCGCTCCCGTTCGGCAGGCGGCAAAACGCCCCGAACCGGCGGCAGAGGAGCCGGCTGCGCCTCTGGAAGAGGTTGACAAATCGCCGGAGAGGGCTTATAGTACCTTCCAAGCGGAAGAGTCCTCCTTCACCGATGACGAGAAGGCGGTGCTTCTGGCGCTGGGGGCGGACAGCCTGCACCCGGATGAACTCACCGAGCGCGCGGACATCCCCGCCCGGCGGGTGCTCTCCGCCTTGACTTTACTGGAAATGCGCGGCTGCGTGAAAAGCGGGCCGGGCCATGTTTTTACGGCGGTGACGGTGTACCGCGCCGCTGAGCCTGATTCTGCGCACCCCTGACGGGGCGCGGTCCCCCCACGGATGGGGACCATCGAGGGACGCCGTCTAAGTGTGGACGGCGGTCCGTTCATTTGGAGGTACCATTGTGGCAAAAACAAATCTCGTGATCGTGGAGTCCCCCGCCAAGGCCAAGACCATCGGCAAATATCTGGGGCCGGGCTATCAGGTCAAGGCCTCCATGGGGCATGTCCGCGATCTTCCCAAGAGCAAGCTGGGGGTGGACGTGGAGCACGGCTTCACCCCGGACTACCAGCCCATCAAAGGCAAGGAAGAGGTCATTGAGGACCTGCAAAACGCCGCCAAAAAGAGCGATAAAGTCTTTCTGGCCACCGACCCTGACCGGGAGGGGGAGGCCATCTCGTGGCATTTAAAGGAGCTTCTGAACATCCCGGACGACAAGACCTATCGGGTCACCTTTAATGAGATCACCAAAAAGGTGGTGGGCGAGTCCATCGCCGCCCCCCGCAGCCTGGATATGGATTTGATCAACGCCCAGCAGGCCCGGCGCATCCTGGACCGCATTGTGGGCTATGAGCTCTCTCCCCTCCTGTGGAAGAAAATCCGCCGGGGACTGTCCGCCGGACGGGTGCAGTCGGTGGCCACCCGCCTGGTGGTGGAGCGAGAGGAGGAAATCCGCGCCTTTGTCCCCCAGGAGTACTGGTCTCTGGACGTAGATTTGGAGCGCATTGCCCCCAACCAGGGCAAGTTCAAGGCGTCCTTCTATGGCCGGGAGAAGAAAATGGAGCTCCACAGCGAGGAGGAGGTGGATGCCGTCCTGGCGGCGGTGTCCGGCGCTCCCTTTACGGTGGCGGGGGTCAAGCGGCAGGATAAGCAGCGCAACCCCGCGCCCCCCTTCACCACCTCCACCCTCCAGCAGGAGGCCAGCCGCAAGCTGAATATGACCCCCCGGCGCACCATGTCCATCGCCCAGCAGCTCTATGAGGGTGTGGACATTGCGGGGGAGGGCACGGTGGGCCTTATCACCTACATGCGTACCGACTCCCTGCGCCTCTCCGATGAGGCCACCGCCGCCGCCCGGGACTTCATTTTGGGCCGGTATGGTCAGGACTACTACCCCGGCAAGGCCCGGGTGTTCAAGACCAAATCGGGGGCCCAGGACGCCCACGAGGCCATCCGGCCCTCTGATGTGCGCCTCACTCCCGAGGACATCAAGAAGGATTTGACCAGCGAGCAGTACCGTCTCTATAAGCTCATCTGGAGCCGCTTTCTGGCCTGCCAGATGAGCCCGGCCGTGTACGACAGCGTCACCATTGACGTGGAGAGCGCGGGCTACCACTTCCGCGCCAACCACTCCTCTCTGAAATTCTCCGGCTATACGGCAGTGTATGTGGAGGGGAAGGACGAGGACGACGAGGTGCTGCGCCAGTCCCCCCTGCCGGATTTGAAAGAGGGGGAGGGCGTGTCCCTCACCGGCCAGCAGAAGGACCAGCACTTCACCCAGCCCCCCAGCCGCTACACCGAGGCCAGTTTGATCAAAGCCCTGGAGGAAAAGGGCATTGGCCGCCCCTCTACCTACGCCCCCACCATCTCCACCATTCTGGACCGGGAGTATGTGGTGAAGGAGGGGAAGAACCTCCGCCCCACCCCCTTGGGAGAGGTGGTCACCGGCCTCATGAAGGAGAAATTCCCCGACATTGTGGACACCGCCTTTACCGCCCGGATGGAGGAGCGCCTGGACCGGGTGGAGGAGGGAAAAGACAACTGGAAGGACATTCTCTCCAGCTTCTACGGGGACTTTGAGAAGGAAATGCAGGCCGCTGAGCAGGATTTGGAGCGCATCAAGGTGCCCGACGAGGTGTCGGATGTCATCTGTCCTCTGTGCGGGCGGAACCTGGTGTTCAAGTCGGGCCGGTTTGGCCGTTTTCTGGCCTGCCCCGGCTGGCCGGACTGCCCCCACACTCAGCCTATTGTCATCGAAATGCCCGGCAAGTGCCCCAAGTGCGGCGGAAAGATTCTGAAAAAGACCTCCAAGCGGGGTTTTGCCTACTACGGCTGTGAGAACAACACCAACAAGGACGAGGCTAAAAAGTGCGACTTCATGACCTGGGATGTGCCGGTGAAGGAGGTCTGCCCCGAGTGCGGCCATACCCTCTTCAAGAAGTCGGGCCGAGGCTTCCGCAAGCCCTTCTGCATCAACCCGGAGTGCAGTCTCTTTGTGCCGGAGGAGGAGCGGGGGTACAAGAAAAAGACCACCACCGAGAGCCCGGCGGAGGGGGCGCCCCCGGAGGAGGCCAAAAAGCCGGCAAAAAAGGCGGCGGCCAAAAAGACCACCGCCAAAAAAGCGACCACCAAGAAGGCCGCCGCAAAGAAAGAAACGGCCAAAAAAGAGCCAGCGAAAAAGACCGCCGCCAAAAAGACAGCGACGAAAAAGACTACTACCAAAAAGGCAGCCGCGAAAAAGTCTGCTGAGAGCGACGCGGAGCAGTAAGGAGAACTATGGAACCAGTGATCATCATTGGCGCAGGTCTGGCGGGGTGCGAGGCCGCGTGGCAGCTGGCCCAGCGGGGAATTCCGGTGGAGCTGCATGAGATGAAGCCCGCCAAAATGACCCCCGCCCACCACTCCGCCGAGTTTGGGGAGCTGGTGTGCTCCAACTCCCTGCGCTCCGACCAGTTGGAGAACGCGGTGGGGCTGCTGAAGGAGGAGCTGCGCCGCCTTGGCTCCCTCATTCTCTCCTGTGCCGACGCCCACCGGGTGGAGGCGGGGGGCGCGCTGGCGGTGGACCGCCACGCCTTTTCCGGGGAAATTACCCGGCGTATCCAGGAGCACCCCCTGATCACTGTGGTGGAGGGGGAGGTGACCGCCATTCCCCCCGAGGGGAATGTGATTGTGGCCTCCGGGCCCCTCACCTCCGACGCGCTGAGCCAGGCCATCCAGGACTTCTTCCCGGAGAGCAAGTACCTCAATTTCTTTGACGCCGCCGCTCCGCTGGTCACCTTTGAGAGTGTGAACATGGAGAAGGCCTTCTTTGCCTCCCGCTATGACAAGGGCACCCCGGATTATATCAACTGCCCCATGGATGCGGAGGAGTACGCCGCGTTCTGGACAGAGCTGTGCGGCGCGGAGGAGGCCCCCGTCCACGGCTTTGAGGACCAGAATGTCTTTGAGGGCTGTATGCCGGTGGAGGTGATGGCCCGCCGCGGGGTGGACACCCTGCGCTATGGGCCGCTGAAACCTCGGGGCCTGCGGGACCCCCGCACCGGGAAAGAGCCCTATGCGGTGGTGCAGCTGCGCAAGGACAACGCCGAGGGCTCCATTTACAATATCGTGGGTTTCCAGACCCACCTGCGCTGGCCGGAGCAGAAGCGGGTCTTTTCCATGATTCCCGGCCTGGAGGGGGCGGAGTTTGTCCGCTATGGGGTGATGCACCGCAACACCTACCTGGACTCCCCCCGGATGCTGGACCGCTACTATCGGGTGAAGCACGCCCCCCGGGTGTGCTTTGCCGGGCAGATCACCGGCGTGGAGGGGTATGTGGAGTCCACCGCGTCCGGGTATCTGGCGGCGGTGGAGCTGGCCCGGCGGCTCACCGGAAAGCCCCCGGTGGACTTTCCCCAGGAGACCGCCGTGGGCGCGCTGGCCCTCTATATCAGCAACGAGAGCGTCACCGACTTCCAGCCCATGAACGTGAATTTCGGCATCATTCCGCCCCTGGGCTACCGGGTCAAAGGCAAGCGGAACAAAAACGCGGAGCTGAGCAAGCGGGCGCTGGAACTTCTGGACAAGCTGCATCCGGCGGAGATTTAAACGGCGTTTACAGCCGGTTCAGGGCCAGACCCAGCCTTAAACCCCAGAGAAACGCCTCCTCGGCGTCCAGATAGGCGCACTCGTCTGCCGCGTCCCGGAGTTTTTCATAAAATTCCTCCCCCATGCCCGCCCGGACGGCGGAGAGGTGCCGCTCCCGGAGGGCGGCACACGCCTGGCGCTGGGCGCTATGGGTAGAGGGTGAGTGTTCTTGTGCCATTGAAAAGAGATCAGTGAGCAAAGACTCCATAATCTAACACTCCTTTTAGCTATTGGCTGAAAATATTTTATTAGCAAAGTGCTGAGATGTCAAGGGGGGATTGCATGTTTTCCAGAGAAGAATTTGGAAAACGGCTTCGGGAAGTCCGAAAGGCGCGGGGAGAGACACAGGCGTCGGTGGGAGCGGTTTTGGGGGGAACGGCAACCCTGATCAGTGACTTGGAGAAGGGACGCCGCACCACAACCCTGGAAAAACTGACGGAGCTGGCGCAGTATTATAACATCAGTACCGACTACCTCCTGGGCCTGACGGATGAGCCGCGGCCCCTGCGGTAGGGGCGGGTGTCCGGCCCTGGGTTTCCCGGTGAATCCAGACGAGAAGAAAGGAAAGAAGAGGAGAAAGCCATGAAGATCATCGTAGACGCAATGGGTGGGGACAACGCGCCTGCCTCCAATGTCAAGGGGGCGCTGGCGGCTCTGCGGGAGCAGGGGACAGAGGTCATCCTGGTCGGCCGCGGGGAGGAAATTTTGAAAGTCCTCAACGAAGAGGGGATGCAGGAGCCCCCCGCCGGCATGGAGATTGTCCACGCCAGCGAGGTGGTGGAGATCTGCGACAACCCCGCCACGGCGTTTCGGGAAAAGAAGGACTCCTCTCTCACCGTGGGCCTCAACCTGCTCAAGGACGGCAAGGGGGACGCCTTTGTCTCGGCGGGGAGCACCGGCGCGCTGCTGGCGGCGGCCACGCTGCTGGTGAAGCGGATTAAGGGTATCCGCCGGGCGGCTATGGCCCCGGTGGTGCCCACCGCCCAGGGGGGCGCGGTGCTCATTGACTGCGGCGCCACCGCCGAGTGCACCCCGGAGTATCTCCTCCAGTTTGCCTTTATGGGTTCCTATTACGCCGAGCATGTCCTGGGCCGCCCGGAGCCCCGGGTGGGCCTTCTGAATATCGGCGCGGAGCCCTCCAAGGGAACCGAGCTTCAACAGCGCACCTATCAGCTGCTGAAAGAGGCCGGGGACCAGGGCCGCATCCACTTTGTGGGCAATGTGGAGGGGAAGGAGGCCGTGTACGGCGCGGCGGATGTCATCGTCTCCGACGGCTACTCCGGCAATATCTTCCTCAAGACCATGGAGGGCACCGGCGGCTTTTTGGCCAAGATGCTCAAGCAGATGTTCCAGAAAAATCTCCTGACCAAGCTGGCCGCCCTGATGGTGATGAAGGGTATCAAGGAGTTCCGCAAACTGCTGGACGCCGGAGAGGTGGGCGGCACCGCCTTTATCGGCATCTCCAAGCCGGTCATCAAGGCCCACGGCTCTTCCGATGACTACGCCATCAAAAACGCCATCCGCCAGGCGGCCAAGTTCGCCTCTTCCGGCATCATTGAGGACATTACCGAAAATGTGGAGTATATGCGCCTGCCGGTGATGGGAAAGGGAGAGTAGCGGGTCTGACAGCGTTTGCCGTGAAATTTTGTGTGCTTTGGCGAAAAATAAAAATGACACTTGACACAGCGCCATATCTTGCCTATTATTTTAGTGCAATCAAGCCATTCTAACCATAAGTAGGATAGGAGTAGATCACTATGGTATTTGAGAAGATCGTGGAGCTGCTGTCGGAGCAGCTGGGCGTAGACCCGGAGAATATCACCATGGATACCTCGTTTGAGGAACTGGGCGCCGACTCTGTGGACGTGGTGGATCTCACCATGGCGGTGGAGGAGGCCTTCCACCTGGAGGATCTGGCCGACGAGAATCTGTCCGATATGACCACCGTGGGCGATTTCGTGCGCTTCCTCCAGAAGAAACTGGACGACTAATCAAGCCAAACTGGGAAGCCCCGCCCTGAGGCGGGGCTTCTGTTTTGTAAGTGCGAAAGGAGATGTGACCATGCTGCCACTGGAAGAAAAGCTGGGCTACACCTTTCGGGACCCCTCTCTGCTGGAACATGCGCTGACCCACAGCTCGTACGCCAACGAGAACCGCTCCCGAGGCAGCCAGAGCAATGAGCGGCTGGAGTTTCTGGGCGACTCGGTGCTGGGGATGGTGACCGCCGATTTTCTCTACCGCACCCACCCCGATCTGCCTGAGGGGGATTTGACCCGCACCCGGGCCGCGCTGGTGTGTGAAGAGAGCTTGGTGGAAGTGGCCCACGCCTGGAATCTGGGCGACTACCTCAAGCTGGGCCGGGGGGAGAGCGCCGGCGGCGGACGCAGCCGCCCCTCCATTCAGGCCGACGCAGTGGAGGCGGTGCTGGCCGCGGTGTACCTGGACGGGGGCATCGGCTCGGCCCGGAAGATCATCCAGACCTATATTCTGGACGCGGAGGCCGAGCGGGGAAAGAACAGGGACTATAAGACGGCCTTGCAGGAACTGGTCCAGCGGGAGAGCGGCCAGGTGCTGCAATACCATCTGGTGGGCTCCAGCGGCCCCGACCACGCCAAGGTGTTCACCGTGGAGGTGAGCCTCAACGGTGCGGCGGTGGGCCGCGGCGAGGGGCACAGCAAAAAGGAAGCGGAACAGAATGCCGCCCGCGCCGCCATTGACGCGCTGGAGCAGCAGAGTAAGTAAATGAGAGTGGGGCCGGAGTGCGATGCGTACAGGCATGGCGCTCCGGCCCTTTTTTGTGCCGGGAAGAGACTGCGAAATGGTTTGCAATCCAGCCCCGGCATTGGTATAATAACATACTACCATATGTGCGCTTCCTGCGGATTGCGGAGGCACAGGCGAGGTGTCAGGTTTGTTTTTAAAAGCATTGAAAATACATAGAGAACCCACCAAACCGCTGTAATGCCTGGGAAATCGGTACTTTGATGGTATGGCTGCCGAGTGAATTACACCAA
>DXDX01000205.1 GCA_019115265.1 Candidatus Flavonifractor merdigallinarum | reverse complement strand
TTGGAAACCGATGACACTTAAAGAGGCCGAAGAAAGAATCATTGCAGAAACAGGGGATGACAGATTTGCATTTCAATATATTGAAAATGGAGCAACTATGATAAACCCTTATGCGGCTGAAGCACCTTTAGGGTATTACATTTTTAGTCAAAAACAGGAAGATGGAAGTTTCGGTTCACATGAGGCAGGGTGCGCTGTTGTATATTTGGGGGCCGCACCAGAAGGGCGCTTAAACCCTGATTCGGAAGATTAACCAATGGATACATGTTCATAAACAAAGATAGGAGTCGTCCCCCACCCTCACCGCTCAGAGCACATTCTCAATAGAAATGATTCATCCGAACTACATTACCCACCAGGATAATGCAGTTCGGATTATCATTGTTTGATCCGGCGGAAATGAATTCCGCCGGGCTCCGCGCCACTCGGCGCGGCAGGAGGAGGCCACTCTACCGGGCCGCGTCGGCCTCTGGCCGCCCCTGCTTCAGCCGGGGCAGGGTCTTTTCCAGTGTGGCCTCCTCCTGGATGGCCAGCAGCTCGCCGATGAGCTGGTTGGACACCAGGAAGCCCCTGGGCGTCAGGTTCCAGCGGCGGTCGTGGCGCTCCGCCCAGCCCTGGCGCTCATACTCCTCCAGCTTCTGCTCGATGGGGTCGAAGTTCATGAAGAACTCCCGGCGGTACTCCCACTCCTCGATGCCCCGGGTGGTGCGCAGGCGGAGCATCAGGTACTCGCTGCCCCGCTCCCGCTGGGGGATCAGGTCGGACTCGTCAATCACCGCGCCCCCCTCCAGCACGCCGGAGATATAGCCCTCCAGGTTCCGCACAAAGGAGTAGCGCCGGCCGCCGAAGTCGGAGTGGGCCCCCGGCCCGAAGCCGATGTAGGGCCGTCCCATCCAGTATTTCAGGTTGTGGCGGGACTGGAACCCCGCCCGGGCGAAGTTGGAGATCTCATACTGCCGGTAGCCCGCCGCCGCCAGGCGCTCCACCATCCACAGGTACATGTCGGCCTGCACATCGTCGTCGGGCAGCCTGGTACCCCGGATCACCCGGTCGTCCAGGGGGGTGCCCGGCTCCACCTTCAGGCCGTAGCAGCTCAGATGCTCCGGCTCCAGGGAGAGCACCTGCTCCACCGAGTCCTTCCAGCTGTCCATGTCCTGCTCCGGCAGGCCGTAGATCAGATCCAGGCTCAGGTTTTTCAGCTTGGCCGCCCGGGCGGCCTCCACCGCCTGGCGGGCCTGCTCAAAGGTATGGGGCCGGTGGAGGCTTTGCAGCTCGCAGTCGTGGGCGGACTGCACCCCCAGGGAGATGCGGTTGACCCCCGCCCGGCGCAGGGCCTGGAAGGTCTTGAGATCCACACTGTCCGGGTTGCACTCCACGGTGATCTCCGCGTCCTTGGCCAGATCAAAGCGCTTGGAGATCAGCCTGAGCAGCTCCTTCAGGCGCTTCGCCCCATAAAAGCTGGGGGTTCCGCCGCCAAAATACACCGTGTCCACCTGCCACCCCCGGGTGAGGGGGGCGGTCTCCTTCATGTGGGCCAGCAGCGCCTTCTGATAGTCGTCCATCCGCTCCTCCCGCCCGGCAAGGGAGTAAAAGTCACAGTAGTCACACTTGCTCCGGCAGAAGGGGATGTGGATGTAAAGGCCCAGTTTCTCCGGCATAGGAGGCACCTCGTTTCCATGCTTCAATGTTCAAGCGTATATTATACTACAAAATCCGGCGTTTGAAAAGCGGTGCACGCCGTGGTATACTGGGAAAAAAGCGGAAGGGGGGAGCGCGCATGGCGGAGCAGGCGCCCCGGCGGCTGACGCTCACCGTCACGCCGGCCATGGCGGGGGAGAAAATCGACACCCTGCTGCGGCGGGAGCTGCACCTGTCGGGCACGGTGATCCGGCGCATCAAGTGGCTGGAGGACGGCATCCTGCTGGACGGCGTCCGGGCCATCACCGGGCAGCGGGTGGAGGCGGGGCAGGCGCTCTCCGTCCGGGTGGCCGACCCCGACCACAAGGGCATCATGGTGCCCGCGCCCGGCCCCCTGGACATCGTGTATGAGGACGGGGATCTGCTGGTGCTCAACAAGGCCCCCGGCGTCACCGTCCACCCCGGCCCCGGCCACTACGCCGATACCCTGTGCAATTTTATCGCGTACTACTACCGGAAACAGGGCATCACCGCCGACGTCCACCCGGTGCAGCGGCTGGATCGGGGCACCTCCGGCCTGATGGTGGTGGCCAAGCACCCCCACGCTCAGGAGCGGCTCAAGCGGCAGCTCCACACACCGGCCTTCCGCCGGGTGTACCTGGCGGTGTGCGACGGGGTGCCAGAGCCGCCGGAGGGGGTGATCGACGCCCCCCTGGGCCGGGCGCCGGACTCCCTTATCGCCCGGCGGGTGGATCCGGACGGCCAGCGGGCCGTCACCCGCTACCGGGTGCTCCGCGCCGGCCGGGGCCGGGCCCTGGTGGAGCTGGAGCTGGACACCGGCCGCACCCACCAGATCCGGGTGCACATGGCCCACATCGGCCACCCCCTCACCGGGGACTTCCTCTACGGCAGGGAGGATCCCGGCCTGATCTCCCGGCCCGCCCTCCACTCCGCCAGGCTCTCCCTCCTCCACCCCGTCACCGGGGAGCCCATGGCGTGGGAGCAGCCCCTGCCGGAGGATATGAATACTCTGTTGAAGTCAACAGGATAAGGAGGCTGACTATGGACACCAAAGAAATTGCTCTGAGATGGCTGAATGAAAATCTGAGCTATGTGGACTCAGTAACGGTAGTAGATAGTACCGGACGAATCATTGCTAAGCAGCGTTTCAATCCGCGCTATGCAGAGGAGGAGAACCGGGAACACAATCAGTGGGCTCTGGGTAAAAATCTGCTGGAGGTCTATCCTTCTCTGAACCCGGAGGACAGCACTCTGCTTCAGGTCCTCAACACCGGCAAGATCGTTTATATTGAAAATCAGGGAGTGTGGAATTTCCAGGGCCGCAAGACTGTTTGCAATAACATCAATTTCCCCATCATCTTCCGCGGAAAGATTGTAGGAGCAGTTGAGATCTCCCGGGACATTACGCATATTGAGAACCGCATTCATCCCATATCTCCAAGTCATACTCCGCGGCCCCACCGGAATGAGGCTGCCCGCTATACATTGGACGATATTATCACACAGGATCCGGCCATGCTGCGCCTTAAGGAGACCATTATCAAAGTAGCGAACAGCGCCTCTTCCGTACTGGTGTGTGGTGAGACTGGTACCGGCAAGGAACTGGTGGTCTCTGCCCTGCACAATGCCAGCTACCGGAAGGCCAGGCCATTTGTGGCCGTGAATTGTGCTGCCCTGCCGGAATCCATTCTGGAAGGCCTGCTCTTTGGCTCCCGAAAAGGAGCTTTTACCGGCGCCGAAAACCGGAAAGGTCTGTTCCAAGAGGCCGATGGCGGCACTCTTTATTTGGATGAGATCAACTCTATGCCGCTGAACCTACAGGCCAAACTGCTGCGGGTCGTGCAGGAAAAGCAGGTCCTGCCCCTGGGAAGTGCCCAACCCATCCCAGTGGACGTGCGCATTGTCTCTTCCTCCAATCGCTCGCAGGAGGAGCTCCTGTCTCGTGGAGAACTGCGCCCAGATCTGCTCTATCGGCTCAACACTGTCACTCTCGCGATTCCTCCTCTCAACCAGAGACGAGGTGACATCCCTCTACTATGCAACTATTTTATGGGCAAATATAGCCGGCTGCTGGGACGGGAACTCCCTTCCATCGCCCAGGATACTATGCTCTTTCTTTGCAACTGCCGGTGGCACGGTAATGTACGGGAACTGGAACACACCATCGAGGCCGCTCTCAATGTTTTGGGCGAAGATGACACTCTTTCGTTGGAACATCTTCCCGCCTATCTGACCATGCGGGAACCGCTGACGACATCCATCCCCGCAGAGAGTACCACGCCAGAAATACCGCAGCCCATTGCCGATTTGTCTCTCACAGAGGCCTTGGAACGGTATGAGAAGCAGTTAATCGATCAGGCCATGACCGTATGCCACGGGAAAATTGTAGAGGCAGCATCCCTGCTTAAAATACCCCGAACTACGCTTCAATACAAGCTGGAGAAGTACCACCTCTCAAAGAAATGACGAATATTCGTCATTTTTGACGATTTTTTGTCATCTCCAATGGTTTCTACGACGATTTCTATACTGATCCGTCTCCCATTCGTGACGAATTTTCGTCTCTAATGGGAGATTTTTTCTTGTTATTTCCAATTTTATGCCATTTTTCTGCTTACCTTCCCTGGTTTCCCGCTATAAAGCTTGGCACAAAATTTGCTTTAATACAAAAATGAAAACTCCTCAGTCAGACAGGAGGTGACATTTCGGGGCTTTGCCCCATGACTGATTGGCCAGAAGATTTCGGATATAGAGGAGGTTTGTTCACATGCCTGAAGAAGTTCTGAACTATGGCTGGCTGTCCATTGTTCCCGCCGTGGTGGCCGTTGTACTGGCATTTGCCACGCGGAATGTGGTCCTTTCCCTGTTTATCAGCCTGTTCCTGGGTATCCTGATCCAATTTGGTGCCAATCCTTGGGTTTCTCTGCAGCACTTGTTCAGCGACTATCTGTTTGTGGATCTGGCCACAGAGAACAATCCGCAAACAATTGTCATGATGATCAGTGTAGGCGGGTTTGTCGCCCTGATTGAAAAGTCGGGTGGTGCCAGGGCCTTTGCGCGAGCTATGGCCAACAGCGTCAACAGCCGTGTGAAAGCCCAAATTGCTGCCTGGATCGGCGGCCTGATCATTTTCTTCTCGGACTCGGGCAACAGCCTGATTTTGGGCCCCATGTTCCGTCCCATCTTTGACCGGCTGAAAGTGGCACGGGCCAAGCTGTCCTATATTCTGGACTCCACCTCCTCGCCGGTGTGCATCCTGGTCCCCATCACCGGCTGGGGCGTATACATCATGAGCATTATTGCCACCGAATTTGAATCGCTTGGCATTACCGCCTCTGATGCAAGTACTTTTATCTCGGCTATTCCCTATCAGTTTTATGCTATCCTCGCTCTGTGCCTGATTCCCGTGGTGGCCTTCGGCAAGCATGACTTTGGCTTTATGGCCAAGGCTGAGCGCAATGCCCAGCTGGGTCTGCCCCAGGAGGTTACCTCTGATGAAACTATCCTGGTGGATGACGACAAGAAAGTCTCTCCCTGGAACATGATTCTTCCTCTGATTGTCCTCTTGGCCACCATTCTGATCATGTTTATCAGCTGGGGGTTCCCCTTCCAAAATATCGCCGGCTCCCGTATTCGTATTGCTCTTACCTCTGGCTAT
>DXDX01000204.1 GCA_019115265.1 Candidatus Flavonifractor merdigallinarum | reverse complement strand
ATTTCGGCTGAGGCGTTTGCGTTCTGCTCCACCATTCTCTGTACTGCTGGGATTGTACCAGGTGCAGATACAGGCTGCGTTTGCACACCCGATTCCTTTTGGATATGCTCCAGCGTTGAGGGTATTGCCGTCGGAATTGCTTGGGCTGTCTGACCCATCTCCGATTCTGGAGATTTCGGTGCACTCTTCCTTTCGCTGGAAGAGGACTGCTTTATCTCTGCTAGAATGCTCTTGGCACTCCGCTCCGGCTGTTTGGAAGGGGAAGTCGCTTCTTCCTGCTCTTTCCCTTCTTCGGTCCGGTAGGTCAGCTCCACACCGGGAAGCGGGGCAGATACCTGTGCCGCTTCCTGCGCAGGTGCTAACTGTACTTGTGTGCTAGCTTCCCCGGCTTCCGCCTGGACGCCTTCCAGCGTTTTCGGCGCTGCGGTCCGAATATCACGAGCGGCAGGTCCTGATTTTTGTGCTGTCTCTGTGCCAATCTGTCTGGCGGTGGTCTCTATGGTATGCTCCCCAACTTTCGTTGGGGCTTGATGCGTTTGATTGGTTGTATGGAGACTGCCAGAGGCGCTTTTTTGTAAAACCGCCTTCTCCGGCAGAGGATTTTCCTGCTTGGGGCCCACTGCCTGTGCGGTGGGCACGGTCTGTGTCCTTTGCTTCTCTGGGTGTGTTTGACTTTGGGTCTCGCTTGACAGCATCCGCTCCAGCCGCTCTGCTGTGCGCAGCAGACGCGCCTCCGATGCGGAATGGCTCTGTATGGGTGTTTCCTTCTCGGAATCCTCCCGGAATGTGAGCTCCTGGGGACGCCTGCGTTCATCGGAACGAGCACGGTTTTTCGCGGCCTCCTGCTCCTCAGCGGCGAAGGACTTCCCCTCCTCCCGCAGGACGCGCAGGGCCTGAGAAAATTCCGAGGCCCGCTGGCCCAGCTGACCGGGCGCCGTCAATCGCACCACTCCGCTCTGCCCGGAAAACGGCAAAGAATTTTGCTCTGGCAGATGGAGATGGATATTTTGATGGATGGTCTGAAACAGGGTCTGCTGGAAGGGGGTAACCGGCTTTGGTGCGGGGGTATGGGACGCTGCCTCCGGTTTTGTGGAGGCCGGTGGAACGGTTTTCTCCTGCCGGGCTTTTTGGCGCTGGAGCAGCCGCTCCACAATGCGCTCGGTGGCCCGAAGCTGCTCGGTGCGCACCGTCTCCCTCTTCAGCGCCTCCAACACCAGCTTCAAGTCCACTTGCAGCACGGTGGTCTGCTGAATGGGAGCGGGCTGCGCCGTCTCCTCCTCCAGGAGGTCCAATGGCACATAGGACCAGGCCCCCTCTTCCCGTTTGGCCCGGGCCAGCAGTTCTTCCGCGAACTCCTGCGCCAGAGCCCCGAAGGGAGAGAGCGCCAGACGCTTCTGAGAGAGTACCCCCATATTGGGTTTTAAAATGGCAATGGACTCCATTAGTAACACCCGTTATGCATGAGTTCAATGCGTGTAACCGCCGCGCTGGCCTGATTGCTGTCCAGCCGGGGCCCCACATACTTCACCAGATGGGCCCCCACCACAGCCCATTCCCGCTGCGGCGTACCGAAGCTGTCCTTGAGAATGATGGTCCCCGCCAGCGGCACGGACATCCCCTGGTTCACCATCCCCATCAGCATGGAGACCATATCCACATCGGTGACAATGCCCTGCTCCAACACCAGCCGCTGGGGCTTTACATTGTTGAAATAATAGCGGGGATAGTTGCTGCCGCCCTCGGTATAGACCTGATAGTCCACTTCCATGTCCAATCCGGTCACGGAAGAAAACCCGCCCGCCAGCACAACGCCTGTCCCCAGCAGGTACACATCAAAATACGCACCAGAGATCCACATATGGTTTCCTCCCTCCTGCGGTTCTTCTTAGGGCGTACCCGAGGGCCCTTTGGCCTTTTGTCTGGGCTCTTTGACCGGTCTTGGTATGGGGCTGGGATCTGGTTTTTTCCGCGGTGTCTTGGCCTCCGGCACTCTCCACGGGTCGGTGGTCCGCTTCATGCCGGTGATGGCAAAGGTGATGCTCTCGGTGAGCACCTCGCTGCGGCTGCCGTCCAGCGGGGAGAGCTCATAGCCAATGGGCATGGCGTCCTGGAGGGTCCAGGTCACCCCCGGCTCTCCGTACTCGTTGAGGGAAATGACATCAATGGTCCGCCGCAGCTCCTTGCCGGTGGGTCCGCTGTGGACATCGGCGCAGGCGGCAAACATCCACTCCAGAAATTCGTTGTCCCCCACCACCCCTTTGCTCAGGGTGACCGGGGCATAGCCGGTGAACACCGGCACATAGTCCTTCACACCCCGGCTGTCATCGCCTGAGCGGAACTGGAAGGACTCCACCTGCATATGAATCCCGGAAAACCGGCTGAACGCGGCGGAGATCTCCTTTCCGTCCCCCACCCGGATGAGAAACCGGAACGCCCGAATGGGCTCTGGATACAAGATGGACATTTCTCCCGTTCACCTGCCGTTTCATCGCAATTCAAAGGTCTTTTGCTCATTTCCACTGAGCTTTTTGTTGATGGCGGACACTTCGCGGCACCAACGCCGCCGCTCCCAGTGGTCCAGGCTCCAAATCTCCTCATTGGACCAGTGCAGATAGTAGGCCAGAAACGCCATCTCCTGATAGAGGCGCTCCTGGGGGTAGAGCGACACCCCCCGGGTGTGCTTCAGGGACAGCGGGCTGTCGGGGCGCCGGGGTACCTCCTGCCAGGCAAAGCGCTGCCCCTCCGGCTGCTCCGGCGGCCTCACCCGCCGGATGGGGAGCCCGTCATCGGCCTCTGAAGCCCACTCTAGCCCAGCAAAAAATCCAGCGGCACCTCAAACTGCTGGTTGCAGTGGGGGCAGGTGAGCTGGTAGTGGGGCATCTCCGACATGTTGATGCGCTGGTACATGTCCTGGAGATAGGCCAGATCCATGGTGAACAGATTTTCAATCACGCGGGTGTTGACCGCGTTGAGCGTGCCCAGCTTGGTGATGACGCGGGAGAGCAGAATGATGGTGAGATAGCCGGAGTTCTGCTGCACCCGGGGGTCTCGCAGGGGGAGAATCTCGTCCGCCGCCGTAGCAAGGCGCATGGTCCCATGCTTGTGGATATCCCCATTGCTGTCCACATAGCCCTTGGGCAGTTCAAATTCAAATTCGGTCTGCATGGTGTCCTCCTAGGTGAGATTCCCCACAGCCCACAGGCGAAAGGGCCTGTGGGCTGTGGGAGCCGCAGTATCAGAATCAGATGGTGGAGGGGGCACCGGACACGGCGCCGGGGATGTGCTCCAGGCCCTCGTGGCACAGCTCCAGAGACTGGATGGCCACCTCGCCGCCCATACCGTTGAGGTCGGGGACGGTGTAGCCCACCGGCCAGGCGTTGATAAGCTGCCAGGAGGGGCCGGGGTTGCCGGCGTCGTCAATGAGGGTGATGGTCACATTGTGGCGGACCATGCCGGTGGGAGGCGCGGTATTGGTGGGCGCCACCGAGTAGAGCCAATCCAGGAAATCGGCGTCGTCGGACACACCCCAGCGGAGGGTCACATTGCCGAACTTGGTCAGCCCCGCCAGCTTACGGGGGGTGTTGCGCAGGTCGTCACCTTCGCGGTACTCGACGGCATCGGTGGAGGCGCTCATGCCGGACACTTCAGAGAAGCCCGCGCGGCTGATTCCATCGATCTCCACCTGGTACCGAAATACTCTGTAGGGATAATTGATGGCCATTACTATATTCGTCCTTTCTGTATCAGTCTAGGCGGAGTGAGAATTACTCGGAAGCGGTCTTCTGCGTGATGCGGAAGATGACAAACTCAGCGGGCTTCACCGGCGCGATGCCAATCTGGCAGATCAGGCGGCCGTTGTCAATGTCATCCTGGGTCATGGTGGTGGGGCCGCACTCCACAAAGAAGGCCTCAGAGGGGCTGCTCCCCGCCAGAGCGCCGTCCCGCCAGCAGGTGGCCAGGAAAGCCTCGATGGTGCGGGTGACCCGGCTCCACAGGGTGGCGGAGTTGGGCTCAAAGACCACCCAGTTGGTGTTGGCCTTGATGGACTCCTCCACAAAGATGAACAGGCGGCGGACGTTCAGATACTTCCACAGGCCGTTGGAGCTGATGGTGCGGGCGCCCCAGACGCGGATGCCGCGGCCGGTGAAAGCCCGGATCAGGTTCACGCCGATGGGGTTGAGCACATCCTGCTCGCCCTCGTTGTAGGAGCAGGACAGGCCGGTGCAGCCCCGGACCACCTCATTGGCGGGCGCCTTGTGGACGCCCCGCTCGGTGTCGGTGCGGGCATAGATGCCGGCCATGGCGCCGGAGGGCGGGAAGTAGGCCGAGCGCTTGGCGCCGGCGTCATACATCTCCAGCCAGGGGTGGTACATGGCGGCGTAGGTGGAGTCGTACATATCCCGGAAGTTGGCCACATCGTTGGTCTTCTTGAGCTCCATGGGCACGTCCAGGATGGCAAAGCAGCTCTTCTTGCTCTCGCAGAAGCCGATGAGGGCGGCCTGAACCTCGGGGGCAGTGATGCCGGGGATGGCCATGATGGAGACATTGCTGTTCTCCAGGAAGGCCTGGAGGCCGGTGCGGCGGCCGGGGCCGTCGTCCTTGCCCAGGAAGGCGTCGGAGGTCACGGTGAGCACGGTGCCGTTGCTGCCGCCCTGGAGGGTGAGCACCAGGTCCGCGCCGGCGCCGCCGCACTGGGCAAAGGGCTCAATGGAGCCGGGCTTGAGGGCGGGGGCGGGAGCGGGCGCTTCCTTGCCGTCCTTGTCCTTCTCCTTGGCAGGCGCGGGGGCGGGGGCGGCCTTGACCTCCACCACCTCCACCACGATGAGGTCGGACTTGGCGGTCTTGACGCTCACATTGTTGATGGCGCCGGGCTTGAGGGAGAGGTTCTCAAAGGTCTCTACCGTCTCGCCCAGGCGGGCGGAAATGGTAATTTCGCAGGTCTTGATGTACTTGGCGGTGCCCACCTTGGTGTCCGCCACATCCAGCGTGCAGGGGGCGTCCAGGGTGACCACATTGTCCAGCACGCCCTTCACGGTGGCATGGGCGGTGGTTCTGCCGTCAAAGAGCTCCACCACGTCGCCGGGGTTGAAGCCGCTGGCGTTTTTCAGGGTGAGGTCCGCTCCACTGACCGCGAGCACCTGGGTCTTGGCCTTGGAGGCGGGGGAGACGGTGACCCGCATATCCTCCGCCCAGGCGCCGGGGTTGGCGGCGGTGATCTTCAGCACGCCGGTGGTGTAGCTGGCGGCCTTGGCGTCGCCGGGCACGGCGCGCATGATGTAGGCGCGGGCGCCGCCGTTGGCGAAGAACTGCTCCACCGCATAGGGCAGGAAGCGGTTGTTGCCATAGGCCGCCTCGCTGAGATAGCCGCCGTACATGCGCTTATAGTCGGCAAAGCTGGTGACCAGCTGGGGCTGCCCGATGACCGGGCCCCGCTCCGCCAGACCGACAAAGCCGGCGGTGCTGGTGCTCACGCCCTGCATGGGTGTGGCGCCGGAATCATACTCCTCCACATAAACACCCGGGGATAGATACTCTGCCATGTCGTTGCTTCACGCCGCATACTGGCTGGGGACCGGGCGTGAAGCACCCCTCCTTTCTATGATGAAAATTGCGCTTGCTGATGTATACTCCGAAACCGCGGCACAGCCGGGTCTGGATTCAGAAGGTCAGTGTGAGGCCCTGGGCCCCGGCCGCCAGGCGCTCCCAGCAGGTAGAGAGCACAGCGGCGTTATATTCCAGCGCGGCGGCAATGCGCCCCTGCGCCTCAAAGCGCTCGGTGAGCGGTGCGCTGGTGCGAAAGACAAAGCGCCCCTCCTGGAGAAAGAAGCTCCCCTGCTCCAGGCGGCCGTTGAGCTGGGAGCACAGCTCCATGGCTGGCCCCGGCTGCTGCACCGGCGTGGGATGGATGCTGTAAATCAGCACCAGCT
Organism: Candidatus Flavonifractor merdigallinarum; assembly: GCA_019115265.1. Lineage (GTDB taxonomy): Bacteria > Bacillota > Clostridia > Oscillospirales > Oscillospiraceae > Pseudoflavonifractor_A > Pseudoflavonifractor_A merdigallinarum. The sequence goes on along the minus strand of DXDX01000204.1, from coordinate 20,672 downwards.
CCCCCCGGCAGTCACAGACGGTCTGCCAGGTACAGCCTCCGCTGGTCAGCCGCAGGCGGAACCGCGGCCCCTCCCGGAGAAACTCCGCGCCGCTGCGCTCCAGCAGAGCCGCCAGCTCTTCCGCCCCGTCCGGTGGGGTATCAAAGTCATAGGCCACGGGAAGCACCTCCTCCGTCGGAGAGCCCGGCCGGGTCAAAAGCCCACCCCGCTGTCTCCCCGGCGGTGAGGCCCTGGGGCGGCGCGGCGAGGGAAAAGGGCTCCTCCGGCACGGAAATGGGGGCGGTATCCGGCTCGGTATCCGGCAGAACGAAAGGAGTGAGCGACACCGGCTGCGCCTGTCCCTCCAGAAGGGCGGCCATATTCTGGTTGCCCAGCCACACGGCCAGCTCCTCCAGGCGGCTGGGGGGCAAGTCAAAGAGGGACTCCCCCGCCAGCACCCCCCGCAGGGTATAGCCCGCGCTGCTCAGCCGCGCCCGCTCAGGGGTTTGCCGGGTCTGCTCCGTCTGGTCTCGGCGCTCCGTCTCCTGACGGACCTTCGCCTGGCTCTGCTGCTCCATCGCTCCCTCCTTCCCCGTCCTCCGGCGGCGGCTCCTCCGCCCCGGTGGCCTCCCGCAGCGCCTGGTCCAGGGCCGCGGAAAAGCTGGGCTGGGAAAAGACCTCCAACGCCTCGGTGGCCCGGTCGGAGAGAAAGCGGAGCTTGTTGATAAATTCCAGCTTCATCTGGGCCTTTTTCTCCACCAGCGCCTCCATGCGGGCGATGGCGCTCTGGAGCAGGGCCCGCTCCCGTCCGCCTTCCGTCCCCTTCAGCTGTTCCCGGTACTGCGCCAGCAGCTCCCGCTCCCGGCTGTCGTCCAGAAACGGGTACATGGTCCGCAGGGTATCCCCGCCGTCCATCCCCATCTCGCTCTTGCCCAGGGCCAAATCCCGCATATCCTCCACCGTGCGCCGGGCGTCCCGGAGGGTATCCACCACCAGGCCCACGGCGCTGTCGGTAAACCCCCGGTTGAAAATCACCTTGTCGGGGCTGTGCCCCGGCGTGTTGCGCATGGGGGAGGCCTTTTCAAAGAGCTTATGCTGCTGCCACTTGTCGGGCTGCGATTGTCCAATGGTCTTTTTCAGGCAGGAAAAAAGCATCATCTGTCCGGTGCCCTGGAGCACCGCCCCGGAGAGGGTGCCCCGCTGAAAGGCGGTCTCGGAAAAGCGGCGGACCATGTCCTGGTCGTCCGGGACAGAGCGCTCATAGAAGGATCGGGCCGAGGTGGGGTCGGGCATCTCGCCGGTTTTTCCGGGCGCCGGCTCCCCCTGGGGGGCCTTCTCCTCCTCTCCACCGGCCAGCTGCTGAGCATGGCGGCGGCCCATGGCGTCAAAGGTCTGCTGAAAGCTCTCCGTCACATGGTAGAGCGGGTCCCGGTGCTGGAACTGCTCCGTCCCCGCCGCCCACGCCGTCTGACGGCGCAGGGCCTGCTCCATCGCCTTGTGCTCGGGCGGCAGCGCCGCCTTCCGCTTGGTCTGGGTCCAGCGCATCACAGCCCCCCTCCCGTCGCCAGGCGCATGCTCCGCACAATGTGCCGGAACTCCACCGGGCGGAGAATAAAGTCGGTACAGTGAATGCGCACCCCCTGCACCGCGAACTGCTGGGTGTCGTCCACCAGGACAATCTTGCATCTGTGGTCCCGCTCCCGCAGCAAACGGGCCTGGAGAAAACCGGCGCTCCCCCCGAACCCCAGAAATACAAGTTCAAACCGTCCCTTCCAGGCGGCGAACGCCTCTGGAGAGAGAAACCGCTGAAAATCAGCCGGTATGTGATAGAGCAGACAGTATTGCTCAATCCAGCCCTGGAGCTGCTCCACAGCCGCCGGAGTATTCTCACAGACTGCAATTCTCATGGACACGCCCTCGCTCCATTTCCTCCTTTTTCCGCCTTGTTTGTATTGTACCGGCTGGCGCGCTCCATTGCAACCAATTCGACCTGAACGCCCCCCCAGGTGGTGCAAACCGTCCGGCGCACCCCCGGGGCGTTCTCTCTTTATTTTCCAAAAATTTAAGATTTTAGTGTTCCGAGCCCGCTGGCAACTGTCAATGGGAGGTCAGTCCTGTCGGCTCTGCCAGTCGTCAAAGCGCGCCTGAATGACCGCCGCCATCGCCTCATAATAGGCCTCGTCAAAGGGCACGAAGAGGTAGGCCTCATTCTGGAACTCGTCCGAGCGGTAGCGCTCCTCCCCGAAATACTCCAGGGCGTGCTGGTCCACATCTTTGGGATACTGCTCCTCCTCGCCGTAGTAGGCGCGGGCAAAGGCCACCCCCTCCTCGTCAAAGAGGTCGTCGCAGAGCCGTCCATCCAGCTCATCCCGGATAAACACCCGCAGATCCAGCTGGGAGAAATCGCTCTGGAAGCGTTGGGCGGTGTCCCAGTGCTGCTCCAGAAATTCCACGCTCATCAAGTCGTGCTCCATACACCAGCGCAGGTAGATGGCCATGTGGTTGAGGACGGTGATCTCCTCCACCGGCAGCTTCTTTTCCCGGATGCTCTCCACATGCCAACGGCTGTCATCCAAAATCATCCCGTCCCAGTCCTCCTCTTCCAGAGGATGGTCCCGGTCCGGCCGGACCACAAAGCCCACATCGGAGATCCGCTCCAGCAACTCGTCGGCGCTGTTGGCCTGCTTGTACTCCATCTCCTCCCGGTAGAGGGGGATGACCTGGTAGAAGTTCACCTCATCCCCGCCGGGAAGGGTGCAGCTCTCCGCCCCCTCTTCCGCCCCCTGCACACCTACCAGCAGGGCGGCGCACAGGTCGGTATTCTCCGCAAAGGGCGTCTGGTTGTCCACCGTGTGCCCCCAGCCCAGCCAGGTGTCGCACTGGCCGGGCAGGCGGGCCAGCACCTTGAGAAGGCGCACCGGCCAGTACCACTCCTCGTTCTGGAGGTCCTCCTCTCCCAGCTTCCAGTCCGGCGGCAGGGCGATGGCCAGCTCCGCCCGCTCCAGCTGGCGTCCGGCCAGCTCCGGGGGAACATTCATCCGATGGGCGCCCATTCCCATAGTAACCAAGGTATAGTAGTTCCGCTCGTCGCTGGGGGGGAGGATGCAGATGTCTACATGGATATCGGGGGAGACCAGCTCATGCCACACATTCTGGAAGGGGCCGAAATGGCTCTGAATGTGCTGTTCCACCACCTCCATCTCCTCGGGGGTGTAGCACTCCGGTGCCTCTTCTCCGTCCCGCTGGAGCTCCACAGGCTCTGTGGTTTGGACGGGGAGGCCGTCCTCATCCAGCCAGACCTGGAAAAAACGGGTGGGCTCCCCGCTCAGGCGGCAGACCAGCTTGATTTGTCGGTCCAGCCCCACCAAAACCGTATCCAGAATACCCTGCTCCCCCTCCTCGGTGCTCTGGCGCAGCCAGCGGCCGTCGTCCAGGCGGGCCTTCTGGGTGGTCAGCCAGTCGATATCCAGCTTGGAGAGGGCCGCCTCATTCATCTGGAACACCAGTCGCACCTTCCGGCCCTGAACCAGGTAGGAAAAGCTGCAATAGGGGTCGTCCTTTTCATAGCTGGCCGGGTTGGGCTGGAAGAGAGCCATAAACCGCTCCAGTCCCGCCGGGTCCAGGGTGAGACAGGAGATAACCTGCCGCTTGGCCTCGGCGTCGGCATCGCCGCCCTCCTGCAAGTTCTGGCCCAGCTCCGGATCAATCCAGTGAAACTCCATCTGCTCCAGGGTGGCGCCGGAGAGAATCTCCCCCCTCAGCGTCTCAAACTCGTAGTCCCCCGGCTCCAGAGCCAGACCGCGCTCCACCGCCTCCAGCGCGCCCTCCCGGTCGCCAAAGTGGCTGCGCAGCTTGCCCACCTGGAGCCAAATCCAGGGGTAGTCCGGCTCTTCCTGGGCGCCCAGCTCGGCATAGCGGCGGGCCTCCTCCAGCCGCCCGCAGTACATCAGGGAGACAGAGTAGCGGTAGTACCACACGCCGCAGCCCTTGGCGTTTTTCTCCGAGGTGGGCATCCACTGGGCCGCCCGGTGGTAGAACTCATACTCGTCCATATTGATGCAGGCGTAGGCATACCACAGGGCAATCTGCAAATCCCGCCGGGCCTGCCGCCGGGTGAAGCGCCCCTCCTCCACCCCCGCTTCCACAAAGCGCTGGATGTACTCAAACATGCGCGGGTAGTAGCCCCGGGGCCCCTCCACCATGTCCTCCATGGCGGCGATGTCCTCCGGTGCGAGGAGCGATTCAGTCTCCGCATGGATGGGCGGCTCCTCCTCCCCGTTCCAGAGGCGCACCGTGCTCACATCCCGGCGGAAGGAGTGGAAGCTGGCCCAGGCGAGGGAACTCTCCTCAAAAAACTCCGCCGCCGCACGGAGCACCGCGTGCAAATCCCAGGCGATAAAGTCCAGGTAGCCGCAGTGTATCCCGCTGGCGCCCCCCAGAAAGGTCACCGCGTCCGCACCGGCGCTGTCCATGATGGCGGACTCCAGGGCATCCCGGAAGTCCATCACCGCCTGGCCCTGCTCCGGCCCGTCAAAGCCGTCCAGCGGGTAGCAGAAAAAGCCCGCCACAATGCCGTCCCGGTGGTAGGCATCCATAATCTGCGCCTCCCCCCGCAGGTACTGCTGGAGGATGGCGGGCAGGCGGGTGGAACCGGCGTACACGTCCAGACGCCAATCGGCCTCCGGGTCCTCCACCGGCTCCATCTCATAGGTCTGGTAGCTGTGCTCCAGATAGGCCGCCGCGTCGGTGCGGAGGGAGAGGCCCATCTCCTCCAGCGCCTGGGGCAGGTCTTTCAGACGGAGGGCGGGGCCGCCGGGGGGCGTCTTTACCACCTCAAAGCTGTGAATCAGCGCCATGGCGGAGATTTCGCCCAGAATCTGGTCGGTGAGGGTGGAGAGCATCCACCACACCCGGTCCTCGTCCTTCTCCAGAAGAGGGAGCAGCTTTTCACAGTACAGGGTCAGCGAGACAGTGTCGTCCTCCCGCTGCTGCACCCAGACCTGCACCTCTTCGCCGTCCACCTCCGACTCGAAGGAGTGGAGGCTGAATCCGTCCAGTTTGGGCCGGCCCACCTGGATGCTCCAATGCTCCTGGAGCGCGGCAGGGGCGTGGCGCCAGAAATACACCAGCTCAAAGAGCTTGGCCTTGTCCCCCTCGGGGGTGAGCACCAGCTCATAGTTTCCCCCCTGATAACCCAGCTCAAATGCCACATCCGAAAGAGCCGGTTTCAGCAGGGCGCTGCACCGCTCCACCAGCGCTTCGCCCCCGTCCTGCCGGTCCAGCATACGGCGCAGCTCCCCCTCCTCGGCTAAGAAGGCGGCCCACGCCTCCTGCGTGCGCACCCGGAAGGGCTTTTCAAACTGGGGCAGGGCCAGGCAATTGAGACAGCTGGCGATCAGCTCCTGGGTGTCCCGGTCCCCGGGCCGGGCCTCCAGCGCTTTTTGGAAATAGTGGAGGGCGGTCCCCTCCTGGTCCAGATAGTAATAGGCGTAGCCCATGCGAAAGTTCCAGCAGTGGTCCCCCTCAAAATAGGACTCATAGGGCTTCAGAAGGGCGATGGCCTTTTCAAACAGCGCCCGGTCCCCCACATCCGCGCTGTTGTTGTAGGCCCGGGCCAGTTCGCTGCACAGCTCCGGGGTGCGCTCCGCCTCCGGTACCGCCTCAATGGCGTCGATAATCTTTTGATACTCGTCGTTTTCGTTCCAAATCTGACATTGCTCCAACAGCGTCATACCCGTTCCTCCTCTTGCTCTCTGGTCTTGCGCCAAGCGCAGAAATGCTTGTCCTTCAGAATCTGAACCTTCTGTTCACCATCATAACTGCTATACCCCAAAAAAGCAAGGGAGTCCGACACACGACTGTCCCCAGGCAGAGCGGTCTACCCTGCAAAGAACAGGACTTTTTCTTCCCTCTCCTTTGGGAAATGAGGAATCTTTTCCCATCTATTTTCTGAAAATCGTATATTTTGTGAACAAACTTTGCGATCTTTGTGAACATTAGCACTCACCCCTTGACTCTGCTAAACCACTGTGCTATAACATAGTTGTTCCAAGAGAGAGGGACCAAAAGGGATCCCCTCCCGCAGGGCAAGCGATAAGTGCAAGAAACGGAGGAATGACTTATGTTGCCCAGCCTGTTTAGCGAAAACCTGTTTGATGAATTCTTTGACGATAACTTCGGTATGTTCCCCATGTGGAACGGCCGCAACCCGCTGTATGGCAAGCGCGCCAAGAACCTCATGAAGACCGACGTACGGGAGACCGACGACACCTATGAGGTGGACGTGGACCTGCCCGGCTTCAAGAAGGACGAGATCAATGTGGACCTGAAGGACGGCTATCTGACCATCTCCGCCGCCAAGGGTTTGGATAAGGACGAGAAGGACCAGAAGGGCCGCTACATCCGCCAGGAGCGCTATGCCGGCTCTTGCAGCCGGAGCTTCTATGTGGGCGATGTGAAGCCCGAGGATGTGTCCGCCAAGTATGAGGACGGCATTTTGAAGCTGTCCATGCCCAAGCAGGCAAAGAAGGAGCTGCCCAAGACTTCTACCATTGCCATCGGCTGATAAACCAAGAGGGGGGCGTTTCCGCTGCGGCGGAGATGCCCCCCTTTTTCCATATCTATACAGGTTAAAACGCGTGCCGGCCCAGCCGGTGCGCGTATTTTTATGCAGAAATTAAATATAAACCGCCATATATTATCGAAAAATCGAATTTGAAGATTGGCGTTTGCTGTACTATAATGGGGCCTTACATATTTTTGGAATCACTTTGGACCGCCCGGGAAAGGAATGCCGGTGAAACTTTTTCTCTCCGATTTGGATGGAACTCTCCTCAATCAACAGGCCCAGCTCTCCCCAACCAGCCTGGAAACCCTACGCACCCTGCTGGAGCGGGGACTGCCCTTCTCAGTGGCCTCCGCCCGCACGCCCTTTTCCGTGCTGCCCCTGCTGGAGGGGCTGCCGCTGCGCCTGCCCTGGATTTTGATGAATGGGGCACTCATCTACGCCCCTGTAGAGGCGCACTGTCCCTACACCTGTCCCCTCACCCCCTGTGAGTGGGCGGCGCTGGCCCGGGCGGAGCGGGAGAGCGGTGTGGCCGGTCTGCTCTTTACTCTGGAGGAGGGGCGGGTCCGCTGCCACTGTGCGCCCAGCGCCCCGCCGCCGCTCCAGCACTACTTTGACCGGGCGGCGCTGCGCCACTATCCGGTTTTGTGGAACGGCTTTGGACGGCGGGCCGCATGGGAGCTGGAAAATACTCCCCTTCTCTACGGCATGTACCTGGACCACCGCCCGGAGGCGCTGGCCCGCATGGCGGAGGGGCTGGGAAAAGCGGGACTGACGCTGGACTTCTATCAGGACATCTACACCAGCTCCCGCTGGTATCTGGAGGTGTACAGCGCTGGGGCCTCCAAGGGAGCCGCCGTCAACTGGCTGCGCCGGAACTGCGGCTTTTCCCCCATTGTAGGCTTTGGGGACGGGTACAACGACCAGTCCCTCTTTGCCGCCTGTGAGGAGGGCTATGCGGTCTCCAACGCCTGCCCGGAGCTGAAACGACAGGCCACAGGCATTATCGGAAGCAATGTACAGGACGGCGTGGCCGTCTATCTGAAGGAGAGGTGGAAGCGTGAAACAGATTCTGCTGGTGAGCCACTGTTTTTTAAACACGGCCTCCAAGTGCCGGGGCTATCGCCTTGACTCCATCCGCGCCGAGGAGCAGCTGCGGCGGGACCTCCTCCACCGGGCGGTGGACCGGGGGATTCAGCTGCTCCAGCTCCCCTGCCCGGAGCTGACCCTCTACGGGCTGGACCGCTGGGGCCACACCCGGGACCAGTTCGACAACCCCTTTTTCCGTCAGCACTGCCGGGAGCAGCTGAACCCCATCCTGCTCCAGCTCCAGGCCTACTCCGCGGCGGAGGATGCGGAGCTGTTGGGGGTGCTGGGCATTGACGGCAGCCCCAGCTGTGGTGTGAAGTACACCTGTACTGGCCTCTGGGGCGGGGATTTCGGGGGTCGGGATGTGAGCGGTGTGCTGGCCCAGGCCGCCACCGCACCGGGACCGGGGGTGCTGATGGAAGTTCTGGCGGAAGAGCTGGCCCAGTGCGGGCTGACCCTGCCCATGGACGGGCTATACGCCCGGGAACCGGAGCGGGCGCTGGCCCTGCTGGACCTTGGAAAAGAGGAGGGCGAACATGGCTGAAATTTGTCTGAACCACGTCTCCAAATCCTTCGGTTCCACCAAGGTCATTGAGGATTTGAGCCTCACCCTCCGCTCGGGGGCGTTTACGGTACTGCTGGGCCCCTCCGGCTGCGGCAAGACCACTCTGCTGCGGATGATTGCCGGCATCGGCCCGGCCACCAGCGGCCAGGTCCTCATGGACGGGGTGGACATCACCGATGTACCGCCGGGCCGGCGGAACGTGGCCATGGTCTTTCAGAGCTACGCCATCTACCCCACCATGACGGTGCGGGAGAACATCGAGTTCTGCCTCAAAAACAACAAGGTCCCCAAGGCCGAGCGGAAGCGCCGGGTGGAACAGGTGGCCAAGACGGTAGGGCTGGAGGAGTATCTGGGCCGCAAGCCCGCCCAGCTCTCCGGCGGCCAGCGGCAGCGGATTGCCCTGGCCCGGGCGCTGGTCAAAAATCCCGCCGTCTTTTTGATGGACGAGCCCCTCTCCAATCTGGACGCCAAGCTCCGCACCGCCATGCGCAGCGAGCTCATCCAGCTCCACCAGGAACTGGGGGCCACGTTTGTATATGTCACCCACGACCAGGTGGAGTCCATGGCCATGGCGGACCACATTGTCCTGATGAACGCGGGGAAAATCATGCAGCAAGGGGCCCCCGAGGTCATCTATCAGGACCCGGACAACATCTTTACCGCCCAGTTCATCGGAACGCCCCCCACTAACATTCTGCCGGTCCGGGGCCAGGAATTCCGCCTGGGCTACCGCCCGGAGAAGGTGTCCTTTCTGCCGGATGGGGAGAGCGCGGACTACACCCGCCGCGGCACCATCGTCACCCGGGAAATGCTGGGGGCGGAGGTACTCTACAAGGTGCGGATTGCCGAGGGCGACGTGATGGTGCGCAGCACCTGCTTCCAGTACAGCGCCGGGGACGTGGTGCGGCTGGGAGTGGATGAAAGTTCTCTCTACTTCTTTGATAAGGAGGGGCAGCGTATCCGGGAGGGGTGCGGGGCGCTTCTCTCCCATCTGGAGGAGGCGCAGCCATGAGCCGCCGCAAACCGAAACAGGATCCCCACGGGGCGGAACGGGCGCCCCACCGCCTGACCCCCTATCTGCTGGTTGGCCCAGCTATGGTGCTGCTGCTGATTTTCGTCTTTTACCCCCTGGTGAATCTGGTATATCTGAGCTTTTTTGACTACAACCTCATCAGTGAAAAGACCTTTGTGGGACTGAAAAACTATGAGGTCCTCTTCTTCCTCAAGACCGACTTTCTCCAGGCGCTGCGCAACACCGCCGTGTATACCATCACCGTCCTCTTTTTCAGCCTGCTGCTGGCGGTGCTGTTCGCCCTGTGGCTGGAGCCGGAGAGCCGGATGAACCGCTTTTTGCAAAAGAGCATGTTCACCCCCTACCTCATCTCCATGGTGTCCTGCGCCTATATCTGGTCCTGGATGTACGACGCCGACAGCGGCATCCTCAACGCCATGCTGGAGCTGTTCGGTCTGCCCCTGTCCCGCTGGCTCAACGACTCCGACCTGGCCCTCTTCTGTGTGGCGGCAGTGGCGGTGTGGAAGAGCCTAGGCTACTACCTCATTCTGGTACTGGCCTCCATTCGTACCATCCCCACCGAAATTCTGGAGGCGGCCGCCCTGGACAACACCCCGCCGGTGCGGAAATTCTTCCGCATCACCCTGCCCATGATCTCCCCTCAGCTCTTTTTCCTCCTCATCACCATCACCATCAGCTCCTTCAAGGTCTTTGACGTGGTGCGGGTGATGACCGACGGCGGGCCGGGGAACGCCACCGACGTATTGGTGACTTACATCTACCGCTATGCCTTCCAGATGAACGCCCGGGTGGGCTACGCCTCCGCCGCGGGGACGGTGCTGCTGGTCATTCTGATGATTCTCACCTACTTCTACTTCCGGGTGCTGAGCAAACGGGTCTATTACCGCTAAGGAGGTGGTACCATGAAGCTGCACGCTCCCCGGACCTACCGCCTGCGGCGGCGGGCGCTGGGGCTTGTCTCCCTGCTCTTTAAGGTGGCCATGGTCATCTTTTTCCTCTTCCCCTTCTACTGGATGATTACCACCGCCTTCAAGACCTACGGGGAGTCCATCCAATTTCCGCCCACCCTCTGGCCGGAGACCTTTACGCCGGAGGCGTTTGCCGACGTGTGGCAGCGCATTGACATCCCCCGCTATTTCAAAAATTCCCTGCTGGTGGCTCTGGGCGTAGTGGTTCTCCAGGCTCTCTTCAACATCCCGGCGGCCTATGGCTTTGCCCGCTATGAGTTCAAGGGCAAGAAGTGGATGTGGGCGCTGGTGATGCTGGCCTTTATGATTCCCACCCAGATTACCTTTGTGCCGGTGTACATTCTCTTCTCCAAGGCCAAGCTCCTGGGGACCCTCTGGCCCCAGATTCTCCCCTTTGCAGCCAACGCCTATGGCATTTTCCTCATGCGGCAGTCCTTCCTCCAGGTCCCGGACGAGCTGGTGGAGGCCGCCCGTATGGACAACGCCAGTGAGATGCGGATACTGGTACGCATTATGCTGCCCATGTGCCGCTCCAGTATTATCACCGCAGAACTGTTCAGCTTTATCAGCACCTGGAATTCCTACTTCTGGCCTCTGGTGATGACCAACTCCGACAAGGTACGGCCCCTGACCCTGGCCATGCAGCGCCTCCAGGACGCCCATCAGGGCCTGGAGTGGCCGGTCCTCATGGCGGCCAACAGCCTGTTGGTGCTGCCGGTCCTGCTCCTGTTCCTCCTGCTGAGCCGTCAGATTCTCTCGTCCTTTGGCTACCGGGGCATCAAGTAAGGCCCCTCTTTCAGTTGGCATACATCCTCATGAATGTATGAGATTTGAATACAAAGGAGATATGAAAATGAAACGCAGAAACACACTTGCACTTCTCCTGGCCGGAAGCATGAGCCTCACGCTGGCCGCCTGCGGCGGCGGTAACACCGCCTCCACCCCCACCCCGGACGCCCAGTCCTCCGCCGCGGTCAGCGAAAACCCCCAGAGTGAGGGGCCTGAGCAGGTCACCGCCCCCATCACCATCACCTTTTGGCACGACCGCACCTCTGACACCGACTATGAGTTTTTGAAGAAGTCCATTCAGGAGTTCAACGACACCAACGAGTACGGCATCACCGTGGAAGAGGTGGCTCAGGGCTATCTGGACGATGTGCAGGCCGCCATTGAGACCGGCATCGCCGCCGGTGAGACCCCGGTGCTGGCGGACCTCTCCTGCAACGGCATCCCCCTCTTTGCCAGCGAGGGCATTCTGGCGGACATGACCCCCTATGTGGAGCGGGACGGCTTCGACATGGACAATGTGCTCAAGGAGCTCACCGACTACGTCTACTATGAGGACCAGATTGTGGCCATGCCCTACACCCGCGGCACCGCTATCCTCTATTATAATAAGGACCTGTACGCCCAAGCCGGCCTGGACCACGCCCCCACCACCCTGGAGGAGCTCAACGAGTACGCCGCCAAGATTTATGAGAACTCCGGCAACACCATCCGCGGCATCGGCTACACCATCGAGCCCACCTACTACCAGCACTACCTGCTGGAGTCCCTCAATGGCGTGGGCTTCATGGACGCCGACGGGCTGGGCGCCTCCTGCCTCACCGACGGCTCCATGAGCCAGTTCCTCACCGACTGGTACAACTGGACCGAGGAGGGCTGGTGTGAGATTCCCGCCCTCTCCAGCGCCAGCTCCGCCATGCAGGAGAACTTCTTCAACGGCCAGCTGGCCGCCTTCGTCTCCAGCTCCAACCGCGCCACCTCCATCTCCCAGAAGGCCGCCGAAATGGGCATCAACCTGGGCATGTCCTACACCGTGGGCTACGGCGGCTATGCCGCGCCTCTGGGTGGCGGCTCTGTCGGCATCATTGCCGAGGGCCACAGCCAGCAGGAGATTGCCGCCGCCTGGGAGTTTGTCAAGTTCCTCATGAGCGACGAGCAGGTGGCCGCCAACCACATTGAGACCGGTGTGCTGCCCACCACCTACTCCTCCGTGGAGACTGACACGCTGAAGGACTTCTGGGCCGATCCCGCCAATGAGGGCTACAAGATCTCCTATGAGCAGGTGAAGGACGCCTCCGCCCCCGCCATGTCCCTCTACACCTCCGAGTGGAACAGTGTGGTGCGCACCGCCTACTCTGACCTCATTCAGGGCCGCGACATCACCCCGGAGCAGGCTCTGGAGAATCTGGTCAACGAGGCCAAGGCCATCTTCCCCGCAGCCTAACCAGTTCCTCTTCGAATCGGCTCTCTCAAAAGCTCTGGACTTCCGCAAACTGCGGGAGTCCAGAGCTTTTTCTTCGATCTGTTGTGGCGGGCACGCAGATGTGATAAGATGAATGCAGAAAAAGTCCCTGTTTATAGATAGAACAGGGCTATCAAAAGGAGTGTGTTGCTGCGATGTACACCTGTGTCAAATGCGGCCGTATGGGCTGTTCCTTCCAGGACCTGGAGAAAGCCCTCCCCCAGTGCCCCAGCCGCGACGAGGAGCTGCAAGCCCGGGCCCGGCGTGCCTATGAGGAGGAGGAAAATCACCTCATCGCCCAGCAGTCCGCCTGTACCGAGGCGGAGGGATATGGCCGGGACACCAGACTCATCGAAATCCTCCATTTTATGAAGCGCTGCGGGTATCACCGCATCGGCTTTGCCTTCTGCAAGGGCCTGGCCAAAGAGGCCCAGGAAGTGGGGCGGATTCTGGAATATCACGGCTTTGAGGTGGTGTCCGTGGTGTGCAAAAACGGCGCGCACCCCAAGGCCATTCTGGGTATTTCCGATGCGGAGACCCTCTCCGGGGACGCCCAGCATGAGGTCATGTGCAACCCCATCGCCCAGGCTATGGCCCTCAACGACGCCAAGACGGAATTCAATCTGATGCTGGGCCTGTGCGTGGGGCACGACACCCTCTTTTTCAAATACATTGAAAGCCCGGTCACCGTTCTGGCGGTGAAGGACCGGGTCACAGGCCACAATCCGCTGGCCCCCATCTACTGCGCCAACGGATACTACAAAAAGAAATTCTATCCCGCTCCCCAGGAGGGCGCCCCCGCTCCCGCCGCGGAATCCCTTTAAAAAATTTTTAAATTTATGAATTTTACCACTTTTTTATCTCTTTTACGCAACAAATATTCTATATAATACCTTGGTTGTATTTACAACTCTGCTTTTGTTTGTTAAAATAAAAAGAAAGTGTTCTCCGGCGGATGGGGGCCTATCCCTCTCCTGTTGTGCCGCGGGTGTGTAAATACAGGGCAGATTTGTGTAGAAAGGGCGATTTCCGTGCAATTCATGGTGTATATGGACGATGTAGAGGAGCGAAGCGCCCTTTGCCAAAAGCTTCAGACCTGGATGGAGCTCTCCTGCGCCTCTCTTCCGGTCCAGATTGTCCATGACACTCCCCAGGAACGCCCTTTCATCCTCTTTTGGGACCTGGACAGCCACCTTTCGCCCCCCAATCTCGCCTCTGACTGGGACTGTGCCCTCTTTCTCTGCTCCTCCGATCCCCAGAAGGCCATTGACAGCTATCTCTTCCACCCCACCGGCTTTTTACAAAAGCCCATCTCCATGGACAAGCTCTGGAACGCCCTGCTGCGCTGCGCCCCGCTCTGGTGGACCTCGCTGGAGCGCCTGGAGGTGATGAGCGAGCGGGTGCGGATGCAGCTGCCCTATTATCACCTCATCTGGGCGGAGGGCACCCGCCGGGGCTGCTTGCTCCACACCACCTGTCAGAGCATCTCCACCCGAGAGCCGCTCTATCAGCTGGAACAGCGCCTTCCCGAGACGGTCTTTCTCCGCTGTCAGCGCAGTTTTGTCATCAACCTCTGCCATGTCCACCAGGTGACCAATTCCAGCGTGATTCTATCCGACGGCACAGAGCTCTCTCTGGGCCGGGGGAACAAGTCCGATCTGCTCAACACCTACCGCCGGTTTTGCCTGCTGCGGTACGGCGACGCGCGAAAGGGGTGAGGCGTTCCATGTCCGATCTCTCCATCGCCATCTGTGACGATCTGGCCGAGGAGCGGGCCAAACTGGCCAAGATGGTTCTCCACTACTGCAAACAAAAGGGCATCACGCCGCACCTCAAGCTCTTTTCCAATGGGGACGAGCTGCTGGACGGATTTCGCCGTCCAGGGCAATTTCAGATTGTATTTTTGGACATCTATATGCCTGGGCGCTCTGGAATGGAGACGGCCCGCCGCATCCGGACCGTGGACCGCAATGTGGCCCTTCTCTTCGCCACCAACAGTCAGGACCACGGTATGGACAGCTTTGAGGTGCGGGCGGCCGACTATCTCGTCAAGCCCTTTCAGGAGGAGGAGGTCGCCCGGGCGCTGGACTGGTGTCTGACCCACCTCCCGGAGCCCATGCGCTGCCTCTCTATCTACGCAGAGGGCGAGGAGCGGGAGCTCCCCCTCTGCTCCATCTGGTACATTGATGTGTACGGACACCAGTGCCACATCCACACCCAGCAGGAGACCCTGGTCACCCGACGGGGGCTGGACGATTTGGAAGTCGCCATTGACAGCTCGGATTTTCTGCGCTGTCACCGGAGCTATCTGGTCAATATGAATTACATCCAGGGGCTGGAGGGGAACCATTTCCGCATGTCGGACGGAAATTTAATCCCCATTGGCTCCACCTACTCCGCCCAGACCCGCAACCATTTTATTGACTGGACCTATCTGAAGGCGTGGAATCAGATATGAATCTTTTGTTTTGGATTGTTCCACTGGTGCTGCTGGCGGGCCTTGCGCTGGGCGCCCTGTGGAAGGCTCTCCGCCTGCGCCGTGCGCTGCACCGGGAGCGGGAAGAAAATCAGCAGCTGCGCAAGCTCATCCAGTACAGTTCCCGCGATGTACAGTCGGATTTGAACACTCTGCGGCAGCTGCGCCACGATCTGCGCCACTATCTGCGCATGGCCAACGCCCCCCTCTCCGAGGAGGGCGCCGCCGCGCTGCGCCAGGCGCTGGAGCAGCCACTGGCCTCCCAGGGCACGGAAAACTGGGCGCTGGCGGAGCTGGAGCACTACTACTGTGTCCGCGGAGAGGAGTTGGGATTTCAGACCGACATTCAGCTCAATCTGTCCCTTCCCTGGGAGGAATTACTCCCCGACCTGTGTCTGGTGGTGAGCAACCTGCTGGAAAACGCGCTGGAGGCGCTCCAGCGGGAGGACGGCGGCTGGGTGCGGGCCAGAAGTCTGGCCACATCGGGCTATGTGTCCCTGGTGGTGTGCAACTCCTGTACCAAGCCCCTGCGGATGCGCAATGGGCGCTATCTCTCCAGCAAGGGGAACAGCCGCGTGGGCGTGGGGCTGTCCACTGTTCAGGAGATCGCCCGGCGGTACGGCGGGCGGGCGGAGTTCTCCGCCGACGGAGTGCAATTCCGCGCCGCGGTCTTTCTCCCCTGCAACCGCGCCGCCCCGCCGGCCGGCACGCCCACAGCTCATACAGCACAAGACACCGCAATGCAAACAACGAGGTTGGACCCCACTTGACTGGAGTTCAACCTCGTTGTTCTGCTTTTCTATGGAGAATGCCGGATTACGACTCCAGCTCGTGGACCAAATCAATCCGGTGCTGGTGGCGGCCTCCCTCAAACTCGGTGGTGAGGAACACCTCCACAATGCGGTCGGCCAGGAAGGGCCCCACAAAGCCCCCGCCCAGAGCGAGCATATTGGCGTTGTTGTGCCGGCGGGTCATCTCGGCGGAGTAGGTGTCGCCGCACAGGGCACAGCGGATGCCCTTAATCTTGTTGGCCGCGATGGAGATGCCGATGCCAGTGGTGCAG
The DNA here is from genome assembly GCA_019115265.1 of Candidatus Flavonifractor merdigallinarum. Lineage (GTDB taxonomy): Bacteria > Bacillota > Clostridia > Oscillospirales > Oscillospiraceae > Pseudoflavonifractor_A > Pseudoflavonifractor_A merdigallinarum. The sequence goes on along the minus strand of DXDX01000204.1, from coordinate 4,686 downwards.
ACCACAATCCCCCGATCACACTCTCCGCTGGCCACGGCCTCCGCCGCCGCCTTGGCATAGATGGGGTAGTCCACGCTCTCCAGGCCGAAGCAGCCCTTGTCCTCCACCTCATAGCCGTGGCTCTCCAGCCAGGCCTTCACATGTTCCTTCATGGGGTATCCGCCGTGGTCACTGCCCAGTGCAATTTTCATTCTTAAAACCTCCTCTTATCTGCCGTCCTCAATGGGGTGCATGGTGGGACGGTGCTTTTCATATGTGGTAACATAGCGGAAGCCGGTCTCCAGCAGAAGCCGTGCCCCCGCCTCCAAGCCCAGGCCCACCCGCTGGGGGAAATGGGCGTCGGAGCCCAGGGTCATCAGCTCGCCGCCGTGGGCGCGGTAGCGCTCCAGCACCCAGCGCCAGGGCTCAATGGTGCGCCCGCAGTAAGTATTCAGCTCAATTCCCCGGCCCACCTCCACCACGCGGCGTAAAATGGCGTCGATGCGCTCGTGGTAGCGGTCCAGGCGGATGCCCTCCGGCATGTAGCGCAGGGGATAAATGATATGCCCCAGCACATCGTAGCACTCCGGCAGCTCCACCAGGCGCTCCATGGAGGTGAAGTAGTCGTCCAGGGCGGCATAGCACTCCGCCTCGTCCTCATACCCGCCATAGTAGAAATCCTCCCCGCCCAGCTGGGGGCTGCGGTTGTGGAGGGAGCCGATGACAAAATCCAGCTCCGGCAGGGCCAGCATGGAGCGGGCATAGTCAGGGTCAAAGGGGGCGCTGCCGTACTCAATGCCCAGACGGAGGGTGAACCCGTCCGGCAGTCCCTTCTGGACCGCCTGATACTGGGCCAGGGCGGGGCCCCAGTCGTAGTCCCCCGCCAGACCGCCGTGCCCCTGAATGCGATCGTAATGGTCGGTGATGCACATCTCCCGCAGGCCGGCGGCTGCCCCGGCCGCCGCCATCTCCGCCAGAGGAAAATCCGCGTCGGGGGAAAGCTCGCTGTGGGTGTGATAGTCAATGAGAAACATAATACCTCCCAAACTCAGAACGGCCAGGACGGGAACCACCTCAGACACGCGGCGTACCAGTTGGGAATGGTCAGTCCGATGAGCACCGGGTAAAACGCCACATACAGCGCCGCCCCGGTGGCGGTGAGCCCAATGGTCACATGCCGCGCCCAGAGCAAATCCCGCTCCAGCATATCGTGAAATACATAGGCCAACGCCAGGCATAGGAAGAGGATAGATGGAAAATAGTGGTACTCAAAGGTGGTGCGCCCAATGAAGAACCAGGGGGCCAGCTGGGAGAAATACCCCACCACCAGGAACAGGGCCTTCCCCGAGCGCTGACGCACCATCTGCACCACTACCGTCAGGAGGGCCAGCAGACCGCCCCAGCACACCACCGGATTGGAGAAGGCGGCAAAGCGGGTGTGGGTCCCCACTCCGTCCTCCATATAGTAGAGGATGGGCCGGGCGTCCACCACCCACTGATACCAGCGGGAGGAATAGGGGTGGGTGTCCATGACGCCCTTGTGGTAGTTGAGCATATACTGCTGATTTTTCCACATCTCCGCAATCAGGTTGTGTAAACTGGTGTCCCCCTGGGCGGCGGCGTAAGGCCAGTAGGAGAGGGTGTAGATACACACCGGGATGAGCACAAAGCACAGCACCGAGAAAGCCAGGGTCTGCACCAGCCACGGCCCCAGACGCACCAAATTCTCCCCCTCCTTGGGCCAGTCCCGCAGCTTGAACCACAGCCCCACAAAGTAGAGCAGCGCCAACCCTACTCCGCCATAAATCACCGTCCACTTGCTGGCCGCGCCGATGCCCCAGAAGAGCCCCGACAGGAAGAGCCACGGCGCCCCCTTGCGGAAGGGGGTGCCCGCCGGAAGGGTGAGATAGCGGTAGAGGAAGTAGTACATCAGGAGGATAAAGAACACTGCATAGGTGTCAATGGTGGCAATGCGGGTCTGGGTGAGGTGCATAAAGTCAAAGGCAAAGAGGCTTGTCCCGCAGATGGCCACCAGCGTCTTGCCAAAGAGGTTTTTCAAAAAGGCGTAGAGGAAGGGGAGCATCAGGGTGCCGAAGAGGGTCCCCATAAAGCGCCAGCCAAAGGGGGTCATGCCAAACATCTGGATGCCGATGCTGAGAATCAGCTTCCCCAGCGGGGGGTGGGAGATCTCATAGGGGTAGACGCCGCGCAGGTGCTCATAGGCGGTGCGGGCGTGGTAAATCTCATCAAAGTAGGTGGAGTTATACCAAGTGGACGCCGCGGGCACCAGCGCCTGCTCGTCAAAGAGATTGCCGCCCCCCTCCGCGATGAGGCCGGTCACATCCACCACCGCCCCATTCTCGTCCAGAAACGCCAGCTCCCCCAGCTCAAAGGGGGCCTTGCTGGTCTGGGCAGTGATGCGCAGATATTGGAAGGCGGTGAGGTTTGTAGTGGTAATCTTCTTCCACTTGAAGAGGTCGGCATAGCCCTGGGGAAGGGCATAGCTGGGGTCATACCCCTCAGCGTCCGCCCAGTAGTAGTCCTGAATGTTCCCTGTCTCATCCTGGTGGGTCCAGAGGGTGGACCAGCTCACGCCGTCCGCCGAGACCTCCACATTGTACTCCCCCGTCCCAAGGCCGGTGTAGTAGAAGAGGGACTGGGCATAGATGGGCTGGGTAAAGCTCACTTCCACGGTGGTCCCGTTCTGGAAGCTCTGGAAGGACTGGGGATTTTCCAAGGAGCCCAGCTGGAAAAAGGCGGTCACCCCATAGAGGGCGGTGAGCAGCAGCATCCACCCCCCGTCCCGCCTGGTCAGGGGGTAACAGCGCCCGGCAAACGAGAAGCGGCGCTTGGGGATGTGCTCCCCCTCCGCCCGGCGCAGCTGGCCATAGAGGGCGCTCTGCCGGTGGATGGACCACCAGTACCAGGCAAAACAGGACAGAAGCCCAGTGAGCAGCAGAATGGGAAAGAGAATGGCGGGGGTCAAGTAACTCAGAAACGTCATGGACGGGACCTCCATTGGCGGAATGGCGCAAAAGAAAAAGGGATGGAACTGAGTCCATCCCTTATTTTATTTCTTTTTCTTCCGTTTGTCAAAGAATCCTTTGATCTCGTCGCCCAGCGAGTTCTCGCTCTCGGCGCCCTCTTCGCCCATGGCCTGGCCGAAGCGGCGCAGCGCCTCCTTCTGCTCGTGGGTGAGGTTGCGGGGCACCTGGACCTTGACAGTGACGAACTGGTCGCCCCGGCCCCGGCCATTGACAGCAGGCATACCCTTCCCACGTAAGCGGAAGGTGGTGCCGGGCTGCGTCCCCTCAGGCAGAGTCCATTTGACCTTGCCGTCGATGGTGGGAATCTCCAGCTCCGCGCCCAGAGCCGCCTGGAGGAAGGTGACCGGCTGCTCCAGATAGATGGAGGTGCCGTCCCGCTTGAACTGGGGGTGGGGCCGCACGGTGATGCTGATGATGAGGTCGCCCGACGGTCCACCGCTTTTCCCGGCGCTGCCCTGACCCCGGAGGGAAATGGCCTGCCCGTCGTCGATGCCCGCGGGAATCTTGACGGTAATCTTCCGCTGGTGCCGGACGGCTCCGGTGCCGCCGCAGCTCTTACAGGGGCTGTGGATGATCTTGCCGCTGCCGCCGCACTTGGGGCAGGTGGTGGTGCTGATGAAAATCCCGCCGCCCCGCTGCATGCGGATGGTGCCGCTGCCGTGGCAGTCGGGACAGACCTCGGCGGTGGTCCCTGGCGCGCAGCCGCTGCCCTTACAGTCCTCACAGGTCTCGCTCCGGGTAATGACAATCTCTTTTTCGCATCCGCTGGCCGCCTCTTCAAAAGAGATGGTCACCGCGGCCCGCAGGCTCTGGCCCTTGGTGGGCCCATTGCGCCGTCCGCCGCCGCCAAAGCCGCCACCGCCGCCAAAGAACGATCCAAAGAGGTCGCCCAGGTCAAAGTCGCCCATATCGAACCCGCCGAAGCCGCCTGCGCCGCCGCCCGCACCGCCGAAGTTGGGGTCCACTCCGGCATGGCCGAACTGGTCGTAGCGGGAGCGCTTTTCCGGATCGGACAGCACCTCATAGGCCTCGTTGACCTCTTTGAACTTAGCCTCCGCCGCCTTGTCGCCCGGATTCAAATCGGGATGGTACTGCTTGGCCAGCTTCCGGTATGCCTTTTTCAATTCATCCGCTGAGGCGCCTTTGCTGACCCCCAGCACTTCATAATAATCTCGTTTCTGTTCCGGCATATGCTTCACCTCTCACTTTGAGGGAGTATGGAGCGGCGGCACAGTCTCCGGGCCGCCGCAACGCCCTAGGCGGGACGGGCGCAATCACCCGTCCCGCCCCAGGGCGCTGATGTGTTTATTTTGGTTGTGCACCCGTTTTGGGTGCTTTGTACTTCTTATCTGTCACGCTCCGGCTCGCGCACTGCCGGGTCACGAAGTCACACTCCGCGAAAAATGCCGCTCCGGGCTCAGCCCGTCGCCTGTTTTTTCGCCTCCGTCGCTCCTTCGCTCCCCTGTGCGCGGCCTACGCGCTTCTTACTTACTTATCGTCGTCCACCACGGTGTAATCCGCGTCCACCACATTGGGGTCGGAGTTGTCGCCGCCGGTGGCACCGCCGCCGAAGTTGCCGCCCATGTCGGGGCCAGGCTGACCGGCCTGACCATTCTGCTGGTACATCTTCTCCGCCACGGGATAGAACGCCTTGGTGGCC
>DXDX01000203.1 GCA_019115265.1 Candidatus Flavonifractor merdigallinarum | reverse complement strand
CACATTCTGGATTATAAGTGCTGTTTCTTCACTTGTCAATAGTGTTTGTGAAAAATCTTCACAATTCTTGAAGTGTGAAATATTTTCACATATAATGACGTCAGGTGAGAGTATGAGAAACTTAAAGGCATATCGAACCCATATCGGCAAGACCCAGAAGGAAGTCGCGGACTATCTTGGCATTGAGCGCAGCACATATGCGAAGTATGAAAATGGGTCCAGCGAACCAACTTTTGATACTCTGAGGCGGTTATCGGAGTATTTTAATACTTCCATAGACGAGTTGATGGGCTTCGAGGAAACGCGGCCTGTTCCCCCTACCATGGACAAAGCCGCTATCAAGGCTGCCTTCTGGGGCGGAGAGAAGGATCTGAGCCAAGAGGAACTAGATGACATGTGGAACGATGTCGAACGGTTCGCGGCTTTCCTGGCCGAAAAGAAAAGGCAGGAAAAGGGCCATGACTGACCTGCTGGCGCTCTATGATCTGGCCGAGGACCACGGCATTGACGTCTACTGGTTTGATCTGGGGGCCGCCGAGTCCCTCTCTCTGTCCATGTCGGATGGGAGCTGCGCCATCGCCATGGACCCCTGGCGGATGCCCACCCTGGCTGACGAAAAATGCAAGCTGGGCCATGAGCTGGGGCACTGTGAGACGGGGGCCTTTTACAATCGCTACGCCACCCGGGATCTCCGGCAGAAGTATGAGCTCCGGGCCAACCGCTGGGCGTACAAAAAGCTCATCCCGAAGGACGAGCTTTTGGACGCCTTGCGCCAGGGCTACCGTGAGCCCTGGGAGCTGGCCGAGTATTTTGATGTGACCGAGCCCTTTTTGCGGGGCGCCCTGGAATATTACCAGGCGGCCGCCGAAGGATACGGTGTCCAAGTTGGACACCCATTTGAGGAGGAGTGAACAGTCATGAAATTGCGCCGGATCATTGCGAGTCTCGCCTGCCTGCTGGTGCTGGCGGGCAACTGCCTGGCCATCGACCTGGTCATCGACGGGGAAAAGCTGGAGCTGGATGTCCCTCCCCAGTTGGTGGAGCAGCGCACTCTGGTCCCTCTGCGGGCCATCTTTGAGAAGCTGGGGGCCACCGTGGAGTGGGACCAGGCCACCCAGACAGCCACCGCCACCAAGGGGACCGACGTGGTCCAGATCACCATTGACAGCACCACGGCCTATGTCAACGGCCAAGCCCAGACCCTCGATGTGCCCGCCATGGCCATAGACGGGCGGACCCTCGTCCCTGTCCGTTTTGTCTCGGAGTCCCTCCAAGCGGATGTACAGTGGATTCAGGAGACCCAGACGGTCCAGATCACCACCCAGGACGGCGGGTCTACTACTGCCCCCACTGTCACCCCGACGCCCACACCCAGCCCCACGCCTTCCCCGGCTCCCTCTGAGGCGCCCTCCACCGGCCACACCATCTACGTCACCAAGACCGGCAAGCGGTACCACTATGACCCCAACTGCAATGGCGGCACCTACTATGAGTCCACCTTGGAGGAGGCCCTGGCCCGTGGCCTGACCCCCTGCGAGAAGTGTGTTCACGATTAACTTCCAATTAGGCAATCAAAAAGGCCGGGGCTGCGGCCCCGGCTTTTCAAAGTCCAAAATATCGAACATTTGTATTATTTGTCGCAAAGGTGAGGTGATACCATGGATGCGGCCCAATACCTGCGCAAGTCCCGGATGGAGGAGGGGATGGACACAGAGGAGGTCCTCTCCAAGCACCGGAAGGCCCTGGCGGAGTATGCCGCCTCCCACGGGGTCCACATCATTGAGACCTACTACGAGGTGGTGAGCGGCGAGAGCCTGTACGCCCGTCCGGAAATGCTGCGGCTGCTGGAGGACGTGGAGGAGGGCAAGTACGACGCCGTGCTGGTGATGGACCTAGACCGGCTCTCCAGAGGGCGGATGAAGGACCAGGGCATCATTCTGGACGCCTTTCGGGAGTCTGGCACCCTCATCGTCACCCCGGAAAAAACCTATGACCTCTCCGACGACTTGGACGATGAGATGGCGGAGTTCAAGACCTTCATGTCCCGGCGGGAGTACAAAATTATAAACAAACGCCTGCGCCGGGGACTGCGCCAGACTATACAGGACGGCTGCTACGTGGCCAACGCCCCCTACGGCTACCGGAAGGTCACTGTGGACCGCAAGCCCACCCTGGAGATCGTGGAGGACGAGGCCAAGTTTGTCCGCATGATGTACGAGATGTATGTGGATGGCTTTGGATGCGTCTCCATCGCCCGCCATGTCAACTCCCTGGGGGCAAAGCCCCGGCGGAGCAACGCCTTCAGCCGGAGCTCCGTGGCCAACATTCTGAAAAACCCCACCTACATCGGAAAGATCGTCTGGGATCAGAAGAAGCACATCCGCAAGGGCAGCAAGGGCAACCCCAAACATATCACCATCTACCAGCCCCGAGAGCAGTGGACCGTAGTGGACGGCATCCACCCGGCCATCGTCTCCAAGGAGCTCTATGACAAGGCCCAGGAGGTGATGGCGGGCCGGTATATCCCGGCCTCCAACGACGGGACCGTTCGGAGCCCCCTGGCCGGCCTGGTCCGCTGTGCCCGCTGCGGACACCACATGCAGCGGATGGCGGTGAGTACCAAACAGCCCTATCTGCTGTGCAATACCACCGGATGCAGCGCGGGCGTCAAATTTGAGCTGGTGGAGCAGGCCATCCTGGACCATCTGGCCAAGCTGCTGGCGGAGCTCTCTGTGGCCAAGCCGGCGGCGGCAGTCAAGGGGACCGACTACCAGGAGGCCCGCCTGGAGACCCTGAAGAAGGAGGCCGCCGCCGCCGAGGTGCAGAAGGGCCGGCTCTATGACCTGCTGGAGCAGGGGGTCTATGACGTCCCTACCTTCCGGGAGCGCATGGAGAAGGTGAAGGACCGGCTCTCCCTCCTGGATCGGGAGATCTCCTCCCTCCAGCGGAGCATCCGCGCCGCCCAGCAGACCGACCCGGAGGTCCTGGCCGCCCGCATCCGGGCCGTGCTGGACGCCTACCAGGAGTCCGATCCCGCCCACCGGAACGCCCTGCTCCGGAGCGTGTTCGACGTGGTCTGGTACACCAAGGAGAAGAAGACCAAGCCCACTGACTTCCGCCTTCAGTTTGACCTCAATCCCAACTGACCCAGGGCCTCCCCCTCCCCTGTCGGTCATGGGACCATTTGTTTATAAAGTGCTATATCTTCCTCCTTACAGCTGTCAAATATCTTTTTGGTGTGTATGCACACGGCCTCCCGGATGCAGGCACTATCCTGCACGGGACCGGGCACGACCTTTTCAGGCATTGCAATACCTCCTAAAAATGGCGTTGGGCAAAGGCGGGCGGTCGGGTCCGCCTCCACCCCATTCTATGTGCGCTCCTCAGTTTGGTGTTCCCTCCGCCTTTCTGTCTGGTACCTCCCCAAGCAAAAAGATGCCCGGACCAACGTCCGGGCATCTCAGCCTGTCGAGAAACCTGGCATATGCGTCAAGCATAAGCCGGGTTTCTTGTGTATAGCTGCCAAAGAAGGATAAGGGTAAATGGAGCAAGCTTCTCCTTCCACAACCAACAGGCCAGTTTTTTGAGA
>DXDX01000202.1 GCA_019115265.1 Candidatus Flavonifractor merdigallinarum | reverse complement strand
GCCTCCCGTAGGCCGCCCTTTTGGGGGGGAGTGGAGAGGGGGACGAGAAGTCCCCCTCTCCGCCTTTTCTTTCCCCGGTTTCTTTTCCGCGAAAAGAAATCGGGCGCTGTCCGCGTAGGACGCCCGTCCGGCGAGGACAAAACCCCCGCCATTCTGGCGGCTCACACAAAACCCCCCGCCTTGGGCGGGCTGCAAGCTCCACTCTTACAGCCCCTTTGTAACCCACTCCCGCCGGATGCACCACAGCCCGGCCTGAATCCCCGCCACAGGGACCTCTTCCCCCTTCTGAATAGCGCTGTGCCAGCGGAAGAGCCGCTCCCAGCTTTTAAAAATCTGCTGCTTCCACTCGGGATAGAAGCTGCTGAGCATGACCTTCTGGGTATCCAGCCCCCGCAGCTCCAATTCTTTGCGAAACGCTGTTTCCTCCCGCTCATCCCCCAAGAAGCGCAGCTGCAGCAGGCGGCTCCAGTCCCCCAAATCAAAGAACACCGCCTCACTCCGGGGCACCTCCAGAGTGAGCACCTGCCCGCCCATGGTGGCATCCAAATCCCGGCTGTTGGCAAAGGCCCAATAGGGGTACTCCGCCCCCTCCGGCGGGGGCACCAGCGCCGCCGCTCGGGACACATACCACCCGTAGACGGTCAGGAAGATGGGGGCGCTCTCGCCGTACTTGCGCCGGACATACTCCGCCCGGGAGAAGCACACCCCGTCCCGCTCCAGCACCCGGAGCACCGTGTCACTCTGGGGTGAATAGAGGGTTATTGTATCACGTCCACAATCCATTCCTTTTTCAGCTCCCACAAGATCCCGTATTGATGGCTTCCCCCCAGCTGAATCCGCTCATCAAAGAGCCGGTCCCAGCTGGCTTCAATCTCCCGCTTGATACCGGGGTAAAACTGGCTCATATAGGCGGTCACATCACTGACCCGGTAGTCGGACAGGAGCTTCCGGTGCCGCTCCCCGTCCGCCGCGTCGGCGGGAATATAGGAGTAGTTGAGAATCATCCCCCACTTCCCCACATGGATGAATGCCAGCTGTGCCGGATCTACCTCCAGCTCCAAGAGCACCCGCCCCGGCTCCAGCAGCATGGCGGTGTCCCGCGCCAGGGAAACCCACACCGGATATTCCGCGTCCGCGGGCCGCAGTCCCCGGTTGGGGGCGTGCCGCACCAGCCAGTCGTAGGCCTCCAGCACAACGGGCGCACAGTCCTCATTCTCCAGCTCCACATACCGGCGCTTGGCGGTGTAGCGCCCGGTCGTTTCCAGCTCGGTGAGCACATGAGCGTGCTGCTTGGTCCACACCCGTCTGCGTTCCATCCCGCCGCCTCCTCTCTGATGCAGTCTTTCCTTCATTATAAAAAGGCGGTTCCCCCTTGTCAAACACCTCAAAATCATATGATGACTTCCCCCTATCTTTGTAACTCTTTTACGCACATTTGTTCTTATCGACAAATTCTGAAGAATTTTTTAGCACTTTTACAGGGACAATCTGACCAGATTTTACAATTAGGGGTTGACTTATCGTCCCATGAAGTGTACACTATCGTTTGTAACCGATTTGTAATCTTTGTGACACTTCTGTCATCTTTGTATTTGGAGGGGCCAGCTGCCCCGCGGAACAACAGAAGGGGAGGTCCTTCCATGGACGAAATTTTACATCAGCCGCGCGGCGCCGAACGTAAGCCTGTCGCGGCGCCCGCCGTTTTTACCCAGGCTCTGGCCCTGCCCAGCCGCCTGAGTGCGGCGGCGGAGGAGCGGGCGGAGCGCTTTATGCAGGGACACATTCGTCTTGTGCGCCGCGTGGACGCCATCCGGGGGATGTTCCGCTCCTTTAATCCCATCACCTTCCTGGCAATCGCCACCGTGGTGGGGGTTGCATCTGTTGTAACCACCAGCTATACCCCCAGCTACCGGGTGTCCATTGACGGGCAGCCCATCGGCATTGTGGCGTCTCAGCAGGCTTTCCAGTCCGCGGTTCAGCGGGTGGAGGCCCGTGCCACCACCATTCTGGGCTACACCTACCATCTGGAGGGGGATGTGACCTACGAGTTCGCCCTCACCAAGCGGGGCGGCATTCCCTCCGCCTCCACTTTGGAGCCCGCCCTCTTTGACCGCATTGGCGATGTGATGAAGAGCTATGTCCTTCTGGTGGACGGCCAGGTGGTGGGCGCTTCCGATAACCGCGACGACCTGGAAGAGCTGCTGGACACCGTTCAGGCCTCCTACACCACCGAGAATACCATTTCCTCCAAGTTCACCGACAATGTGACCATCACCCGCGAGTACATCTCTTCCGATGTGGAGCAGGACCTCACCGCCATGCAGGCCACCCTCACCTCCAATATCAACGGGGAGACTACATATGAGGTCCAGGCCGGCGATACCTTTATGGCTCTGGCCAACAACAACGGCATGACCATGTCCGAACTGGAGGCCCTCAACCCCGGCGTGGATGTCAACAAGCTCATGATCGGTCAGGTGCTGAACATGAAGGAGGAGATCCCCTTCCTGTCGGTAGAGACCGTGGACCATGTGACCTATACCGAGTCCATCGCCGCCCCGGTGCGGGAGGTGGAGGACAGCTCTATGTACAAGGGGGACACCAAGGTCCTCAGCGCTGGCTCGGCGGGCACCCAGCAGATCACCGCCGATGTGACCTACGTCAACGGCAACGAGACCGCCCGTACGATCACCGAGACTACCGTCCTCACCCAGCCCACCGAGAAGGTGGTGGCTGTGGGCACCAAAGAGAAGCCCACCTGGGTGGCTACCGGCTCCCTCCAGTGGCCGGTGTACGGCAACATTACCTCTTACTTTGGCTACCGCTCCATCTTTGGCTCTTACAGCTATCACCGCGGCCTGGATATTTCCTGTTCCTACGGCACCAGCATCGCCGCGGCGGACGGCGGCACCGTCACCTTCGCCGGCTGGAACGGCACCTATGGCCAGCTGGTGACCATTGACCACGGCAACGGCATGGTGACCTACTACGCCCACAACTCCAGCCTGCTGGTCTCCGTGGGTGACAAGGTGTACAAGGGCCAGACCATCGCCCGGGCCGGTTCCACCGGCCGCTCCACCGGCACCCACTGCCACTTTGAGGTCCATGTGGGTGGAAGCCTGGTCAACCCCCTGAACTATCTGCCCTGATTGGCTCAGCGGCTGTCCCACACAATCAAGTGAGACAAGCGGCACATGGACAACTATCCATGTGCCGCTTTTTGCAGTCTGCTTTTCTCTCTATTTTTCCATGCACTCTTGAGACAGAAGGGCGCATTTGTTCTGAGGAGGTCTCTTGATGAATACCCCATTGTGTGACGCCCTGCGGACCTTTGCCGCCACTTCCCCCCTGCGGATGCACATGCCCGGCCACAAGGGAATGGGCCTTCCCCTGCCGGAGCTCTCCGCCGCCGCCCCACTGGACTTTACCGAGCTCCCCCCTACCGGCAACCTCTTCGAGGGGGACGGCCCCATCCGCGCCGCGGAGGAGCTATGGGCCGCCGCCTTCCATATGGACGCCTGCCTCTTCCTCACCGGCGGCTCCACCCAGGGAGTGCTGTCCGCCCTCACCCTCACCTGCCGCCCCGGAGACGCGGTCCTGCTGGACCGGGGCTGCCACCGCTCGGCCTATAACGCCCTGGCCCTGCTGGACCTCCAGCCCCACTACCTCTACCGCCCCTGGCTGGAAGAGGAGGGTATCGGCGGCCCAATTTCTCCACAGGCTGTGGAAAAAGAGCTGGCGGAACACCCGGAAATCAAAACGGTTTGTATTACGTCTCCCACATATTACGGAGTGCAGTCGGATATTTCCACTCTGGCCTCGGTGGCCCATACACATGGGGCCCGTCTGATTGTGGACGGAGCCCACGGGGCCCATCTCCCCTTTTTGGGGGACTTCTCCCTCTCAGCGGCGGATTTGGCGGTGGTGTCCGCCCACAAGACCCTCCCCGCTCCGGGGCAGTCCGCCCTGCTGTTTGCAAACGGCGTCCCCTTAGAAGAGCTGTGCCGGGCGGGCTCTCTCTACGGCAGCTCCTCCCCCTCCTATCCCATGATGGCCGCGCTGGACGCGGCCCGGGCTTGGATGGAGACGGAAGGCATCCCCCACCTGCTGGAGACGGCGGAGCACGTCGCCGCCCTCCGCTCCGCCTTCCCCGCCCTGCGCCCCCAAACGGGCCTCACGCTGGACCCCACCCGCCTGGTGCTCTCCTGCCCCGACGGCTTTGCCGTCAAAGCGGCGCTGGAGGAGCTGGGTGTCTATCCTGAGATGGCGGACCAGCGCCATGTGGTGTGCATCTGCACCGCCTCCGACACCGCCGCGTCCTTCCGCCGCCTGGAGGAGGCCCTCCACGCCGTCCTGCCCCAGGGCGTCCCCCTGCCCCCCATCACGCTCCCCCCGGCCCCACAGCCAGAGCTGGCCTGCTCCCCCCGGACCGCCCGCTTCGCCCCCGGGGAGACGGTGCCGCTCCTCCAGGCGGAGGGGCGCATCGCCGCCGCGCAGATAGCTCCCTACCCCCCCGGCGTGCCCGTTGTGGCCCCCGGGGAGCAACTGACGAAAAAAACTATCGCATATTTGAAACAAATAGGTTATAATATGGAGAAAGGCACAGAAGTTGTCTTGCTTTAACCGTGTGTTGTACTGGTATTTTACATCACTCTGAGGAGGGATTTTTTTCTATGAAACTGATTCTTGCAATCATCAACCATGACGATGCCAACGCGGTGACCCAATCCCTCACCAAGAACGGCTTCTCCTCCACCAAGCTGGCCACCACCGGCGGCTTTCTCATGGCCGGAAACGTGACCATTCTGGTGGGCGTGGATGAGGAGAAGGTGCAGACGGTCATCGACATCATCAAGGAACAGTCCCACAGCCGCAAGCAGATGATCCCCACCACCACCGAGATGAGCTATGGCTACTACCCCAGTATGCCGGTGGAGGTGGTCGTGGGAGGCGCCACCATCTTTGTGGTGGATATTGAGCGCTTCGAGCGGGTGTGATGGACTTGCACGCCCTGGCGGGCAACGCCCCGCTGAAGCGGCAGCTGGAGCTGGAGACCCAGCGCCGCGGCCTGGGCCACGCCTACATTCTGGCGGGCCCGCCCGGCTCCGGGAAGCACACGCTGGCCCGCCTGCTGTCCGCCGCCCTGGTCTGCTCCGCCCAAACCGGGCCCCTTCCCTGCGGCCACTGCTCCGGCTGCCGGAAGGTACAGGGGGGCATCCACCCCGACGTGGTGCGGGTGTGGGACGGCGAGCGGGACATCAACGTGGCTCAAATCCGCGCCCTGCGGGCCGACGCGTACATCCGGCCCAATGAGGCCGCTCGCAAGGTCTATCTGCTGGAGGAGGCCCAGAACCTCAACCCCAGCGCCCAAAACGCCCTTTTAAAATTGCTGGAAGAGGGGCCGCCCTACGCCGCCTTCCTCTTCCTCACGGAGAACGCCGCCGCCCTGCTGCCCACCGTGCGCTCCCGGTGCGAGGTGCTCACCCTCTCCCCCATCACACTGGCGGAGGCGGAGGAATACCTCCTGGCGCGCTACCCCGACCAGGACCCCCAGCAGGTGCGGCAGGCCGCCCGCCGCTGTGAGGGGCTGCTGGGGTATGCGGTGGCGGAACTGGAGCACACCGGCGGCGGGGACAGTCTCCAGCGGGAGACCGCCCTCTCCCTGATGGACGCGCTGGCCCAGGGGGACGAGCTGGTCCTCTTTGAGCGCTGCGCCGCTCTGGAGACAGACAAAAAGACCTGGGACCGGGACGCGCTGGCCACGCTGATGGACGAGTGCGCCCTGCTGTGCCGGGACGCCCTGGTGTGCGCCTGCGGAGTGGACGACGATTTGGATTCCCAGCGCCAGGCGGAGGCCCACCGGCTGGCCGCATCCCTCTCCCGCCCCGCGCTGATGGAGGCAGTGGCCCTCTTCCAGCGCCTGCGGGGGGCCTGCGGCTTTTACATTGGCGGCGGACATCTGGCCGGATGGCTGTGCGCCGCCCTCTCCTCCCTGCCCGCCGGGCGGGGCACATTACAACCCACACAATAAGATGAGGTACCCTCTATGACGGAAATCATTGGCGTTCGCTTCAAGAGCGGCGGCAAAGAATATTACTTTGACCCCAAAGGCACCCCGGTTTCGATGGGCCAGGGTGTGATTATTGAGACCTCCCGAGGCGTGGAGTACGGCGAGTGCGTCCAGCCCAACACCATGGTGGAGGACGACGCGGTGGTGCAGCCCCTGCGCCCTCTGGTGCGCATCGCCACCGAGAAGGATTTGGAGACGGTCCGCCGCAACCACGAGAAGGAGAAGCGGGCCTTCCACATCTGCCAGGAAAAAATCCTGGAGCACGGCCTGGATATGAAGCTGGTGGAAGTGGAGTATAACTTCGACGGCAACAAAATCCTCTTCTTCTTCACTTCCGACGGCCGGGTGGACTTCCGGGCGCTGGTGAAGGACTTGGCCAGCATCTTCCACACCCGCATTGAACTGCGTCAAATCGGCGTGCGGGACGAGGCCAAAATGCTGGGCGGCCTGGGTATCTGCGGAATGCCCTTCTGCTGCTCCCGGTTTATGGACGACTTCCAGCCTGTGTCCATCAAGATGGCCAAAACCCAGAATTTGTCCCTCAACCCCACCAAAATCTCGGGCACCTGCGGGCGGCTGATGTGCTGCCTCAAGTATGAGCAGGAGGCCTACGAGGACGCGGTGAAGCGGATGCCCAAAAACGACTCCTTTGTGGAGACCCCCGACGGGGTGGGCAATATTTCCCAGGTAAATCTCCTGCGGGAGACGGTGACCGTGCGCCTGGATGACCAGCCGGAGACCCCCCACTGCTATCAGAACTGTGAAATCCGGGTGGTGCGCAACGGCAAGGGCAAGCGTCCGGAGGACTACACCCCGCCCCCAGCGGAGGAACTGGCCAAGCTGCGCCGCTTCACCCCGCCCCCGGAGACGGAGGAGGACCGGCTCTCCGCCGCGCTGGCCAATCTCTCTCTGGCAGAGGGAGAGCGCGGAGAGGGCGATGGGGAGCGCCGCTCCCGCCGCCGGCGTAACCGGGGCAAAAAGCCCATGGATGGCGCCCCCGCCGCAGAGGGGGAAACCAGCCGCCCCACCCCCCGCAAGGGCGGCGAGGCCCCCAAAGACCGCCCGCCCCGGCCCCCGCGGCCAAGACCGGATAAAGCCCAGAGCGCCCCGGCGCGGGAAGAATCTGCGCCGTCTACTCCCCCCACTGGTGAGGGAGAGGGCGAAAAGCGCCCCCGCCGCCGCTATCGCCGCTACCGCGGCAAGCCCAAGGGGGAGGGCGGACCTTCTACACCCAAGCCGGAATAATGGGTGACATCTGCCAAGCCAAGCTGGGACGGTTTTGCGCTCGCCGCGCGGGCCGCCAGCCCGGCTCGGGCCGCTTACTCAGCGGGAGCACCGCTTTCTTTGCCAAAGAAACAGGTAACCCCGATAAGGGCAAGTCTGTTGCCACAGAACAAGCCATGAGTCAGCACTCCTCAATGGGGCGGCCCCCAAAAAAGGCCGCCCTTTTGGGGGGGAGTGGAGAGGGGGACGAGAAGTCCCCCTCTCCGCCTTTTCTTTCCCCGGTTTCTTTTCCGCGAAAAGAAATCGGGCGCTGTCCGCGCAGGACGCCCGTCCGGCGAGGACAAAAACCCCGTATCGGAGGCCGATGGCGCAAAACAAAGGCCGTTCCAGAAATGCACTTCTGCAACGGCCCCAATTTTTACAGTATGGAGGTTATTACGATGACGGAATGGGAAAAGATGGTCTCCGGCCAGCTCTACAACTCGGAAGCAGACGCCCTCAAAGAGCTGCGCCTGCACTGCAAGCGCCTGTGTCACACCTGCAACCACCTCTCCCCCGACCAGGACGAGGAGCGCACCGCCCTTCTGCGGCAGCTCCTGGGGAAAACGGGTGAGCATTTCCACATTGAACCCACCTTCTGGTGTGACTACGGAAAGAACATCTCCCTGGGGGAGTATTTCTACTCCAATCACAACCTGGTCATTCTGGACTGCGCCCCGGTGACCTTTGGGGACCATGTGCTTGTCGCCCCCAACTGCGGCTTCTACACCGCCGGGCACCCGCTGGACGCCCCCACCCGCAACGCCGCCCTGGAATATGCAAAGCCCATCATCGTAGGGGATGACGTGTGGATTGGGGGGAATGTCACCGTCCTTCCCGGCGTCACCATCGGCAGCAATGTAGTCATTGGGGCGGGGAGTGTGGTGGTCCACGACATCCCCAGCCATGTGGTGGCGGTGGGCAATCCCTGCCGGCCCATCAAGATGCTGGAAGCGCCCGTCAATTCTGCTCCCGCTTCTTTCGCTGGAGATAACGCTTTTTCTTGCGGGTGTACCACACACAGTTAAAGACATTGCCCAAAATGATGATATTGCCGCACAGGTAGAGCCACACCAGCAGGATAATCACCGAGGCCAGGGACCCGTACACCAGGGAATAGCGGGAGGACATCCCAATAAACCAGGAGAACAGCGCCGAGGCCCCCACCAGCGCCGCCGAGGCCAGCAGCGCCCCGCTGAATACCGGCGGGCGCGGCTTGCCCCGGGGGGCGGACATGCGGTAGACCAGCAGAATAAAGAGAAGCACCAGCCCGAAGAGCATCAAAAAGCGCATCCACTGCCAGTTCAGGAGCAGCTCCAGCACGGACATCCAGCGAAACCGGGAGGCCAGGTTCATGAGCCACTCCCCGGTGAGCACCACCAACATGGAGAGATAAATGGTCAGCAGCAGCAGCACCGAAAACAAGACGCTGGCCAGAATCTGCCGCAGCCCCTGATAGCTCTGCCGGTCATAGATGTCCTCCATAATGTTCATCAGCGCCCGGAAGGCCGCTGAGGCGGAGTACACCGTCATGCCCAGTCCGCCCACCAGCAGCGCGGTGGACTGGTTCTGGCTGATGTAGGTAAGATAGTCGGTGAGGATACCCAGGCTGTCCCTTGGAAAGACGGGGGCCAGGGCCTGGACCAGGGTATCCGGGTCTAGGTTCAGCTTGCCCACAAAATAATTCAGGCAGATGAGCAGGGGGAAAAAGCTAAGAATGAGGAAATAGGCCAGCTCCGCGGCGGAGCGGGACACCCGCTTATCAAAGTAAATCTCCACCAATTCGGAGAGAAACCGCACCAGCGGCCAGTGCAGCAGCTTCTTCATCTCTCATCCCCTCCCCCTTCTGATTGGTCTATTATCTCCCTTTTTCAGGGAAAAGACAATCAAAAAAGCGCGCAAAAAAACCGCCTGCGGTGCAGGCGGTTCTTCCGACCACAAATTATCCAATCAGGCCAGCTTGTTCAGCTTGATGGTCATCGCGCTCTTCTTGCGCGCGGCATTGTTCCGATGCAGCAGACCATGGCCCACAGCCTTATCAACGGCCTTGACAGCCACCTTGTAAGCGCGATCGGCCTCGCTGCGGTTGCCTTCAACCACCGCGGCCTCGAACTTCTTGATGTCGGTCTTGAGCGCGGACTTCGCAATCTTGTTCTGCATGGCCTTGGTCTTGTTGACCAGAACACGCTTCTTAGCAGACTTAATATTCGGCAAACCAAACACCTCCTCCGATTACGATTTACACGGTCACCCATGCATTTTTATATTTTAGCAGTGATGTGGGAAAAATGCAACTGTTATTTTAAAATTTGTGGAATTTTTTCTTCCCCCGCCCCGGTGGGGGTGAGAGAAAACGCGGAGGTGTTTTCTATGCTGACACGACGGACGGATTTGGCCGATGAGGCCCACGCTCTGTGGCGGGAATCGTCGGGCTCCACTACCGCCCTCCAGGGGGTTGTGGCCCGGGATGAGGTGCGGGAGGGCTGCGGGGTGACCCGTGTGGACATTCTGGACGAGACGGGGGCCAGGGCCCTGGGCAAGCCGGTGGGCCACTATGTGACCATCAACCTCACCGATTTGAAAAACCGGGCGGACGGGGCCTTTTCCCGCTCGATTCAGGCGGTGGCGGGGGAGCTGCGGGCTCTGTTGAAGGAACTTCCCCCCAACGCGCCGGTACTGGTGGTAGGGCTGGGCAACCGCGCCATCACCCCCGACGCGGTGGGCCCGGCGGCCACTGATCACACCCTGGTGACCCGCCATCTGGTGGAGCAGCTCCCGGAGCACTTCGGGCACCTGCGCCCGGTGGCGGCGCTGGCCACCGGGGTACTGGGCACCACCGGCATGGAGAGCGGCGAGCTGGCACAGGCGGTGTCCCAGCGCCTCCGCCCCGCCGCCATTCTGGCGGTGGACGCCCTGGCCTCCCGCAGTCTGGAGCGGGTGTGCACCACCGTGCAGCTCTCCGACACCGGCATTGTCCCCGGCTCCGGGGTGGGCAACCACCGGCAGGCCCTGAACCAGCAGACCTTCGGGGTGCCGGTCATCGCCGTGGGGGTGCCCACCGTGGTGGACGGCGGCACGCTGGCACTGGATTTGCTGGCGGAGGCGGGAGAGCCCCACCCCGACCCCGCCGCTCTCCACGGCGCGGGGGCGGATGTGGTGGTCACACCGCGGGATATTGACCAGCGGGTGCAGGACCTCTCCAAGGTGGTGGGCTACGCCATTGACCTGGCCCTCCAGCCCACCCTCACTCTGGAGGACGTGGAAATGCTGTTAAGCTAAAATACTTGTCGAACTTCCGCGCCTTCTGGAAAAAATAGAAAGCTGCCCGCTTTTTACCTTGACGCGCCGGGCAAAAGGTGATAGAATACGGTACAAATCAGCCAAAGGTATTGACCGGGAAGAGTACGCATGGTCCGGGTGCCGAGAGAGAAGCCGTCTGGTGCAAGGCTTCCGAAGGACAATGCGGAAGGCCCCCGCGAGCCGCGGCCCCAACGGGTATTTTCCCCAGTAGGCGCCGCCGGTCCCCGCCGTTACCGGGTTTGAGTGCAAAGGGGCAATCCCTTTGAATTCAGGTGGAATCACGGACTATGTTCGCCCTGAGCCAGTGCGGCTCGGGGCGTTTTTTCATCCCCTGAACCGTGACCACCCCCGCACATCCCACATCAAAAACAAGCGAAGGAGTTTGATTTTCATGAAAAACACCGACAAGACCATGGAGCAAATCGTCGCCCTGTGCAAAGGCCGCGGCTTTATCTTCGCCGGCAGTGAGATTTACGGCGGTCTGGCCAACACCTGGGACTACGGCCCTCTGGGCGTGGAGCTCAAGAATAACGTGAAGAAGGCCTGGTGGAAGAAGTTCGTCCAGGAGAGCAAGTACAATGTGGGCCTGGATGCCGCCATTTTGATGAATCCCCAGGTGTGGGTGGCCTCTGGCCATGTGGGCGGCTTCTCCGACCCTCTGATGGACTGTAAGGAGTGTAAGGAGCGTTTCCGCGCCGATAAGGTCATTGAGGACTGGTGCAAGGAGAACAATTTCGATTTGGGCCACAGCGTGGACGCCATGACCCAGGCCCAGATGAAGGAGTTTGTGGAGGAGCACAACATCCCCTGCCCCTCCTGCGGCGCCCACAACTGGACGGACATCCGGCAGTTTAACCTGATGTTCAAGACCTTCCAGGGCGTCACCGAGGACGCCAAAAACACCGTGTACCTGCGTCCCGAGACCGCCCAGGGTATTTTTGTCAACTTCCAGAACGTGCAGCGCACCACCCGGCGGAAGCTGCCCTTTGGCGTGTGCCAGGTGGGCAAGTCCTTCCGCAACGAGATCACCCCCGGCAACTTCACCTTCCGCACCCGTGAGTTTGAGCAGATGGAGCTGGAGTTCTTCTGCCAGCCGGGCACCGAGCTGGACTGGTTCAAGTACTGGAAGGACTTCTGCAAGCAGTGGCTGCTGGGCCTGGGCATGAAGGAGGAGAACCTGCGCCTGCGCGACCATGAGCCTGAGGAGCTCTCCCACTACTCCAACGCCACCACCGACTTTGAGTTTGTGTTCCCCTTCGGCTGGGGCGAGCTGTGGGGCGTTGCCTCCCGCACCAACTTCGATTTGAACGCCCACCAGACCACCTCCGGCAAGGATATGACCTACTTCGACCAGGAGAAGAACGAGCACTATATCCCCTTCGTCATTGAGCCCTCCCTGGGCGCCGACCGCGTCACTCTGGCCTTCCTGGTGGACGCCTATGACGAGGAAGTGGTGGACCCCGAGAAGAACGACGTGCGCACCGTGCTGCGCCTCCACCCCGCTCTGGCCCCCTTCAAGTGTGCGGTGCTCCCCCTGTCCAAGAAGCTGGCCGAGCCTGCCCAGAAGCTGGTAGAGGAGCTGTCCAAGGACTTTATGGTGGACTATGACGAGTCCGGCTCCATCGGCAAGCGCTACCGCCGCCAGGACGAGATCGGCACCCCCTACTGCATCACCGTGGACTTCCAGACGGTGGGCAGCGACACCGAGGAGGCCGACCACTGCGTCACCATCCGCGACCGCGACACTATGGACCAGGTCCGCCTGCCCATCGACCAGGTGAAGGACTATATTGCTCAGCACAT
Organism: Candidatus Flavonifractor merdigallinarum; assembly: GCA_019115265.1. Taxonomy (GTDB): domain Bacteria; phylum Bacillota; class Clostridia; order Oscillospirales; family Oscillospiraceae; genus Pseudoflavonifractor_A; species Pseudoflavonifractor_A merdigallinarum. The sequence continues at coordinate 3,792 of DXDX01000202.1, read as the reverse complement.
CGCCTACTAAGTTTCCGGCCCAACCGGAAGATTTCGCGCTCGCCGCGCGGGCCGCTTACTCAGCGGGAGCACCGCTTTCTTTGCAAAAGAAAGCGGTGGGAAAGAAAGCGCAGAGGGGGCGCTGCCCCCTCTGCACTCCCCCAAATGCGCATCCCGGCTAAAAGTCTGCTGCGGAGGGATTGCGCCGGTGCGGTGCCATTTGGGCGGAAGCTTTCTGCCTATGAGGGTAGTGTTGTACTGCCATGCAAAACAGGTAACTGTAACTGTCAGTAATTGCCCCTTAATCGGGCGGCCCCCTAAAAAGGCCGCCCTTTTGGGGGGGGAGTGGAGAGGGGGACGAGAGGTTCCCCTCTCCGCCTTTTCTTTTCCCGGTTTCTTTTCTGCGAAAAGAAATCGGGCGCCACCCGCGCAGGGTGCCCGTGCGGCGAGCACCAAAACCCCCGGCTTGGCCGGAACTCCCCCTTTTGGCGGGGGACTATCCTCTTTGCTCAGCAGACCCAACCGGGTCTGCTCTTTCTTTTTTTCGCGGTGGTGAAGAATTTGGCCGCCCTCAATCGTATGGTAGGTGAAAGCGCTTTTCACTGGAATGGAAGGGAAGTGAGCCACACGGGAGCGACATGGAGCCGGCAGGAGGCGGAGCGGCTGGTAAACACCTACTCAGACCTCATTCTCCGCCTGAGCTATACCTATCTCAAGAGCACCGAGGACGCCAAGGACATCTGTCAGACCGTCTTTTTAAAGCTGCTGGAGAAGCCCAGGACCTTTGCGTCGGAGGAGCATGAGCGGGCCTTTATCATCCGCACCGCGGTAAATACCTGCAAGGATGTGCTGAAAAGCCACTGGCGCAGAACCACCGTGGAGATGGACGCGGCGGGAGAGGTGCCCGCCCCCCAGGCGGAAGAGGGGAGTTTATTGGCGGCTATGGAGCTGCTGCCCCCCAAGTACCGCATGGTGCTGTATCTCTACTACTATGAGGGCTATCAGGCCCGGGAAATTGCGCAGATGCTGGGGGAAAAGCCCGCCACCATCTCCACCCGGCTCAGCCGGGGACGGATGCAGCTGCGAAACCTGTTGGAAAGTGAGGGGTTAGCATGAAATCGTATCACCAGTCCATGAAAGATCTGCACTTTACGGAGGAGGAGAAGAGCGTTATGGTGGAACATCTGATGGAAGCGGCGCAGGCGACCAATAACAAGAAGCGGGTTTTGCCCATCCGGCGGCTGACGGCGGTGGGGGCCGCGGCGGCCCTGGTGCTGGCTCTGGGCGCGGGAGCGGCGGCCACCGGCGTACTGAAGAGCGCCGGGGAGGTCTTTGCCGATGTGTTCGGCGGCGCCCCAGCCCAGACGGAGATTTTGGACCAGATTGGCTACCCCGTGGGGGCGGAGGACACGGTGGACGGCGTCACCATCACCGCCGACGCCATTCTGGGCGACACATACAGCTACGCCATCGTCTACACCATCGCCCGCGAGGACGGAACCCCTCTAGCGGACGGTCTCACCCCCAATGAAAATGGCTATCTGCCCCTGACCTTTGAGCAGTCCGACGTGGATGTGGGCCACATGGGCGGAATGCACGGCTCGTCCTACTTCTACGACGCCGACCCCGCCGACAACGCCATCCAGTATGTGGAGCTGCGCACCGCCGACAGCCCCCTGGAACCGGGCACCGCCAAAGTCTCCCTGAAAAATCTCGGCGTCTTTGTGGACGGCGACTACTCCAACAAACAGACCATCGCGTCGGGCAAGTGGAGCTTCCGCTTCCAGTTTGCCTTTGAAAACTGCGGCATTCAGCTCCCGGCGGGGCAGACCTTCCACATGAACGGCATGGAGGCCACATTGGACCAGGTAGAGCTGTCCCCCCTGTCCTTCCTGGTGGAGTACACGGTGCATGCCCCCCTTCAGGAGAGCACCAGCGCCACTGGGAATGAGCTGGGCGGCGCCACAAACGCCGAGGACCAGAGCCAGATAGACCGCATCTTCCGCAACCTGCCCCTCACGCTGAGCATGAAGGACGGCACCACCCTGGACCTCTCCGGTGCAGGCGGCTCGGTGACCCCTCAGGGCGAAGAGACGGTTTGCCAGAAGAGCGCCATTTTCGACGCCATCCACTCTTTGGATGAGGTGGAGAGCATCACCATTGGGGATCTGACCATTCCTGTCGCCCAGTAACTGACAAACAGCCCCCGCCAGGAGCATGTAGTCCCGGCGGGGGCTGCTGTTTGTGTGTTACCTGCGGCGTCTGCGCCACAAAACAATGGAGACGATTACCACCGCGAGAATCAGCCCCAGTATGAGCAGAACCGGCGCAAGCAGCACCAACAGGAAGAGAAAGACACTGGGGTTAAAGTTGAGCGTGCTGGTGATTTTGTCGTAGAGGGACAGCTCTGGTGCAGAGTAGAGGGTGAAGGTCAAATCCTCCGCCGGGAGACCGTCGGTGTGGGCGGTGTAGATGCCGTCCTCCTGCTTTTCCAGAGGGAGAGAGGAGGAGAGTACATAGGGGTAGCCGCTCTCCCGCCCGTCCACCGTCACATCCAAAGCGCCAAAGGACGCCCAGTGCCGGGCGGGAGAGAGAAGATAGGTGAAGGTATGCTGCCAGTCGGCGGTGCCTTTCCGCACGCCATCGCTGCGGGTCTGGTAGGAGACGGCCACCTCCACGGTGCTCTGAGCGGGGAAATCCACATTGTAGAGGAATTGGAGCGGCAGGTCGGAAGAATCGCGGTTCTCCAGCCACTCCGCCATGACCACCGGAGTATTGGCCCATTCTTCCTCCAGCTGGTGGTATTTGAGGGCGGTGAGGCAGTCCAGATAACCCACGAAGCGGTCCCCATATTTCGCTTCCAGATAGGCGCGGAAGTGCTGGGTGAAGGGGAGTTCTTCCGTGTCCACGGTGTAGTCCCCCTCCACGGTATAGTCCAGCGTCCCGTTCAGGGCGTGGACCCACACGGTGGCGCCCTGTTGGGTGCCCAGAGTGCAGGTGCCATCCTCCTCGCCGGAGTAGGAGTTGATACCGTCAAAGGTCACCAAAAGCGGCCCCGATGGGGCGGAAAGGGTGAGACTGCTTTCGGCTCCCTCCGGCGGCTGAGCCAAGGTAACGGTATAGAGAGTGCCCATCTGGTCCGGGTCAAAGCTCTGGGGCCGGTAATCGGGGGATACCCCGTCCCACACCAGCTGGAAGGGCAAGGCAGCGCCAGCGGCGGTGATATGTACCGTAGAGGGGTCAAAGGAATATACCGATTCCTCCAGAGAGAAGGCCATTTGGATGTTCTGGGGCTCTTCGGTGGGGTTCTCCATCTGATAGACGGCGGTGACCCCAGCGTTCAGGGAGTAGTCGATGGACTCGGTGATGTGGAAGGACAAATCCTCCTGTGTGACGGAGATGGGACAGTTTTCCTCCACCGCCAGCACCTCCGAGCCGGGGGAGCCCTCCCAATGGGTGGGGGCGGAGTTGGCGCTGGCCGGCTGGAGCAGAGCCGGCAGCAGGGTGAGCAGGGTACAGACGCAAGAGAGCAGACGTTTCATCACAGCCTCCTTTCCAGGTGTATCTGGTTCCAACCTGATGATACCATGAAAGGGGGTTTAGGGCCACAACAAAAGGGTGACAAAGAATGAATCCGGTTATGCAAACCGCCACCATGGTGGGGGTTTTTGTGCTCGCCGGACGGGCGTCCTACGCGGACAGCGCCCGATTTCTATTCGCGGAAAAGAAACCGGGGAAAGAAAAGGCGGAGAGGGGCACTTCTCGTTCCCCTCTCCACTCCCCTCCAAAAGGGCGGCCTTTTAAAGGGGGCCG
>DXDX01000030.1 GCA_019115265.1 Candidatus Flavonifractor merdigallinarum | reverse complement strand
CGCTCGCCGCGCGGGCGTCCTACGCGGACAGCGCCCGATTTCTTTTCGCGGAAAAGAAACCGGGGAAAGAAAAGGCGGAGAGGGGAACTTCTCGTTCCCCTCTCCACTCCCCTCCAAAAGGGCGGCCTTTTTATGGGGCCGCCCCATTTTTTTGGCGGTGACTGATAGTCTTTGCGGTTGCCTGTCTTGTATGGCAGTACAACGCGCTCCTCAGCGGTGCTCCCGCCGAACAGGTGGCCCATGCGGCGAGCACAAACACCCCGTCTTGGGCGGATAACCCTTCTCCCTCACTCCAAACCATAGAAGAGGGTCTGCATGAAAAAGGGAATCTGCCGCTCCCAGCTGGCCTCACAGTGCTCCCCGTGGGGGACAATACGGGCATCCACCCACACCCCCCGCTCCATCAGGCGGCTGACCACCTTGCCAAAGCGCCCAGCCATCCCCGGATGGTTCTGGAGTTCTTGGGAGCCATAGTCCAGATAGAGGACGGTGTCCTCCGCCAGCTCCGCTTCTTTGAGAAGCCGGTCCAGCCGGGCGGAGGCGCACCACACCGACGGGGAGAGACACGCCCCCCGGGAAAAGACCTCATTATAGGCCGCCACCCCATAGAGGCTCATCAGCCCGCCCATGGAGCTGCCGCCCAGGAAGGTGTGGGCCCGGTCCGGCAGGGTGGGAAAATGCTGGTCGATGTAGGGCTTGAAGGTGTGGACCATCCACTCCATCGTCTCCTTGCCCCGTCCCTGGATGCGCCCCAGACCGGGGGCCTGGAAGGTGTAGGGGGCGTACTCGGAGAGGCGGCCATGGTTGGGGCTGTGGTTGCACTCCACTGCCGCCACAATGAGGGGGGTATCCGTCTCATCCAGATAGCGCTCCATCCCCCAGCTCTTGCCGTAGGTGGCGTCCTGGTCCCAAAACACATTGTGTCCGTCAAACATATACAGCACCGGAAAGCGCCGGTGTTCCTCCCGCTGGGCGGCCTTGGGCAGATAGACATACGCGCTGCGCACCGCGTCCCCGGTCAGCTCAGGAAGGGTAATATCCCACTTGATTACCATTGTTCTCAGCCCTCTTGTACAAAGTCGGCTTATCGCCTCGCAGGGCAGTGTAACACGGTGGGCGGAAAATTGCAACGGAACAAAGTCGGCGCAACGGCGCATATCTCGCCCCCCACAGGGAATAAAACGAAGCGGGGGAAGTTTCCCCACTTCTATGGTGAGAGGAGCGCTTGCTGTGAAAAAATGGCCCTATATTACCTTTCCTCTGGTGGCGCTGGCGGTGGGATTTCTGTCCAGCTTTTTGTCCCGGGAGGGGATGACCACGGTCTATCCCACGCTGCAAAAATCCGCCCTCACCCCGCCGGACTGGGTCTTTCCGGTGGTGTGGGCCGTTCTGTATGTGCTGATGGGGGTGGGGCTGGCCCTGGTGGTGAACAAGGGGGGAGCGGGAGTGCCGCCGGCCTTCCGCCTCTGGGTCCTCCAGCTGGCCGCCAATTTTAGCTGGACGCTGCTCTTTTTCGGGGCGGGGGCCCATCTGGCGGCGCTGGTGTGCCTGGGGGTGCTGTGGCTGCTGGTACTGGGGATGATTCTGGCCTTTGCCCGGGTCAGCCGTCCCGCCGCCTGGTTACAGGTGCCCTATCTTCTCTGGCTGACCTTTGCGGCCTACCTCAACTATATGGTATGGATTTTGAACAAATAATGCTCTATTCCTCACACAGTCCCCGGAAGGCCGGGTCATATTTGGCCAGCACCTCCCGGTTGCGGGTGTAGAGGTAGGAGACGGATTTGCCCTTCTGGTACTGGCCCCGGTTGCCAAAGCGCATGAAGTCGTAATAGAGCCCCAGCAGGGCGGTGGGCACCACATCCTCCGGGGAGAGGACAAACATAGCATAGCGGTCCAGGTTGTCCACCACCACACAGTCCTTTTCCAGAAGGGATACCTGCCGCCCCTCCCGCCAGACGGGGAGCTTGAGGCCCTCTTTTCCCAGACCCACCTCGTAGAGCCGCCACTCCCGGCCCTCCAGATACAGGCGGTAATAGGAGGGCTTGTGCCACCCCTTCTCCCGGAAGAGGCCGATCTCCCCCGCCGGGGTGCCGTCCGGCCGCTCCACGCCATAGAGCTTGATGCCCTTGGTGTTCTGCACCTGGGGGGCCAGCCCTCTGAGCCAGCGGCCCGTCATGCGGTAGACCGGCTCCCCGGCCCGGGTGAGGGTGATGGACTGAAAGCCCATGCTCCAGGGGGCCTCCCCCTCCCAGAGAACGCCATTTCCCCGGACAATCTGATAGCGGGCCCCCCAGGCGGAGCGGGTCTGTGCCAGCGTCAGCACCATAGCTCAGCCCTCGCTGGTATCCAGCCCCAGCTCTTTGAGGCGCTGCTCCATAAAGCCCCGGAAGCGGAACTCCTCCTCATCCTGGAGGCCCACAAAATATACCCGGTCAATGTCCTCATTGTTGAAGAGAAAGAGGTCCTTGGCGCTGACAATGCCCTCCGGGTAGAGGCAGGCACAGTAGTCATAGCATTTCTCCTCGCCCACCTTGCGCTGGATGCGCCCACAGATCATGAGGCGCTTTTTGCCGTCCTTCAGCAGGACCACCGAGCCAATGGGAAGCAATTCTTTCATACCGGTTCCTCCGTTTCGGCATATTCTGCCGCGATGTCAATAAAGTGGAGATAGATACCGCAGATCTGGTCCTCCGCGTCATATCCAAAATAACAGGGGTAGTACCCATCCCCCCAGCCACTGGTAAAGATGGGCAGGTTGCAGTCAGTGCCGGGGATGGTCCAGTTGAGCCAGTCCCCATGGTCGCGCTGGTATTTGGGGTGAGCTTTGGCGTTTTTCTCCAGCTCCTCGCAGAAAAGGTCATCGTAGAAATTCTCCGTCTCCGGGCGATTTCGCCAGTAGGCGCGAAACGCCTCCTGGGTGGCCTGGTCCGCGATACAGGCCATGCCGCCGTCCACCCCAAAGCCGAAGTAGTCCCCCTCTTTCAGCTGGGAGAGCGCCTTCAGCGATTCCCGCCCCGTCATGGCCAGCTCATACCGCACCGGCTTCCGGTTGCGAATGGTCACCTTGGCGCAGGCATAGCGGTCCCCATAGAGCGCATGGGGCACCACGCAGAGGGTCACTAAGTAGCGTCCGGGCGGCACCTGCTGCAAATAGGGCGGGCAGTCATCCAACAGTTCCAGCAGCGGGTCACAGGCGAGCACCCGGCCGGTGGGGAAGTGCACACGGCCAATCTCCAGCCAGTCAATGGGAACCCCGCCAATCTCCATCTGGGTAAAATAGGCGTTCAAATCCAGGGGCGCTTCCAGCTTCTTTTTGACTTTTTCATATTGATCCAGCCAAGCTTGTTCGGGCATGAGGGTGTCCTCCTTTCTGGTTCTGCTCCCAGAATACCACAAAACCGCTACCAACTCACCTTAATATTCAGGCCCAGCCCTAACAGCGCGGCAATGTTGCCGCCGATGGACACCGAGTTGGTGGTGACATTGAACTCCCCGCCGGCGCCGACCGCCCCCACAGCTCCGGAGGCGGACACATCAATGTTGACGCCAAAGATGGTGAAGCCGCCCTCCACTTCGCCCTCCAGGGCGGCGGCGCCCACTTCCGCTTTGAGGGAGACCCCCTCATCGCTGATGCTGGCTCCCGCCTCGGCCACCGCGTGGCCGGCGGTGCCCTCCGCCCCTACATGGACGTTGTAGTCGTCGGTGCCGAACTGGGCGCCCACCTCGCCGGTGGCCCCGCTGGCCTCTGCTCCGGCACCCAGGCTGACCTCCGGCTGGAAAGTCCCGTCCTCAAAGAGGACCGCCTTGACCTCGCCATAGGCACCAACCTGGCCGATGGCGGCCTCCACATCGCCGCTCAGCAGGCCCCACTGGCCCTCTGCGCCGCCCCGGAGGAGGTAGCCCTCGGCCTCGCCCTTGATGGCCGCGCCCCAGCTGTCTCCCTCTTCGTTCCAGCCGAAATACCGCTCGCCGCTGAACTCATAGCCCAGGGCGTTCCACTGGGCAGAGCCGCTGGTGCCGATGCCCAGAAATTCCCCGGCCCCCTCAACCGAGCCGCCAAACAGAGAGCCTTTCGGCCAGTTCTTCCCCCAGTCCGGGGTGAAAAGCGCCCCAAATACAAGCGCCGGAATGGCCGCCGGTCCCAGAAGGGGCAGCAGCAGAGGCAGAATGGCCACAACAGAGAGAATGTTACTCCCTATTTGGGCCGCGGCCCCCTCGTACTCGCCCACCACCGCGGTCTCCGCGGCCTGATAGCGCTCCATAGATTGGGAGAGCCCCTGGGCCAGACGATGGGCGTCCTCCTGCTGCCGCTCCAGCCGCTGGAGCGCGGCGCGCAGGCGGGCGTCCACCTGCTCCCGGCAGCGAATCTGGAAACTGAGGGATGTGTAGACCCGCCACCCCTCGCTGCCCAGCTCCTCCAGGAGACGGCTTGTCTCCTCCAGCGCCTGATACCCGGCGTCCGCCTGGGTAGTACTCACCTTAAACTGTGACATGCGATCACCTCACTGTCTCTCTCATTGCCGGTTCTATCATACCATTCCGCGCCCCCTTCCGGCAAGAGATGGGATGAACGACCGCTTTTTTGGGACCAACGCCCCCTTCCCTTGACGCTGACGGACAAAGGGGGTATACTGATGCCAATGTGCTCCCCCCGGCCAGACCGGACGGCGGGGGCTTTCTGCGCGTTCTTAATTTCCATATTTTACCTGACAGAAAGGAGGCGGAGTCTGTGCAACGTCTGTTGGAGGCTCTGCGGGATTTGCCTGAACTGCAACAGCTGATCGCCGCTTTGGACTCGGGAGGGTGTCCGGCGGCCTTTTCCGGGCTGCTGCCCGTCCACCGGGCCTATATCGCCGCCGCGCTGCGGCGGGAGACGGGGCGGCCTTTGGTGCTGCTGTGCGCCGACGAGGGGGAGGCCCAGCGGATGGAGCGGGATTTTGCCGCCCTCACCGGGGAGCGGGTGCGCACTCTGGCGGCCCGGTCCTTCACCTTCCACCACGCGGCGGTGGTCTCCCGCCAGTGGGAGCACCGGCGGTTACAGGTGCTCCACGCCCTCGCCGCCGGGGAGAGCGGCATCACGGTGGTGACGGCGGAGGCGCTCTTCCAGCGCACCCTGCCCCCCACGGTGCTGGCCCAGGCCAGCCGCACCCTGGAGCCGGGGATGCGGCAGGATTTGGAGGAACTCACCGCCTTCCTCACCGCCGCGGGGTACACCCGCTGCCAGCAGGTGGAGGGGGTGGGCCAGTTCGCTCTGCGGGGAGGCATTCTGGATTTCTTCTCCCCCGCCCAGGACCGCCCGGTGCGGGCGGAGTTCTTTGGGGACGAATTGGACGCCATGGGGTTCTTTGACCCCAACACCCAGCGCCGGGTGGAAAATGTCCAGCGCGTGGTGATTCTCCCCGCCGCCGAGGTACTGCCCCAGTTGGCCCCCGGCGGATTAGGAGGGCTGTGCAACACGCTGGAGGCCCTGCTGGGCCGGGTGCGCCGGCGGAAGGGGGACCAGTCCGCCCTGCTGGCCCACCTGGAGGAGGACTTGGAGCGGCTGCAAAACGGCGCCTCCTTCCCCGCGGTGGACCGCTATCTCCCCCTCATCTACCCTCAGCGTGCTACCGCCGCCGACTACTTCCCCGCCGACGCTCTGGTTCTCTTTTCGGAGAGCAGCCGGGTGGTGGAGCGGGGGAAGCACTATCTGTGGCAGATGGGGGAGGATGTGTCCGCTCTAATGGAGAACGGCACTTTGGCCGGAGAGGCGGGGGAGTTTGTCTGCTCTATGGAAGATCGGATGGAATTTCTCGCCGACTTCCCCCTGGTGTACCTGGACTCCTTCCAGTCCTCCGCCTACCCCCAGCGGCCCCGGACGCTGCTGTCCGTGCTGGCCAAACAGCTCCCCTCCTACGGCACCAGCCTGGAGACGGCAGTGTCGGACCTCAGCCATTACATGGACGAGGGCTACCGCTCGGTGGTGCTGTGCGCCAGTGAGCAGCGGGCAGAGAAGTTACAGGCCCTTCTGCGGGAGCAGGGGGTCAAGACCGCCCTGGACACCAAGCTCCACGCCCTCCCCGAGGGGGGTAAGGCGGTGATTGCAGTGGGGGGACTGTCGGCAGGGCTGGAGTTTCCCGACTTGCGCTTTGCCGTCCTCACCGAGGGGGTGAGCGCCCCCGCCAAGCCCAAGCGCAAGAGCGTCACCAACCGCGCCAAGCTCAGCTCCTACGCCGACCTCTCCCCCGGCGACCTGGTGGTCCACGAGCACCACGGAGTGGGCCGCTTTCAGGAGATGGTGAAGATGCAGGTGGACGGGGTGGAGAAGGACTATCTGAAAATCGCCTACGCCGGCACCGATGTGCTCTATGTCCCCGCCACCCAGCTGGATCTGGTGAGCAAGTACATCGGCGGCGGGGAGGACGCCCAGCAGACCCGCAAGCTCTCCAAATTGGGGGGCACCGACTGGGAGAAGGCCAAGACCCGCGCCCGCAAGGCGGTGAAGGATCTGGCCAAGGGGCTTATCCAGCTCTACGCCCAGCGCCAGCGCCAGCCGGGCTATGCCTTCTCCCCCGACTCGGCGTGGATGCACGAGTTTGAAGAGCAGTTTGAGTACGCTGAGACGGACGACCAGCTGCGGTGCATTGCGGAGATCAAGCGGGATATGGAGGAGGCCCGGCCCATGGACCGCCTGCTGTGCGGGGATGTGGGCTACGGCAAGACGGAGGTGGCCTTCCGGGCCATTATGAAGTGCGTCCTGGATGGCAAGCAGGCCGCCATTCTGGTGCCCACCACCGTACTGGCCCGGCAGCATTTCCTCTCCGCCAAACAGCGCTTTGCCAAGTACCCGGTGGAAATTGACGTGGTAAGCCGCTTCCGCACCCCCGCCCAGATGAAGGAGACCCTGCGGCGGGTGGAGCAGGGGGGCATTGACCTTTTGATTGGCACCCACCGGCTCTTCCAGAAGGATGTGAAATTCAAGGATTTGGGGCTGCTGGTCATTGACGAGGAGCAGCGCTTCGGGGTGCAGCACAAGGAGCGGCTCAAAGAGCTCTCCCGGCAGGTGGACGTGCTCACCCTCTCCGCCACCCCCATTCCCCGCACCCTCAATATGGCCCTCTCCGGTATCCGGGACATGAGCACCCTGGAGGAGCCCCCCCTGGACCGCCAGCCGGTGCAGACTTATGTGCTGGAGCACGACTGGGGGGTGCTGTGCGACGCCATGCGCCGGGAGCTGGAGCGGGGCGGCCAGATCTACTACCTCCACAACCGGGTAGACACCATCACCCGCACCGCCGCCCGCATTAAAGAGATGCTGGGGGGCGAGGTCACCGTGGGCGTGGCCCACGGCAAGATGAGCCAGGAGGAGCTCAACGACGTGATGACCCGTATGAGTGAGGGAGAGGTGGACATTCTGGTGTGCACCACCATCATTGAGACGGGCATTGACATTGCAAACGCCAACACCCTCATCATTGAGGACGCCGACCATATGGGCCTGGCCCAGCTCCACCAGATTCGGGGCCGTGTGGGGCGCTCCAGCCGGCGGGCCTATGCCTACTTCACCTTCCGGCAGGGGAAGGTGCTCACTGAGGTGGCCTCCAAGCGCCTCTCCGCCATCCGGGAGTTTGCGGAGTTCGGCTCCGGGTTTAAAATCGCCATGCGGGATTTGGAAATCCGGGGGGCGGGCAATATTTTAGGCCCTGAGCAGAGCGGGTTCCTTCTCAGCGTGGGGTATGACATGTATCTGAAACTGCTGGAGGAGGCGGTGCTGGAGGAGCGCGGCGAGCCCCTTCCGCGGGACAGCGAGTGCTCCGCAGACCTCACGGTGGCCGCATCCATCCCTGACCGCTATGTCCCCTCCCCGGAGGAGCGGATGGACCTCTACCGCCGCATTGCCGCCATCCGCACCGAGGAGGACGCCGACGACCTCACCGACGAGCTCATCGACCGCTACGGCGACCCGCCCCGGACGGTGAACAACCTCATCTCGGTGGCGCTGCTCCGTGCCCACGCCGCCCAGAACGGCATCGCGGAGATCACCCAGAAGGGGGAGGGCCTGCGCTTCTTCCTGCGGGACTTCCAGCTGGAGCGGGTGTCCGCCCTGTGCGCGGACCTCAAATACCGGGGGCGGCTCCTCTTCGCCCCGGGGGACAAACCCTGCATCACCCTGCGCCTCAAAAAGGGAGAGGACGCCCTCAAATGGGGGACCAAGCTGGTGGAGGACTATGCCAAAACCGCCGTATCTTAAATCCTTTTAAGTTTCGGTTGTGTGAAATGGAAAAGCGTGGTATAGTTTTAAAAGTTCAAAAAGGAGGATTCCAGATCCATGAATCGTATGAAACGTATCCTGTGCGGCGGACTGGTCTTTACCCTGCTCACCGGGGCGCTGGCCGGCTGTGAGAAGAAGCCCGCGGCAGACGATATGGCCTACCAGATGACCGGCATTCCCCGGGACGCCACCATGATGACCGTCAACGGCCAGAAGGTCTCCACCGAGGAGTACCTCTTCTGGCTCAACCAGAGCATCTCCATGCAGAAGCAGTACGGCAACCTCCAGGACGACGCCTCCTGGGAGACGGAGACGGACGGCAAGACCGCTGCCCAGTATGTGAAGGATGACGCTCTGGAGACGCTGAAATACTACTATGTCATCGCCAGCAAGGCCAAGGAGTACGGCGTGGACGCCATGAGCGAGGAGCAGAGCACCGACCTCAACACCCAGATCGATAACATCGCCCAGACCATGGAGAGCCAGAATCTGACCCTTCAGCAGTATCTGAATATGCAGGCCATCTCGGAGCAGGGCTTCCGGGACATGATGGGGCGGCTCAACTACGCCCCCAGCAACCTGAGAACCAAGCTCTCCGAGGAGGGCGGCCCTCTGGTCCCAACCGATGAGGAGATGGACGCCTTCCTGTCCGAGGAGGGACTCCACCAGGTCAAGCACATCCTCCTCACCACCCGCCGGGAGACCGGGGAGACCAACGAGTACGGCGCGCCCGTCTATGAGGACTTCTCCGAGGCGGAGACCGCCCAGGTGAAAGAGCAGGCCGACGCCCTGGTGGCAGAGATTCGCGCTGCCGAGGACCCTGCAGCTCTCTTCGACGAGAAGATGAACGAGCTCAGCGATGACGGCCGGGACGCCGATGGCAACCTGGCCGCCCCGGACGGCTACTTGGTCTATGAAGGGGCTAATATGGACCCCGACTTTCTGGCCGCCGCTCTGGCCCTGGATGTAGGGGAGATCAGTGACCCGGTGAAGAGCCAGTTCGGCTACCACATCATCCTGGGTGTGGACGCAGACACCGACGAGACCCGCTCCTACTTCCCCGACTACAAGATGAATCAGCTGGTGGAGGAGTGGGTGGCCGCCGCTGATGTGAAGGTGGAGAACGAGCGCTTTGATGCCATCGACGCCAAGGACTTCAGCACCAAGCTCACCTCCCTCCAGGACGAGTATATCGCCCAGGCTCAGGCGCAGGCCAGTGCCAGCCCGTCGGTGGACCCCTCCGCGGACCCCTCTGCCTCCGCCCAGCCGGAGACCAGCGACACCCCTGCGGAGAGCCCCACGCCCTCTGCCGCTTCTTAATTACTAAGGCTCTGTCACAACAAATGGTTGATTTTTGACGAGAAATAGCGTATAATAATAGTAAGAAACAGTACCACCGAAGGAGGTAATTGGATATGCCTACTATCAAAGACGCATTAGATATTATCGGTAAGT
>DXDX01000201.1 GCA_019115265.1 Candidatus Flavonifractor merdigallinarum | reverse complement strand
GACACCCTGCCCAAACAGTTGGAGCGGTTTATGGAGCAGTGCAGGGGGTTGGGAATTACCTTTGCTCTGGACGATTTCGGGAGCGGCTATTCCAGTGTACAGATGCTCCTCCAGTATCCGGTGGATTTGGTGAAATTTGACCACTCCATGGTCAAGGAAATTGCCGCCTCACAGGAAAAGCTGGACTTTATCATCAGCACCATACAGACCTGCCATCAGTTCAAGAAAAAGGTCTGTATGGAGGGTGTGGAGCAGGAAGAGGAGCTGGAGCGTGTACGGCAGACCAAATGTGACTACATTCAGGGCTTTTATTATTACCGGCCGTTGGAGCTGGATGAGTTTTGCGAGGTTCTGGAGCGGGACGTGAAAGGGGGGGAGGACCGCTGTGACAGAGAGAGAAACCCATGAAAAAGGGGAATTGAAAGAGGTCGTCGAGCAGTGTGTAGACGCTGTGGCGGAGGTTCTGGCAGAGGACAACCAGGTGCTGTTTGTCGGCCGGATTACGGAATTTGACTCGCGCAGAGAGGAAATCCGCATTGATCTGGAGCGCGCAGGGGAGACCCCCCAGGGCCTTCTCTACAACGCCCCCATCAAGGTCCAGATCCATCTGCGCAACCAGTGGAAAACAGTGGTGATGTTGTATGGAAATGTGGTGCTGTGCGCCAAGTTTCACTGGCGGGTTAAGATACGAAACGCCATCTCCTGCGCGGACAGCCGCCGGGCATTCCGTCAGAAGGTGCGGGTGGATGGGTGGATTACATGGGAGGACCAAGGGAGGTTTCGCCAGGCGTGCAGCTTGGTGGACATCAGTCTGGTGGGTGTGGCATTTTATACCTCCGTCAAGCTGGATGAGGGGACCGATGTCAAGCTGGTAGTCCCCTATCTGGTGCAGGGGGGTCCCAGCCACCAGCTGTCCTGTACCATTGTGGTGCGCCGCAGCGCCTCGGAGGATGATCCGCCCACCCTCTGGCGCTATGGGTGCAGCTATCACAGTCTGAGTGAACAGGAAGAGGACCGGCTGTGCAAGGATATTTTTCTTCTCCAGGCGCAGAGCCTCAAGCGGGAGCGCGGACAATAAAAAACGGGAATGGTCAAAAGACCATTCCCGTTTTTTTGCTTACAGAGTGTGGCGGGGCGCGTCCAGCACCTGTTTACAGGCGTAGACCACCTGGGAAGTGACCATGGAGTCAAATTTGGCGCGGTAGAGGTTCATCATCGGCGGATAAGCGCTCTCAGAGAGCACCACATATTTGGCCGGCAGACGGGAGAGGGCCAGGGCCTTGGCGTCCGCCCAGCATCTGGGACAGTCGCACAGGTGGAAAAGCGCGATGTAGCGCTCCAGCTTTTCCTCTACCAGAATGCGCATAACGTTGGTGTAACGCGACCCATCCGGCAGGGAGATGTAGGGCGGCTCCGCGGCCAGGAGGGCTTTGACATCGGAAGCTGCGTCCGGTTCCGGGACCGGTTTTGGTTGGGGAGCGGGCTCCGGCTCGGGGGCTGGCTCAGGAGTTGGTTCCGGCTCTGGGGCCGGAGCCTGTGCAGGGGCAGGTTCGGGTTCCGGGGACGGAGTTGGCGCAGGCTCGGGAACTGGTTCGGGGTCCGGAGCTGGAATGGGAGCTGGAGCGGGCTCTGGGCCTGGTTCTGGGGCCGGAACAGGTTCCGGCTCGGGAACAGGAGCAGGTTCGGAAGTGGGAGGATTCTCCGGCGCCGTTTCGGGGGCCAGCTCCGGATCCAGAGAGGGCGATTCTTCCTCCAGATGCTCCAGCAGCGCGTCCTCCAGGGCGGAGTGGATGGCCTCTTCCAGCGCCTCGTTGTTGGCCCGGGCCACCTCCAGAATGGGAGGGGCCAGACGGGTTTCCCGGGTGGGAGAATCCGCGACAGGGGCAGTGGGAGCGGCCTGCGCGGTCGGTGCAGCGGGTTCTGGAGCCGGTGCCGGAACGGTTTCTGCCGCCGGAGGCGGTACAGGGGCGGCAGAGGGTTCAGAAGGCTTCTCGGGGGTGGGCGCACTGGGGTGGGCCAGCAGATTGAGCACATGGTCAGTTTTGCTGCTGCGTGCGTTCTTTTTTCCTGCCATGGTTACAGGGCCCCCTCATGTCCGGTGGAGGCGAGCGGACCGCCGGTGATTTCATTGCACAGGGCCATAAAGTCCTGGGCGGGGTTGGAGCGTGGCGCGTACTCCACCACACTGATGCCGTGGGCCGGGGCCTCGGCGGCGGTGACGCTGGTGCGGATTTTAGTGGAAAACACCTTGGTGTCCAGCTGCGCCGCGATTTGCTGCGCTAGATCCAGCATCTCCCGGCTGAGGTTGAGCCGGGCGTTAAAGCGGTTGAGGAGAATGCCCAGCACTTTCAAGCGGGAGTTATAGTAGCTGCGCACGCTCTCAATGGTCTCTTTAATCTGGGAGACCCCCAAAAGGCTGAGGACCTCCGGCGCCATGGGGATGATGAGACTGTCGGAGGCCACATAGGCATTTACGGTGAGAATGTTGAGGGCGGGCGGAGTGTCGATGATGATGTAATCATACTGCTCCTCAATTTTGGAGAGGGCGGTTTTCAGCAGAAATTCCCGTCCGGGCTTGTTAAACTCCACCTCCGCCGCGGAGAGGAGGATGTTGGACGGGAGAATGTCGCAGGTCTCTGTATGGGCAATGACCTCCTGGGGTTCCGCAGCCCCCCGAAAGACGTCATAAATGGTGCTGCAATGTTCAATGTCCAACCCCAGACTGAACCCCAGGCTTCCCTGGGGGTCCAGATCCACGCCCAAAACCCGGGTCCCCTGCTGGCTCAGACAGGTGAGCAGAGCGGCGGCTGTGGTGGTCTTTCCCACGCCGCCTTTTTGGTTGGTGATGGCTGTGATGCTTGTGGGCATACCGTGATTGCTCCCTTCCAGTCAAATGAATACCGGCACATTGCACAGAGCGGGATAAAATACGGTGACGGCACTTATTTTTTAAAAATATTGGACGATATATCAAATGGAAACGGAAACTTTCCAAATCTATGCGACTTTATTTTACCGAAAACCTGTTTGTTTGTCAATTGAACGGTTCCGGTCGGGCCGCTCGACAGATAGAAAAGGAGTGAACAATATGGCATCAATCTCCAGTCTGATGGGGAGCAGCTCCTCCAGCAGCAGCATTTATGGCAGCCGTAATTCCAACATCATCTCCGGCCTGGCCAGCGGTCTGGACACCGAATCCATGATTGAGGGCATGGTGCAGAGCTACAAGCAGAAAATCCAGAGCTTGCAGCAGGACCGCACCAAGCTCCAGTGGCAGCAGAGCGGCTATCAGAGCATTTCTGACAAGCTGGTGGAATTCTCCCGGAAGTACACCTCTTATACCTCCACCACCAACCTCCTCAGTAACAGCTTCTTCAATAACGCCGTCATTACCAGCACCAAGGGGAAATATGCCGATCTGGTGACCGCCAGCGGCAAGAGCACCAGTGATGTTGTGCTCAACGGTGTACGGCAGCTGGCTACCGCTGCACGGTATCAGACTTCCGCCGGACTGGGGACGTCAGGAAGTGCTGCAGTAGGTGGACATGTGGATTTGAGTAAGCCTATGGTACTCAGTCAGATGACTGGTACCCTGTCCCTCAGTTATAACGGCAATGAAGATATTACTCTGAGTTTTAACGAAACAGATGATTTGTTTACCGAAGATGGCAAGCTGGATATGGAGAAGTTCAAGACAGCTTTGGAAGAGAAGTTGTCTGAGCAGAAACTGACGGATAAAAGCGGCAACAAGGTCAGTGCGTCTGAGCTGATTAATGTCGGGGTTGGAAGCGACGGACAGGTTACTCTGAGTACAAAGGGGAATGCCATTTCCGGTGCCAGCATTCAAGTCAGCGGGGCCAGCGGTAATTTTGCTAAAAAGGTGACAGATTTGGACGATGTCACAGATAAATCTGGTACCTTCCATATGAATGTTACCGATACGGTGGCGGATATCAGTGCCACAAAGGCGGAGTATCTGTCTGGAAAGACCTTTTCCGTTACCCTGAATGGTCAGACAAAGAAAGTGACTTTGGGGGAGATTGAGCGCCAGAATAAGCAGCAGGGTGGTCAAGAAACTTGGAGTGAGGCGACTGCCCGGACGATGCAGGAGGCGCTGGATGACGCCTTTGGAAAGAATTCAGATGGGACCAGTAAGATTGAGGTGGAGTTGATCAAAAACCCCAATTCCTTTTCTTTTAACGTGGGGACAGGAAATACCCTCTCCATCAGTTCGGTGGAATCTGGTGTGGGTGAGGTTCTCTTCGGTGAAGGGAATGATACCCTGACCAGCTATTTGGATACCTCTAAAACACTGGGTAATCTTGGTACCTTGACGGTTGATAAGTCGGATTCTACAAAGGCTACATTGAAGTTGAATAATGTAGAAGTAGAA
>DXDX01000200.1 GCA_019115265.1 Candidatus Flavonifractor merdigallinarum | reverse complement strand
TATGAAGCAATTTACAGGCGGCTTCAATGGAAAATCCCTGCTCCAGTTCGGTACGGGGAGTTTAATCTTTCTTACGGCGACCGCGCCGATCCTCCAGGCCGGCTTTTCCCATCTGTTCAAAGCGAAGCGTCCAGGTACGAACTTGCTGGTAGCTCACTTGGTATTTTAAGGCCATCTCACTGTAGTTCTTCCCGCAGGCAATGTATTCTCTGACAATCTGGATGCGTTCCTCCAGCGTGGTTTCTCTTCCTTGCTTCATGTAGCTTCCGCCTCCTGAGTGTTTTACGGAATTGAAATCTCCATGAGCATTATACACTTGAATCCACTTTCGGAGCTGTGCTTGTTTTCGAATATGATATTTTTTACAGATATCTAACTGGCTTTTCTTCCCAGATAAGTATTCCTCTACTGCCTGTTGTTTTAACTCTGAGCTGTACACACGGTTCTTGTGCGACAAAAATGCTTCTGCGCCATCTGCTTCGTAGTTGCATACCCATTGTCTCATCGTTTCTTCCGAAACGCCTCCTCGACGAGCTGCTTCATTCACGCCGATCCGTTCTTTCAAACAGTCCTGTATAATCTCGATCTTTTTCTCTATGCTAAGTTTCTGTTTTTGAGGCATAACAATGCTCCCTCTATGATTAACAGTGTTTTATTTCACTGTCTCTCATAGAGGGAGCATATCACTTGGTCAGTTAGCTCTTTGTCGTTTCTTTCAACTGTTAGATAGGTTGGCGCACACTGTCCCGCCAGATGGGAGTGGTTTTGACAAACGAGCAGCGGTAGGGGAGTGTGGGGGTTGCAATGCGCTCCAGCAGCATATCGGCGGACAGCCTGCCGATGGCGGCGCTGGGGATCTCCGCGGTGGTCAGGGAGGGGGTGATGACACTGGCCTCAGGGCTGCCGTCAAATCCGGTGATCATCACATCCTCCGGGACGGAAAGTCCCTGTTTGCGCAGCGCCTGCATGATGCGGATGGCCAGGAAATCATTGGCGCAGACAAACCCGTCGGGGATACGAGGCATGGCGTTCAGCTGTTCCGCCACCCAGTCCACATCGCCGTAGGGCTCGGAATCGTCCGCCAGAATGCAGAGCTCCCGCCGGACCGGCAGCCCGCCGTCCTCCAGAGCCGCCCGGTATCCGTTCCAGCGCTCCCGGAAGCTGCTGCAATGGGAGATGTCGCCCACAAAGCCGATCTCCTGGGCGCCCGCTTGAATCTGGCGCTGGGTCAGGGCGATGGCGCTTGCGTAGTTTTCCATGTAAACCAGATCGCAGCGCATCAGCTCACCCGGCGCGCCGGCGTAGCTGTCCAGGAAGAGGGTGGGCAGCTCCAGATCACAGACCATCTGGGTATAGTCCCGATCAAACAGCTCAAAGGCCAGAATGCCGGAGATGTCCGAGCGGACAAAGTGAGGGGGGAGCCGCTTCTCCCGGTACTCGTCTTCGCTGATTTCAAACATCTTCAGATTGAAGCCGGAGCGGCAGATCTGGTCGGTGAAATTGGTGATAAACCGGGAGCCAAAGTTGTGGTTGAGCGGTTTGCTGTGGGTCAGAAGGGCAATATTTCCTCTGGTGGTCTTGGGGGAGGACGGGGCGGCGTCCGGTTCACCGAATTGATAATAGCCCAGCTCCTGGGCCTTGGACAGGACAAGCTCCCGGGTGACTTCCGGCACAGAGCCGCGTCCATTAAAAATTTTGGATACGGTATTCCGGGAAAGCCCGCAGGCGTCGGCAATATCCTGCATGGTGACCCTTTTGATTCCTGCCATGGAACTCCTCCTATGCTATAACAATACAGATATATTTACTTTTTGAATAGTATATCACTGAGAAATGTAAAAATCAAGTTACACGGTCGGGGGATAAGATAACGGGAGGAAGCGGGAAAAACTCCGGGTTAGATGGGAATTATGCACAAGAATATAGGGGGGTATCTGGACGTATTTTACAAAGTGTAAAGTAAATGGAAACTATTTATTGACATTTTGTAAAAACAGAACTATAATTTTTGTAAAGTAAAGTTACGGGATGCAGCAAATCCTGTAAACAACCGAGACCCACAAACAGGCAAACCAGAAGAGAAGGGGGAGACTATGGACCCTGCTGGAACTTCACAACACGATGTACTGCCTTCCGAGGCCATTCCAGCCTGTGATGCACCCGGAGCTGCCCATCGACAAGGAGGAAACATGAAACACACAAACGCAGCCCTGGCACCCTCCCCCCTCAACCAGAAGTGGAGGCGGTTACAGCGCAACTCCCCCTACCTGCTTATGCTGTTTCCTGCGATTCTGGTGGTGTTCCTGTTTAATTACCTGCCCATCTATGGCGTGCTGATTGCCTTCCAGGACTTTATGCCGGGAGACAAAATCCTCTCCGACTCCACAATCTGGGTGGGACTGTACAACTTCAAGCGCTTTTTCAGTGATCCCCAGTTCTGGCCGCTGATGAAGAACACCTTCCTGCTGTGTATCATCGGATTTGTTATCGGCTTCCCGCTGCCCATCATCATCGCCCTGTCCATCAACGCGGTGAAGGGCAAGCGGACCGCCAAGTTTTTGCAGACCATTTTTACCGCGCCCCACTTTATCTCTCTGGTGGTTCTGGTGGGGATGCTCCAGCTGTTTTTTGGACGGTACGGTCTGGTAAACAACATTGTGGCAAATATGGGGGGTGAGCGGATCTCCTACTTCCTGGAGAACTCAGCCTTCCGCCCCCTTTACATTCTGTCCAGCAACTGGCAGGACTTCGGCTGGAGCGCCATCATTTATATCGCAGCTCTGGCCAATGTGGACCCGCAGCAGCATGAGGCGGCCACTCTGGACGGCGCGAGCCGGTTTCAGCGCGTGCTCCATGTGGATCTCCCCGCCATCATGCCCATCATCAGCGTCATGCTCATTATGTCCATCGGCGGCCTGATGGGGGTGGGCTATGAGAAGGCGCTGCTGATGCAGACCGACGGCAACCTGACGGCGTCCGAGCTGATTGCGACGTATGTGTATAAACGGGGTCTGACCGGGGTGCCGGACCAGGCCTATGCCACAGCCATCGGGCTCTTCAACTCCATTATCAATGTGGTGCTGTTGATCATTGCCAACTCGGCGTCCAAAAAATTCTCGGAAAATTCGTTGTGGTGAGGAGGAAAAAGGATGCTTCGTGTGTTTAGGCGAACGCTCAGAGGGGACAAGCTCTTTTCCATTCTGAACGGCTGTTTTCTCGCGCTGGTGGCTTTGATTGTGCTCTATCCCCTCTATTTTGTTGTCATTGCCTCCATCTCCGACCCGGACGCCGTGCTGGCGGGAAAGGTCATTTTGTACCCCGTACAGATTACGCTGGATGGCTTCCGCAAGATTATCGAGCGGCAGGACATCTGGAGAGGGTATCTGAATACCATCCTCTACACTGTTTTGACGGTGGTGCTGGCCCTGGTGGTCACCATTCCGGCGGGCTGGGCCCTGAGCCGGAGCAGTCTGCCGGGGAAGAAGGGGTGGATGATCTACTTTATTATCCCCATGTTCTTCAGCGGCGGCCTGATTCCGCTCTATAACGTCATGAGCAGTCTGAAGCTCATCAACACAGTGTGGTCCATTGTGCTGCCCTCCATTTTGTCTGTGTGGAACCTGTTCATGTGCAAGACCTTTTTCGAGTCCAGCATTCCCAAGGGGCTCATTGAGGCGGCGACCATTGACGGAGCGGGTTCATTCCGTATTTTCCTCTCGGTGGTTGTCCCGCTGTCCAAGGCGGTGATCGCCGTTATGGCGCTCTATTATGCCGTGGGACAGTGGAACAGCTATTTCAACGCGATGATTTTCCTCCAGGATGCGGACAAGTATCCCCTTCAGCTGGTGCTCAAGGAGATCCTCATCGCCTCGGAGAGCACCGTGGGCGGCAGCGGCGAGACTATTTTGGAGCAGTACCGTCTGGCCAATCAGCTTAAGTATGTCTCTGTCATCGTCTCCAGCCTGCCAGTGCTGCTGATCTACCCCTTTGTTCAGAAATACTTTGCCCAGGGAGTGATGATTGGCTCCCTAAAGGGCTGATTGCGGATTGGCAGGAGGACAACTATCATGAAAAAATTAGCTGCTTGTGTGCTCATCTGCGCCTGTACACTCCCGCTGGCTGCCTGCGGCAGCTCCGGTAACAACACCTACACCTTTGACGAGGCGGCTCTGGACCGCCTGGTCAGCGACTACGGCTTTCAGTGGACCGACCCCGACGCCCCAATCCTGAACGAAAAGGGGGCGCAGGAGCTGTCCTTCCGCATTTACTCCTCCAAAAACGCCTCCGCCCTGGATTATAATGACATGAAGATCATGCAGGATCTGTTTGACGAGACCCAGGTCACCGTCGACTGGGAGAACGTCTCCGAGTCGGTCTACTCCCAGCAGAAGAACCTGATTTTCGGCAATGTGGACGACCGCCCCGATGCCATCTACCACGCGGGCATGAGCGCCGGTGAGATTATGAAATACGCCAAGCGCGGGGTGTTTGTGCCGATCAGCGACTACCTGGAGTACATGCCCAACTTATCCAAGATTCTGGAGGAGCGCCCCGACATCAAAGCCCAGCTCACCAACCCGGAGGACGGGAAAATCTACTCGCTGCCCCGAATTGAGGAGATGGGCCTGGTGCAACAGCCCAACATCCTGTTTCTCAACAAAAACTGGGCCGCCCAGGCCATCCAGGCCGGTGCGGTGTCGGGTCTGAGCCAGGAGGATTTGGTGGACGGTGTGACGCTCACCGCCCAGCAGATGGAGGACCTGCTCCGCTACTTCAAGGAGCACGACATGAACGGCAACGGCGACACTGACGATGAGCGGCCCCTGAGCTTTGTCTATAACAACTGGCAGGGCAACCAGTGCGATTTGTACGGCATGTTCGGCCTGAATGACAACCTGGAGCACCGGGTGGTGGTGGACGGCCAGATCACCTACACCATCCGGGATGAGCGCTTCCGGGAGGCCACCAATTTCCTGGCCGGCTGGGTCAGCGAGGGGCTCATTGACAAGGTGTCCTTTGAGATTACACAGGATAACTTCCTGGCCAACGGGAAGGGGGAGGAGACGTATGGCGCCTTCTACTGGTGGGAGAGTGAGACGGTGGTCTCCAACCCGGAGAATTATATTGTCTGCTGTCCGCTGGTGGGCCCCAACGGGGACCAGACGGTGTGCGTCTCCAACAACCAGGAGATCAGCATCGGCGAGATGGTGATTTTCTCCAAGTGCGAGAACTTCCCTGTGCTGCTGGCCTACCTGGATCGCTACTATGCCCCCTTGAACTCCGCCCAGATTAACTACGGCCCCATCGGCATCGTCTACGAGGAGGAGCTTGACGCCAACGGCAAGCTGGTGCAAAAGCCGATCCCCGAGGGAATGACCGCCGATGAGCTGCGGCTGCAAAACGCCCCCATGGGCATCCTCTACCTGTCGGACTACGCCTGGGAGCATGTGGTGAACATGGAGGAGCGTGCCCAGCTCCGTGTGGACCGGCTGGAGCAGTTCGTCAAGCCCTATGTGCCCGACAACGTAAGCCCCTGCCCCAATCTGCAATTTACCCTGGATGAGTGGAATACCTTAAATGACTGTGAGACCAGCCTCAACAACTACGTCCGCACCGCCCTCATTCAATGGCTGCTCAACGGCGGCGTCAGCGACCAGGAGTGGGAGGCCTTTCAGAAGGATTTGACGGACAAAGTGCAGATTGACCGGATTCAGGCGGTCTATCAGTCGGCCTATGACCGCTACGCCAACGGCTGACCCGGCGCTTCCCGCCGGCGGGAACCTTTGGACAAACCAGAAAGGAAATGGAACATGCGCAGCTTGTTTGATGTTGACAGCCCTCTGATGAGCGGATTGCAGAAAGTCTTTGACTGTATCCTGGTGAGCCTGTGCTGGGTGACGGCCTGCCTCCCCATTGTGACCATCGGCCCCTCCTGCGGCGCCCTGTACCGCACCGTCTGCCACTCCATCCGCCGGGAGGAGGGGAGTGTGCTGAAAACCTTCTGGGACACCTACCGGGCCAACCTGAAAACCGGGGTCCTGGTGTGGCTCCCCATTCTGGCCCTGTACCTCTTCCTTCTGGCTGACGCTGTTATCCTGCGTGGGCTGATGCAGGGTTCCCCCCTGTATGGCGTCACATGGGCGCTGATGGGGGTTGCCACCGTGTGGGCGGCCTACTGTACCGCCTACTGTGTGCGCTTCAACGGCACTCCCCGGGAGGTGCTGTGGATCAACCTGTTCCTAGTGCTGTCCCACCCCCTGACAGCCCTGCGGGTGCTGGTGACCATTGGCGTAGGGGTTGTCCTGGCCTTGATGGTGCCGTATATCACGCTGTTCCTGCCGGCAGTGATCTGCCTGGCTATCCGCGGCCCTATGGAGGGGATGTTTCTCAAACACATGCGCCCGGAGGATGTGGAAAAGCTGGCGCAGGAGGCCTGAGCGGAAGCGCCCCATTTGACTTGCCGCCGGGCGGCCCCCGCAGTGGGACACCGGTGCAGAAAAGGAGAAAAGACCATGATAAGTGAAGCATTGCAGCGGGCCCGGGACTTTGAAAAGACCCACATTCCCCTTGTGGCGGAGGAGCTGCCCAAGTTCCATGTGACCGGCGGAGTGGGCTGGATCAATGACCCCAATGGGTTTGCCCTCTATCAGGGGGAGTACCACCTCTTTTATCAGTATTACCCCTACGAGACCAAGTGGGGCCCCATGCACTGGGGCCATGTGAAAACCAAGGATTTTATCCACTGGGAGCGGATCCCCGCCGCCCTGGCCCCGGACTGCGCGTTTGACAAGGACGGCTGCTTCTCCGGCGGCGCGGTGGAGATGCCGGACGGGCGGCATCTGCTCATGTACACCGGCGTGCGCACAGAGTGCCGGGAGAACGGAGAGACAGAGACAGTGCAGACCCAGTGCATCGCCATTGGGGACGGGGTAAATTATGAAAAATACGCTGGAAACCCGGTGATCGGCAGCGAAGCGGTGCCCGAGGGGGGGAGCACCACCGACTTCCGGGACCCCCATATCTGGCGGGAGGACGGCAGATACTATGTGGTTGTGGGCAACCGGCCCGCGGACGGCAGCGGCGCTATTCTGCTGTATCAGAGTGAGGACGCCATTCACTGGGAGTTTGTCAGCCAGCTGGACGCCTGCCGCAACGAGTACGGCAAGATGTGGGAGTGCCCTGATTTCTTCCCGCTGGACGGACAGCATGTGCTGTTGGTCAGCCCCCAGGACATGCAGGCCATTGGGCGGGAGTTCCACCCCGGTAACGCCAACGTGTGCATCCTCGGAACCTATGACCGGGAGCGCCATCAGCTCCTGCGGGAGCACATTCAGGCTATCGACTACGGCCTGGACTTTTACGCCCCCCAGACCCTGGAAACGATGGACGGCCGACGGGTGATGATTGGCTGGATGCAGAACTGGGAGACCTCCGGCCATGTCCCCGCCGGACAGCGCTTCATGGGCCAGATGACCATTCCCCGGGAGCTGACCATCCGCAACGGGAGGCTGTGTCAGAATCCGGTGCGGGAGCTGGAGGGCTGCCGGGGGGCAAAAGCCGCCCATCAGAATGTGCTGGTGACCGGCGAGACCTCCCTGGAGGGGGTGTGGGGCCGTTTCCTGGATTTGACGGTGACCGTCCGCCCCGAGGAGGGGGCGGAGCTGTACCGCTGGTTCCAGATTGACGTGGCCCGGGACGGGGAGCGCAAGACCTCCATTCGCTTCACGCCCGCCGATTGTCTCATCTGCGTGGACCGCACCCAAAGCGGCCTGTCGTGGGATATGCTCCATGTCCGGGAGTTCCCGGTTTCCGCTGGAGCTGAAAGCGGGCAGCTCAAGCTGCAGCTGATTCTGGACCAGTACAGCCTGGAGATTTTTGTAAACGACGGAGAACAGGCGGCCTCCAATGTCATTTACACCCCACTGGAGGCCCAGGATATCTGCTTCTCCTGCGGCGGGGCGGCCCGAGTGGACGTGGAGCAGTATGTGCTGGAGGTGGATTGATTCATGGCTGTGCAATTTGATGTGGTGGCACTGGGAGAGCTATTGATTGATTTTACAGAGCACGGGACCAGCGCCCAGGGAAACGGCCTCTTTGAGGCCTGCCCGGGCGGCGCGCCGTGCAATGTGCTGGCCATGCTGCGCAAGCTGGGGAAGTCCTGCGCCTTTGTGGGCAAGGTGGGCAAGGATAGGTTCGGCAGACTGCTGCGAGAGGTCCTTGCGGAAGCGGGTATTGATGCCAGCTACCTGGTGATGGACGAACAGGTGCCCACCACACTGGCCTTTGTCCAAACCCTCCCAGGCGGAGACCGGGACTTCTCCTTCTACCGCAAGCCGGGGGCGGATATGATGCTCACCGAGGAAGAACTGCCGCTGGAGGTTTTGAAACAGGCCAGAATCTTTCATTTCGGCACCCTCTCCATGACTGACCAGGGAGTGCGCGCCGCGACGGTAAAAGCGGTGGAGACCGCGAAAGAGGGCGGCGCGTGGATCTCATTTGATCCCAACCTCCGCCCGCCGCTGTGGGACAATCTGGAGGACGCCAGAAGCGCCATCGCCTGGGGGCTGTCCCAGTGCGATATTTTGAAAATTGCAGACAATGAGCTCCTCTTTATGACGGGGGAAGAAGATTTCTACCGGGGCGCAGACAGTCTGCGCCGGCAGTATCCCAACCTTCAGGTGCTGAATGTCACAGCGGGCGCGGATGGGAGCTATTCTTTTTATGGAGCGGATGAGCCGGTGTTTGTGCCCGCCTGCCAGCTGGGCGGTGTGGTAGAGACAACCGGCGCAGGGGATACGTTTTGTGCCAGTGTGCTCAACTATCTTCTGGAGCACGGCATAGCGGGCCTGTCCCGAGCGGAGCGGGAGGAGATGCTCCGTTTTGCCAATACGGCCGCCTATCTGGTGACCACCCGGAAGGGCGCCATTCGCGCCATGCCGGACAAGGAACAGGTTCTCAACATTCTGGGGTGAGCTGGTGGATTGTTCCTGTGGGAAGTTCAGAGTATAAACTGAAAGCAACAGGGGTGCGGACAGCCAATCAGCTGGTCCGCACCCCTGTTTGTCTGGGTACTTCCTGTTATGCAGTTGCGTTTGGCGTGTCAGCAGGCATGGTCCGGGTCCAGCAGCGCGGCCAGTCCCTCCCCATTCAGCTCTGAGCCGATGACCACAAGGCGGCTCTCCTGCACTCCGCTCTGGGGGTGGAGATAGACCCGTCCGGGGGTGTAGTCCACCTGGTACCAGGTCCCATTGGGCCCTGGAAGAAACCCCTTGGCCCGCAGAACTCGGCCCAGCTGTGGGCGCTCCAGTTCTGCCAGAAGGCTCTGCCACGCTGCGCTGTCCCGCGGTGTCTCCGGCCGGAAGGCGCGGGAGGTGAACAGGTGGCCGCTGTGGTGGTGTACATGGTCGTGCGTCTGGGGAGCGGTTCGGGCCCGGGCCGCCTCCAGCAAAAGAGGAATGTCCAGCGCCTCCCAGGGACAGGCGAAAATGGCGGCCTCCGGGTTTTCCTTCGCCAGAGAGTCGCACACCGCCTGGGCCTCTTCCTGCGAGACCAGGTCCAGTTTGCTGCAAACAAGTGCGCCGGCACAGTGGATCTGGTCGGAGTAGAAGGAGCCCATATTCTCCAGGTAGGCCAGGTGCATCTCGGCATCCACCACTGTGAGGGCGGTCACCTGGGGTTGGCCGCACTCCGGGGGAAGCTGCTGGCAGATGCGCAGCAGGTCGCTCATCCCCGCCACCCCCGAGGGCTCAATCAGCAGAAGCTCCGGGGATTGGGTGCGGACCAGATCCCCGATGGTCTGCGCAAAGGCGCCGGCCAGAGAGCAGCAGATACAACCGGAGGTGAGGGTTCGGATGGCGAGCCCTGGGCGCTGGAGCAGCAGATCGTCCACACTGCATGTTCCAAACTCATTCTCTAAGAGAGCAATTCGACGCTCGCGATCCGCCGTATCCAGAATGCGGCGGATGAGTGTGGTCTTTCCGGCCCCTAAAAAGCCGGAAACAAGCATTATTTCTCCCATCTCATGTCACCAGTCCCTTTTTTGCCGGGAAGCATACATCCAGGTTTGCCGCCCCTGTGTCAGCGGAACAGGCCTGGAGTTTCCGCCCTTGCCCGGCTGTTTTTACTGCGCTTATTGTACCATGGAGGCTGAGAGCTGACAAGTTTGGCCCGGTCAGGATGCTTACAGCATTTCCAGAAAGGCGGTGATGCGGATTTGCAGCCTCTTTGCAAGCTCTGGAAAGCGCCCAGCCTCAGGGAGACATTCCAGACGAAGTACCAAAAAATAAAAAGAAATCCTGCAACCACTGTGGTTACAGGATTTCTTTTTGGTACGCCCGAAGGGACTCGAACCCCCAACATTCAGAACCGGAATCTGACGCTCTATCCAATTGAACTACGGACGCATAGCACTCTTTGAAGCGCTAGATTATTGTATCAGATTTTTTCCGGTTTGTAAAGGGCTCTGTTGAAAATTTTCCCGAGTTATGCTTTCTCGACAGGCAGGACCGTATCTGCTCCGCCATCCTGCTCCATAGCCCCGGGGCAGGCCCTTGCGTTATGGGCGGTTTGGATTTATGATGAGTCCAGTCGAGTGAGGAAAGAGAGGGAGACAGAATGCAGATTGCGGATTTGCACATCCACTCCAAATATGCCCGGGCAACCAGCCGGGACTGTGTCCCCGACGGGCTGGACTTCTGGGCCCGGCGCAAGGGCATCCACCTGATTGGAACGGGGGATTTTACCCACCCGGCCTGGCGAGCGGAGCTGGCGGACGCGCTGGTTGAGGCGGAGGAGGGACTGTACATCCTGAAACGGGACCGGATACGCCCCGGCGCACAGCCGGTGGAGACTGCCCCGCGCTTTGTCCTCTCCGGTGAAATCAGCTCCATCTATCAAAAGAACGGCAAGGTGCGCAAGGTTCACAACCTGATTCTGCTGCCCTCCCTGGAGGCCGCCCAGCGTCTTTCCCGGCGGCTGGAGGCCATTGGCAATCTCCAGTCCGACGGGCGGCCCATTTTGGGCCTGGACTGCCGGGACCTGCTGGAGCTCACCCTGGAGACGGTCCCAAACGCCATTTTCATTCCCGCCCACATCTGGACACCCCACTTTTCGCTCTTTGGGGCACGCTCCGGCTTTGATACTATTGAGGCGTGTTTTGGGGATTTGAGCAACCACATC
>DXDX01000029.1 GCA_019115265.1 Candidatus Flavonifractor merdigallinarum | reverse complement strand
CAAAGTTCTTTTTGCTTCTTTTTCTTTCAAGAAAAAGAAGGCAAGAAAAAGGAGGAAAGGGTCACTTCAAAATCTTGCCCAGCATATCCACCAGCTCGTCGATCTTCTCCTCCCGCTCTTCCTGGGTCTGGGCGGTGTTGACGCAGTGCTTGAGGTGGGCGGTGAGGATCTCCTTGTTGGCGCGATTGAGCATGGCCTCGGCGGCCATGACCTGGGTGGAGATGTCGATGCAGTACCGGTCCTCCTCCACCATTTTGAGAATGCCGTCTATCTGTCCCCGGGCCGTCTTCAGGAGCCGGAGCACCGTCTTCTGATCTGCCATCATGGCCGGTCCCTCCCACATATCGAATGGTTCAAATACACCCCCCGGGGGTGGGGGTGTCCTTATAATACCCCCCGGGGGTGTCTCTGTCAAGTGTTTTTTTCTTGACAATTTTCTGTCCTAGTGTATTATGAATATAGAACACTAGAACACAGGGAGGGGAGCGCCATGCAGTTCAGCAACAGCGTGCCCATCTACCTCCAGGTGATGGAGGACATGAAGCGGGAGATGGTGACGGGGGGACTTCCGGCGGGGAGCCGGGTGGACTCGGTGCGGGTGCTGGCCGCCCGGTACGGCATCAACCTCAACACCATGCAGCGGGTGTGTTCCGAGCTGGAGCGGGAGGGGCTGCTGGAGACACGGCGGGGGGTGGGGTCCTTCGTCACCGGAAACTGGGAACGGCTCTCCGCCCTCCGGGAGGAGATGGCCCGGATCTTGGTGGAGAGCTACCTCAAGGGCATGGCGGGGCTGGGCTTTTCCCGGCTGGAGGCGGCCGAGCGGCTGGGCGGAGAGGAGGGGGACGGCGGTGGACAGACTGCTGGAGATCAACGGGCTCTCTAAAAGTCTGGACGGCCAGATCGTGCTGGGGGCCTGTCACTTCTCCCTGACTCCGGGACACATCACCGGCCTGCTGGGTCCCAACGGGGCGGGAAAGTCCACCCTACTGCGGACCATCGCCGGACTGCTGCGGCCCGACGGGGGCGAGATCCTCCTCCACGGAAGGCCCATCGGCCGCCGGGAGCGGCCCAGGGTGGCCTATATGGCCGATCAGACCCAGCTGCCCCATGACCTGACGGTGCGTCGGGCCATCCGGTGGTATCGGGACCTCTTCCCCGACTTGGACCTGGACCGGTTTCAAGCGGTGTCGGGCAGTCTCCCGGAGCGGGAGCTGGTGTCCCGGCTCTCCAAGGGCCAGGCCGAGCGGCTGGACCTGGGGCTGCTCCTGGCCCGGGACGCCGACCTCTATCTCCTGGATGAGCCCCTGGGGGGCGTGGACCCGGTGGAGCGGGCAAAGATCCTCTCGGCGGCGGCGGGGGCCATGGAGGACCACAACGCCCTCCTCATGGCCACCCACCTGGTCCACGACATCGAGCCCATTCTGGACGACGTGCTCTTCCTCCGGGCGGGCTATGTGGTCCTCTCCGCCTCCGCTGAGGGGCTGCGGCAGCGGGAGGGGGTCTCGGTGGAGGAGAAGTACATGGAGGTCTTCGGAGGTGGCGGACGGTGAAGGGACTGTGGCTCAGTGCCAAATGGGAGTTTTTGGAGAGCGAGCTCTCCCGGTGGCAGATCGTTTTCTTTATCGGTATGGGGATGTTCTATTCTTTTAACGCGGCAACCAGTCTATACGGCGGCTGGGTCGCCTACTCCATTGTGAGTATCCATCTGCTTGTCTTCACAACTATGGCGGCGTATCGGGGGATCAAGTGGCCCTTTACCGGGGCCTTCGACCTGGAGCGGACCAGCGGCCGGCCGGCCTGGCAGTCGGTGCTGGGCAGGACGCTGCTCTGGACGGCGGCCATCGCCCTGGGGGCCGCCCTCCAGCAGGTCTTTCTCCGAATTTGCCTGGACCGGTTTGAGGAGATCTGGGTCAGGATTTTTTTCGACGGGGCCCAGCGGGCGGCTCAGGTCGCGGGCTGGATCGGCTGGCGGCCCTTCCTGGCGGTCACAGCGGCGGGGGTGGGGGTCTATGTACTCTCCCTCACCGTGACCCTGCTGTGCAAAAGCGATAAAAACCGCCACCGGGCCACTCTCTCCGGGGCGGTGGGGAGCGTATTGGCCGCCTGTATCCTGGGCGGGTTCCTCCTCCAGGTGGCGCCCTTGGGACTTTTGGGGCTGGGCTGTATTCTGGCGGGCCTGCCGTTGAGTATCTGGCTCCTGGCCCGCAAGGTGGAGTAGACAGACAAAGACCGCCGTCCACACCGAGAGGAATGGACGGCGGTCTTCTTTAGGTCCGCTCTCCGGCGGTGGTGGTGTCCCGGAACAGGAGAGAGATGCACCACACGGCGGCCAGACCCACCAGGGTGTAGACCACCCGGCTGATGGCGCTGCCCGAGCCGCCGAAGAAAAAGGCCACCAGGTCGAAGCCGAAGATACCGATGCTGCCCCAGTTGAGCCCGCCGACGATGGCCAGGATCAGGGCGATCTTATCCACGATCACGGAAAAAACCTCCTCATTTTGGTATCCGGGGCTTAGGATGACCAAAATGGGGAGGTTTTATGCAATCATAAAAAAATCTGGCTTACAGCAGGGCTTTGGGGCCGAAGCCGTGGGAGAGCAGTTCCCGAAGGGGGAGCTTCACATAGTCGCCATCGCCCCGGGCGATGAGGCACTCCAGGTCGGGAGCGAACTCAAAGAGAACCTGCCGGCAGGAGCCGCAGGGCCAGCAATAGTCCTCCGACCGCCCCACGATGGCGATGCGGACAAAGTCGTCCCGGTGTCCCTCGCTGACCGCCTTCACCACGGCGGTGCGCTCGGCGCAGATGGTGGAGCCGTAGGCGGCGTTTTCCACGTTGCAGCCGGTGAAGACGGTCCCGTCGGCGCACTCCAGGGCGGCGCCCACGGGAAAGTGGGAGTAGGGCGCGTAGGAGCGCTCCAGCATGGCAAAGGCGTGGTCCACCAGTTCCCGTTCCGTCATGAGTCAGACCTCCTCTCAGATGCTCATTGGATGTGGACGTGGTTGTTGATGTGGTTCATGCAGTAGCAGTAGTA
Source organism: Candidatus Flavonifractor merdigallinarum (assembly GCA_019115265.1). GTDB lineage: Bacteria > Bacillota > Clostridia > Oscillospirales > Oscillospiraceae > Pseudoflavonifractor_A > Pseudoflavonifractor_A merdigallinarum. The sequence goes on along the minus strand of DXDX01000029.1, from coordinate 1,560 downwards.
GCCGTTGCACTTGGAGCAGTAGCGGAATTCCATGTTGGGGTCGTCGGCGTCAGTGATGCCGCAGACAGCGCACTTGTGGAGGTAGCCCTTTTCCTTTTTGACGTCCCGGGCGGCCTTTTTGAAGTTGATGGTCTGCCGGGAGCTCTGGTGCCGGAAGCGGCGGAAATAAGGGGTGAGGTAGCTCCAGAAAAAGAGGACGTAGTTGACCAGAGAGGCCAGGATGGAGGGAAGACGCATGGGCAGGAGCAGGAATAGGTACATGGTGGGGGTTTGGATGATGTCCCACAACATAAGGAAGACGTAGAAGAGGGCCAGCCACTTGGCCCGGACAGGGATGACAAAATAAAAGCGCATTTCGGCGTCGGGGTAGAGGGTGGCGAAGGCCAGGAAGAGGGAGAGGTTGACGTAGTACATGGAGGCGGTGGGCAGCATGGTGCGGGTGAGCAGATAGGAGAGCAGGCCGAACAGAACGCTGAGCACGATACCGCAGGCATAGAAGAGGGTGAACTTGGCGGCGCCCCACTCCCGCTCCATGAAGGGCCCTAAAAAGGCGTAGAAGAACATAGAGATGATAAACCAGAAAATCCGGTCCGACTGGGGGACGAAAATAAAGGTGATGAGCCGCCAGATCTGCCCATGAAAAATGGCGACGGGATAGAAGTCCAGCAGAAGGGAAAAGGTTCCGCTGCTGAACTGGTCCAGAAGAAAGACCGCTACGGTGCCGGCGATGATGAAGTACATCAGATTGGGGATGCCGAATTTAGGGTGCCGGTACGCGAAGCGGTCCAGCCAGCTGTCCACGGAGCGCATAGGGAGCCTCCTTCAAATGTGATGAATTCGTGTAGAAAGTATTTTACCCTCTTTTGAGAGGGAAGTCTATAAGAAAATTGTGAATTTTCCAGTTTTCATCGGGGAGGTCATCCTATGGGCTTGACAACGCCCATAGAGATGTTATAATAGGGGTACAACTCCATAACCTTATCAAGAGTGGCGGAGGGAACGGCCCGATGAAGCCCGGCAACCTGCGGGAGACTGCAAGGTGCCAAATCCGGCGGCAGTGTTCGTAAAGATGAGGGTAAGATCTCGTGCGCTCCGCCAGAAGGAGCGCTTTTTTGTTGCCCTTTTCCGCCTGAGAACAAAAAAGAAAGGAAATGTGCTATGAGCCACCGTGTATTTACCTCCGAGTCCGTTACCGAGGGACACCCCGACAAGGTCTGCGACCAGATCTCCGACGCCGTTCTGGACGACATCCTGGCCAGCGACCCCCATGCCCATGTGGCCTGCGAGACCTTTACCACCACCGGCATGGTGGTGGTCATGGGTGAGATCACCACCAGCCACTATACCGACATCCCCTCCATCGTCCGCCGCACCGTGGAGCGCATCGGCTACACCGATCCCGCCTATGGCTTTGATTACCGCTCCTGCGCCGTTATGACCGCCATCGACGAGCAGTCCCCCGACATCGCCATGGGTGTCAACCAGTCCTATGAGGTCCAGCAGGGCGGCGACAGCGATCCCCTGGATCTGGTGGGCGCCGGTGACCAGGGCATGATGTTT
>DXDX01000199.1 GCA_019115265.1 Candidatus Flavonifractor merdigallinarum | reverse complement strand
CAGCGACCTCTACATCCAGATTACCGGGGTGTACGATATGAAGCTGGCCAGGATCACCGGCATTTTCCTGCTGGTACTCTGTTTTCTGGCCTTCTGCCTCCAACAGCACAATGGTCATAAAAAAGAGGATCAAAAGGGACGTTCCGGCGATGAGCAGCCCTTTCACCCAGGGGGCCACAAAATCGTACTCGATGCTCTGTCCGGTGGACTGGTCGGTGGCGTACTTCCGCCGCCGGGAGAGGTGCTGTTGGAGGCAGAAGGCCAGAAAACAGGGTACCAGCAGGAAAATGCCGGTGATGCTGGCCAGCTTCATATCGTACACCCCGGTAATCTGGATGTAGAGGTCGCTGGCCAGGGTGCGGAAGTTGCCGCCGATGACCAGCGGGGTGGTGAAGTCGGCCATGGAGGCCAGAAAGACCAGCAGCGCCCCGGCGGTCATCTCGGGGAGCATCATCGGCAGGGTGACCTTCCAGAAAATCTGTCCCTCCGGCGTACCTAGATTGCGGGCCGCGTCCTCCAGAGCCACATCAGTACTCCCCACCGCCCCCGACAGCACCAGATAGGCGATGGTGGTGAGGCTCAGCACCTGAAGAATGAGTACCCCCTGCCAGCCATAGGGGGAGACATTCAGGTGGAGCAGGCGGTAGGTAATCAGCCCCCGCTTGCCAAAGAGCATGATGAAGGACAGCGTCCCCACAAAGGTGGGATTCACCAGCGGGGCCAACATCAGCACCCGCAGCACCTTCCGCCCCCGAAAGCGCAGGCGGAAGAGGGTAAAGGTGGCCAGAATGGCCAGCAGCACCGCCAGCACTGTGACCGCCAGCGAGAGACACACGCTGTTTCGGAACAGCCCCAAAAGACGCAGATAGTCCTTGGCGGTCATGGGGTCCCCCTCTGCCGACACCCCATAGAAGATGACTCCCAGAATGGGCAGGGTACAGATGTAAAAGAGCAGCACAATGGCGATGAGCTGCACACCCCTTGAGCTCAGTATTCGGATGGATTTCATCGCGCTCCCCACCCTTAAAAAGTCTCGGCCACCCGGAATCCGCTGAGGATAGCGGGCTTGGCCTGCTGGGCGCGGAGGGCAGCCACAAACTCCTCCATAGTCCCGACCGGCTGGGGCAGCCAGGTGGCGTACCGCCCCAGCTGGATGACGTTGTGGGCGTCGCTGGCCCCCACCCCCTGAATCCCCAGACGCTGGGCGTACTGGAGGGCTTTGCGGTTGGCCTCGGGGGAGGTGCTGCCGTTGAGGACCTCAATCCCCGTCAGCCCCCGCACGGTGAGGAGATGCTCCTCCAACCCTCGGTTGTTGTTGCGGAAGGGGTGAGCGGCAATGCACGCCCCGCCCCGCTCGTTCACATAGTCAATGATGTCCTGGGCGGGTAGGCGCAGCTCCTCCGGCAGGGCGTCAATGCCAAACACCAGAATATCCCCCTCCCGGGAGTAGTACTCCGCCCCCACAAAAATGGGGTAGTCCACCTCCCTGGCATAGCGGCTTGCGTACTCCGCCAGCCCCATGCTGTCGTGGTCGGTGATACACACCCCGTCCAGGCCCACCTGGCGGGCCTCCTCCACCAGTTCGGCCAGCGTCATGCGGCCATCGGGGGAATAGGTGCTCTCATGCAGATGGATATCCAGAAACATGGTCTATTACCTCTCTTTCGACTCAATTCAGATGCAGGCGCAGCTCCACCAGCCCGGCAGCCGGCCCGTGGGGCCGGTTGAGACACCCGCCGCTGATGATTTTGGGGGATTCCGGGCGCTTTAGCTGCTCCAAAAGGGCCTGTTCATACTCGCTTCCCGGCTGGAACGAGAGGGGGACGCTCTGGCAGACGCCAGCGTCCCGCAGTCCCCGGCCCAGGGCGCTGCACAGATGGACGGGCAGCTGGGGGGCGGCCCGATGCAACGCCCGGAGGAGCGAGACCAGCCGCTCCTGACAGCAGCGCCGGAAAAAGGCCGTGCCGGTGAGTTCCGGCGACGCCACCGGGTCGGCCAGAGACAGCAGCGCCGCCCCATGTTCCGCGGCCAGCGCCGCACACCGGGCCAGTTCCCCCTCCACCCAGGGAAAAAGGGGGCTGTCCTCCTGTGCCGCCGCATAGACCTCCTCCAGCGGCAGCAGACGGCTCAGGGCGGTAAAGGGGCCCTCCATGGCAAACAAGAGCTGGCAGCCCGGAGGCCCATTCCGCCGCAGCTGGTCCATCGCCGCCCACAGCACCGCCGCCCGCCCCCCTTCCAGCTTCGCCTTTGGGAAATCCGCGTCGATAGTACCCCCATCCGCCGGGATGGCCCAGGGCAGCGGCGCGTTGTCCGGCGGCACGCGCCAGAGGCGTCTGTTTTCTTCTCGGCGGGCCCGCTCGGCAAAGTCCGCCAGAGCCGCCCCGTCCTGAAACGTCTCCAGCGGCGGCAGGGTCTCGCCTTCGGCGTACCAGCAGGAAAAACCGCGTCTCATTCCACTCCTCCCTTCCCTCTGCCCGCCGTGCACCGCACGGCAAGACAGCCGTTCAAAGCCGCTCCTCCGCTTTTCGGTAGAGGTACAGCACCGGCTCCTCCAGGCGGCAGGAGGCCAGATTCGCACAGTCCGGGCCGTATTGCTCCCGCACCCAGTCCCACGCCTCCCTCCACGCCCGGCGGTAGACGGTTTGGGGGATGTGCTGATAGCGGTTAAAGCCGTTTTCTTCCAGTCTGCGGAGCTTCTCCCCCAGACGGAAGGTACACGCCACTGGTGGCCCGGCGGACACACACATTGGCGTCTGAAAGTGGGCACAGGTGCGTGTCTCCTCCGTTTCTCCAAACCAGACTCTCCCCCATCCAGAGCGGGCCAGACAGCGTTCAAAGGCGGCAAAGAGCTCCTGTTCCGCCCGCTCACAGAGGTCTGGTTCCCAGGGTTCCACCGTCCGCTGCCCATACATGACCATATACCCGTCCGGGCGCAGCACCCGAGCCGCCTCCCGCAGCACCAATTCCGGGGTGTCCAGCATGGGAAAGATGCTGTTGAGCAGAACCACCGCCACACTCTCCGGCGCCAATGCCAGGTGGTAGGCGTCCATGCGCGCGCAGAGAATCTGCTCCGCCGCGCCCACCTCTATGCTCTGCTGCCGCAGGACTTTCAGCACCGTGGGGGAGATGTCCACCGCCAGAGTTCGCCCTCCCGCCGCCGCGATTTGGAGGGGCACCTGACCGTAGCCGGTCCCCACATCCACACACCACGCTTCCCGCCCCACCAGCTGGGCCAGCTTGGCGGAGCAGGCAGCATAATACGCCGGAATCCCGCTGGCCCTCCCCCAGCTCCCGTACCCCAGATAGTGGGGACCTGGTCCAGTCAGATGGGCGCTGGCCTTTTGGGTAAACTGATACACGCCGCCCACACAGGGCACGGAACTGCCGCAGGAACACTGGGGAAACCGGGTCATCACCCCGCCGCAGCGGGGACAAAGCAGGGACAGCATACCGCACCCCTCCTATGGTCCAACCGGCTCGGGGGCAAACAGCTCCCGAATATTCTCATAGGGCGTCTGGGGGTGGATGCCCCCGCCGGAACTGATGATGACATTGGGCGCTCCGGCCACATCCCGGTGGAGCTGCGCCACCGCCTGGGCCACCTCCGCCGGACTCCCCTCCAGCAGTAAAAAGGCGTCAATATCCCCCAGCAGCACCACCCACTCCGGCACCCGGGCCAGCGCTCTGGCCATCCCCACCGGGGCATCCAGGCTCAGGCACTGGGCGCCGGTGTCCACCAGCTCATCCAGCAGACAGGTGGTATCCCCCGGAATGTGGAGAAAGCCCGCTGGGGCCTGCGGGGTGAAGAGGGCGCGCAGACAGGGCTGCACAAAACTCCGAAAATGCCTGGGGGAGATGAGAGCGGCCATGGGCTCCGCCACCCACAAAAAGTCCCCGCCCGCGTCCACTGCCCGCTGGTGCCAGTCCACCAGCTCCGCAGTAATCCCCTTCAGCACCCGGCGCACCAGCTCCGGCCCCTCCACCATGCCCACCAGCAGCTCTTCCGCCCCCATCAGATACCCCGCCAGGGTCAGCGGCCCAAAGGTCCCCATGGTGATGGGCTTGGAGCACAGCTCTTTTCCCCGGCGCAGCGCTGCCAGATGGCGCAGCAGCACCGGCGGCTCCCGGGGCGCCTGCGCAAAGAAAGCGTCCGCCTCCTCCAGGGTGGAGAGCTGGCCGGGCGGTATGTACTGACTGCCATCCCACAGCGTTCCGGTGTGGATGCCCAGCCCCTCCAGCATATCCAGCGTGGGAATGGTGATGTTGTTCAGGTCATAGTCCAAGGTGTGACACTGCCAGGCCAGATTTTGGGCCGTCCGCTCCTCCCAGCTCCAAGCGGCGCTCTGCTCTTCCCACCAGCGCTGGCTCAGCGCACCGGCCCCCAGAGGGTAGACCAGCCGCCGCCCCTGCGCGCGCGCATAGGCCATCAAATCTCTCACGCCCATCCCCGCCTCTCTTCCTCATACTCCGCCGCCCGGCGCATCTGCCGCAGCAGGGTGAGCGGCGCGTTGGGCGGGTATTCACATCCGGTGGACAGGAGATAGCCCCCCGTTCCACCCAGCAGGCGCACCTGCACCCGGCAGGCGTCCTCCCACTCCTCCGGCGTGGCCAGCAGGGCCAGCACCGGGTCCACACACCCCATCAGTGCCACCGTCTGATACCGCAGGCGGCACTCCACCAGATTGGCGCAGTCCTCCGGGGAGTATTGCAGCGAAATCCCCTGGGGGTGCATCACCGCCAGCTGTTCCTTCAGATAGCTCCCCCACCCGCAGTTGTGGAGAATGAGCTGCCGCCCCCGCAGGTGGACCGACTGGGCCAAATCGGTGAGGGCGGGGCGCTCCACCGCGCTCCACAGCTCCTTGGAGATGAGGGAGCGAGAGGCGTAGAGGGTATCCAGCAAAATGCCGTCGCTGCCCGCATCCAAAAGCCGGTGCACATACTGCTCCAGCGTGCGGGTGATGGGCTCCAGGGCCCGGACAATGGCGGGAAGCTGGTCATAGACCTCGGTGAGCAGAGCGGTCTGCCCCCGGAGCATGGTCAGCACTCCCAGGGGGCTGGACACCATGGGAAAGATGGGGATGTCCGGCCCCAGGTGGCGGCGCAGGCGGCGGCAGACCTCCACCTCCATGTTCATCCGCTCGGCCCCCAGCCAGCTGGCCGGACGGAGGCGGTCGTAGTCCTCCGGCTCCTGCAACAGCTGTGCGCGCACATCAGGGTGGGCGGTCCCCTCTCTGGGGTAGACCAGCCGCTGCCCCCAGGCGGCGCACTCCACCGACAAATCAATGACAAACATGGCCGCGTCCAGCCGGTAGCGCCGCACCGTCTTGGCCAGCGCCAGAGCGCACAGCTCCGCATTGGTGGACCAGGCCCGGTAGGTCACCCCCAGTATCTGCCGGGTAGCGCCCCCCAGAATGGGGCACACCGGCACCCGGTCCGGCCTTCCCCCCGCCAGGGCGGTCATCACCCGCTCGCCCCCGGTCACAGGCCGTTCCCTCCGGCGCGCAGCTCCTGACAATAGACCAACGCCTTCTGGGCCGCGGTATAGGCGTCCGCGGTGTAGCAGTCGGCCCCAATGGCGGTACAAAAGCGCTGGCTCACCGCCGCACCCCCCACCATAATGCGCACCTTGTCCCGCACGCCCTGCTTTTCAAAGAGCTGCACCACCCGCTTCATCTCAATCATGGTGGTGGTCAGAAGGGCGGAACAGCCCACCACCTGGGCGTGATGGGCGATGGCCGCCTCATAAAACCGCTCCGCCGGCACATCCACCCCCAAATCCACCACCGTGAGGGACTGGCCCTCCATCAGAATGCGCACCAGCTTCTTGCCAATGTCGTGGATGTCCCCCCGGACGGTCCCCAGGATGACGGTGCCCCGGCTGTCGGTCTGGCTCTGGCGCAGCACCGGCGCCAGCAAATCCAGCCCCCGGTTCATGGCTCGAGCGGCGATGAGGACCTCGGGCACAAAGGCCTCGCTGTTTTTGAACTGCTCCCCCAGCTCGTTGATGCCCCGCAGCAGGCCGCTCTGGAGAATCTCCTCCCCGGTAAGTCCCCCCTCCAGCGCCAAGGAGATGTGCTCCAGCAGCTCTGCCGAGCGCCCCTCCCGCAGACGCTCGGCAACCTCGTCCAGAATTTGTGTCGCCTCCGCTTGGTTCACGACGAACTCCTTTCCACCGGGGTCAGGGCAACGCCCCGCCCATCCCGGTAGCGCTTGGGTGTCACCCCGGTGACGCGCTTGAAAATCTTGGTAAAATAGCTCTGGTCCTCAAAGCCGCACAGGGTGGCCACCTCCGCAAGCCCCAGAGAGGCATCCATCAGCATGACCTTGCTCCGCTCCACCCGCACCGAGTGGATATAGGCCATCATGCTCATGCCGGTTTCATTTTTGAAGAGGGTGCTGAAATAGGACTTATTCAGCCCCACATACTCCGCCACCTGGGCCAGAGAAATTTTCTGGGCGTAGTGGGATTTCACATACTCCATGGCGTGATAGATGATGTCAGAGTGCTTCACCGTGGCAAAACAGAAGGAACAGGCCAAAAAGCGGTGGAGGATTCGGGTCAGCACCTGGCTCACCTCGTCCGTGGTAGCGCACCCGCCCAGCTCCTCCCAGTAGGCGCTGTTGAGGGCCAACACCTCATTGATGTCCGCGCCGGCGTCAATGGTGGCCCGGGAGAGCAGCACCGCCAGCTCACAGGCCCGCTGGCGTATCCGCTCCATGTCAAAGTCGCAGGAGAGGAAGATGTGGCTGAGCATCAGCTGAAGCCGCTCCTCCGCCCCGCTCTGGTCCTTTTGGAGCATCATGGACTGGAGCTCCTTTTCATAGCGGATGGGGTAGCTGTGCCGGGATGGGCCGCTGTAACAGCTCTCCTTCACCCGGTAGATGGCGTTGAGGAGCTGCTCCTGCTTGTAGCTGAGCATGGAGTTGACCAGCCCGGATTGGGCGGCCACACCGGCGGCAAAGACCTCGCTGATGTGGTTGACCTCCTCCGCTGAGAATACTGGCAGGGTGCGCACCCGCTCCTCCATCTCCCGCTGGGGCAGGCCCATCAGGGTGTCCTCCGGCAGCCCCATCACCACCGGTCCCGCCAAAAGCCCGCCCAACATCCGACCGGCCGCGTCCTGCACAACAGCCGCACAAAAACCAGCCCCAGCGGACAGTAGTAGATGTACTTTCCGCCCCAGCGGAAGGCCTCGCTGCACCCATAGGAAAAGGTATTGCACGGAACACACCGCCCACAGGTACACCCGGCGCAGAACCGGTTGGGGGGAGGTGCGCAGAGGGCGGACGACTCCGCGTCAAACAGCAGGGTCTCCACATGGCTCATGGCGGAAAAATGCCCCCCATAGTCCAGACACCGCCTGATCAGCTCTGCTTCCACATTGGTCCTCCCCTTTTTGTACCAGAATGGGTTACATTATAACACATTTTGCCCCGGTGACCAGTTCTGTTAAAACATCATTTGAAAGAACCATAATCCGCTTTTCTACCATAGAAAATCAAAATAAAGTCCGCTTTCCCTTGCGCTGCAAAGATTTTCGGCATTTCTCGTCTCTTTGTTTGGATGGTCGGAAAAAATCGTTTTAAAATTCCAAGAATATTACAATACACAGTCGCGGGTGGGCATGTATCATAAAGCAGAATATCCCGCCGGCTGGGCAAAGCGCATCCCGGCGGTCTCAATGAACGGAAAGAAGGAGTATAGAAATGAAGAAACCTCTTGCATCCCTGCTGGCCGCACTGCTGCTGGTCAGCGCCTCCGGTTGTCAGTCCGCCACGGACTCCCCCTCCCCCAGCCAGGCGGCTCAGCCCTCCGCCAGCCCTGCCGCTCAGACGGAGGAGGCGGCCTGGTCCTCTGAGCACTACAACGAGTCCATGAAGGGCACCACCATCAACCTCTACGGGGTGACCGACGCCATTATCCCCGTACTGGACGCCTTCTATGAGGACACCGGCATCAAGGTGGAGAACCTGACCCTGAAAAACGGCGAGATTCTCCAGCGCATCGCCAACGAGAAAGAGGCGGGCACGGTCATTGCCGATGTGTGGTTCACCGGCGGCGCCGACGCCTTTATCAGTGCCGCCGACAGCGGCCTGCTGACCGCCTACCAGTCCCCTGAGGCAGCCGACATCGCCGACGACATGAAAGATGTGACCGGTTATTGGACCGGCACCTCTCTCACCGTGGTCAACTGGGTGGTCAACACCGAGGTCATCAGCGAGCTGGGCATTGAGGTCCCCACCCAGTGGGACGACCTGCTCCAGCCGGAGCTGAAGGGTCTGGTCTCCATGCCTGACCCCGCCTCCTCCGGCACCGCCTACAACACCGTGAGCGCCATCCTCCAGACCCGCGGCGAGGAGGCCGGCTGGGAGTACCTGGACCAGCTTATCCAGCAGGTCCCCTACTTCACCGCCCGGGGCAGCGACCCGGCCAACAACGTCATCGCCGGTGAGGCCGCTGTGGGCATCAACGCCGGCACCGGCAACAAGTCTCTGGAGGAGGACTATCCCCAGGTGGAGCTGGTCTACCCCACCGACGGTACTGGCTGGTGGCCCCAGCCTGTGGGCATTCTGGAGGGGTGCAGCCACCCGGAGGAGGCCAAGGTCTTTATTGACTGGCTCCTGTCTGACCGGGGTCTGGAAGAGGTGGGCAAGGCCCAGAACGCCATGCTGGTAAAGGACGATGTGCCCGCCCCCGATGGCATTATGGCGCTCTCTGAGATCGCCCTCTTCCCCACCGACTTCAAGGCCAACGCCGCCGACCGCGACGCCATTCTGGAGCAGTGGGCGGAAAAAGTGGGGAATTGACCCATACCTGTTTGAAGGAAAAAAGAGTACGATGGAGGATGAAAAAGCGTATTCTTTCCCTGTTCCTGGCCGGAACCGCGTGCCTGAGCCTGTCCGCCTGCGGCAATACCGGGGCCGCCCTGAGTGCGGTGCCCTGAGCCCTTCCCGAAAAAACGGACACAAAAATGCCGTAAACCTCCATTGTTAAAGGCTGGCAGAACGGCACAGAGAATTTCTGGTCAATACCCCCACACAGGGCTACGGCATTTGGATGGAGACCCGCAAGAATGGATAAGCGCAGCCCTTTGGGCCGCCAATTTGCGGCCCTTACATAATGATAGAAGGACATGCTCCAATAGAAGAAAAGATGAAAAACCAGACATCCCGTCTGGTTTTTCATCTTTTATCTGTTTTCGATTTTTATCATGGAGATTTCGTCAATCTTGGTCTGCTGTAGAATCTCAGACATAATCTGTTTGATGCAAGCGGTATGATTGCCGTAAAGATTAACCTGAATCTGCGGTATTCCA
>DXDX01000198.1 GCA_019115265.1 Candidatus Flavonifractor merdigallinarum | reverse complement strand
TTTCGCGGAAAAGAAACCGGGGAAAGAAAAGGCGGAGAGGGGAACTTCTCGTTCCCCTCTCCACTCCCCTCCAAAAGGGCGGCCTTTTTAAAGGGGGCCGCCCAATTTAGGGGTGCTAGCGTTTGGCTTGTTCTGTGGCAACAGACTTGCCCAAACCGAGATTACTTGTCTTGCACCGCAGTACAACACTTCCCTCATAGGCGGAAAGCCTGGTTCAAATGGCACCGAGCTGGCGCAATCCCACCGCAGGGGAAATTTAGCTCGGTTGCGCATTGAGGGGAGTGCAGAGGGGGCAGCGCCCCCTCTGCGCTTTCTTTCCCACCTCTTTCTTTGGCAAAGAAAGCGGTGCTCCCGCCGAGTAGGCGGCCTGTCCGGCGAGGACAAAAACCCCCGCCGTTGCGGCGATACATACAGAATCAACTGAGATTTCATAACAAAGGGGCGTTGCAGAGGAATTTTTCCTGTTGCAACGCCCCTCTTGCTGTGTTTAGAGCACAGCAGAGACCAAATCATTCATATTGTAGAGGCCCGGCTTCTCCACACCGGCCAGAAAACAGGCGGCTTTCACCGCGCCGGAGGCAAAGACCTCCCGGCTCATAGCGGAGTGCTTCAGCTCCACCACCTCGTCCCGCCCGGCAAAAATCACCTCATGGTCACCCACAATGTTGCCGCCCCGGACGGCGGAAATGCCAATCTCGTGGGGGTCGCGGCGCTGACGGACACTCTGGCGGTCGTAAACCGGATGCGGCTGGTAGGGGAGACCCTGGGCAGCGGCCTCATAGAGCATGAGGGCAGTGCCGCTGGGGGCGTCCACCTTGCGGTTGTGGTGGCGCTCCACAATTTCCACATCATAATCCTCCCCCAGAAGGGAGGCACAGCGCTTCACCAGCTCCATCAGCACATTGATGCCCAGAGACAGGTTGCCGGAGCGGAAAATGGGAATGTTCTGGGCGGCCTGGTCAATGGCGGAGAGCTGCTCTTCTGAGTAGCCAGTGGTGGCCAGCACCAGTGGAATCTTCCGCTCCTGTCCAAAGGTGAGCAGGGACTCCAGCGCGGCAGGGGAGGAGAAGTCGATGACCACCTGAGCCTCGGCATGACAGAGGGCGGGATTGGACCAGATGGGGAAGGAACCGTCCCCCTGTCCCAGAATGTCAAAGCCACCCACCACCTCCACATCGGAGCGGGCCTTACAGATATCGGCCACCACACGGCCCATATGGCCGTTGCAGCCGGAGATAAGGACCTTTACCATTTTAACATCCCTCCCGCCGCTCAGGCCAGCAGGCCCATGCGGTCCATGGCGGTCCGCAGGACCTCCAGGTTTTTGTCGGAGATGTCGCACAGGGGGAGGCGCAGCCCGCCCACACTGCGGCCCGCCAGATTGAGGGCGGCCTTGATGGGAATGGGGTTGACCTCCACAAAGAGGGCGTCAATAAAGTCCATGTACTCAATTTGCAGCTTAGCGGCGGCGTGGAAATCCCCATCCAGGCACAGATGGCTCATCTTCACCATCACCTCGGGGACAATGTTGGAGGCCACCGAGATAACACCCTTGGCGCCCAGGCTCATCATGGGCACCACCTGATCGTCGTTACCCGACCAGATGTAGAAGTCGTCGCCGCACAGATACCGGGTGTGGGCCAACAGGGAGAAGTTGCCGCTGGCCTCCTTGACGCCGTTGATCTTGGGATTTTGGGAGAGGATGTGGTAGGTCTCGGCGGTGAAGGAGACGCCGGTGCGGGAGGGCACATTATAGAGGAGGATGGGCAGCTCGGTCCGGTCCGCGATGTACTCATAGTGCTTGATAAGACCGGCCTGGCTGGCCTTGTTGTAATAGGGGGTAACGTGGAGGAGAGCGTCTGCCCCGGAGTCCTGGGCGTGCTGGGAGAGGTAGACGGCGGCGGAGGTGTCGTTGCTCCCCGCGCCGGCAATGACCTTTACCCGGTGGTTGACCTGCTTGACACAGAACTCCACCACGGCGATGTGCTCCCGGATGGACATGGTGGCACTCTCGCCGGTGGTGCCGCAGACACAGATGGCGTCAATGCCACGGGCAATCTGGTCCTCAATGAGGGCCCCGAAGGCGGCATAGTCAATCGCCCCACTCTGGTCGAAGGGGGTGACGATGGCGGTACAGGCGCCGGTAAAAATAGGCTCACGCATTGCGGCTTACCTCCTTGTGATGTAGTTCTCCGCGCACAGCAGCTCGGCCAGCAGAACCGCGCCGCCGGCGGCGCCCCGGAGGGTGTTGTGGGAGAGACAGGCAAATTTATAGTCGTACTGGGTGTCGGGGCGCAGGCGGCCAATGCACACGGCCATGCCGCCCTCGGTCATGCGGTCCAGCTTGGTCTGGGGGCGATTGTCCTCCTCAAAATAGTGGAGGAACTGCTTGGGGGCGGAGGGAAGCTCCAGCTCCTGCGCGCGGCCCCGGAAGCTGGCCCAGATCTCTTTGATCTCCTCCATGGAGGGCTTCTTCTCAAAGCGGACAAACACCGCGGCCATATGGCCGTTGGAGGCGGGGACCCGGAAGCACTGGGCGGTGATGGCGGGGCCGTCGGCGTTGACAATGACGCCGTTTTCCACCTTGCCCCACAGCTTCAGCGGCTCCCGCTCGCTCTTCTCCTCTTCGCCGCCGATGTAGGGGATGACATTGTCCACCATCTCGGGCCAGGTTTCAAAGGTCTTGCCCGCGCCGGAAATGGCCTGGTAAGTACACACCAGCACATCCTTCACCCCAAACTTGCGCAGGGGATGGAGGGCGGGGACATAGCTCTGGAGGGAGCAGTTGGACTTGACGGCGATAAAGCCCCGCTGGGTGCCCAGGCGCTGGCGCTGGGCGGGAATCACGTCCAAGTGCTCGGGGTTAATCTCCGGCACCACCATGGGCACATCGGGAGTCCAGCGGTGGGCGGAGTTGTTGGAGACCACCGGGCACTCGTGCTTGGCGTACTCCTCCTCCAGGGCCTGAATCTCCTCTTTCTTCATGTCCACCGCGGAAAAGACGAAGTCGACCATGGAGGCAATTTTCTCCACATCCGCCTCCGCGTTGAGGACCACCAGCTTCTTGGCCTCCTCGGGCATGGGGGTATCCATGGCCCAGCGCCCGCCCACAGCCTCCTCATAGGTCTTGCCCGCCGAACGGGGACTGGCGGCGACGGCGGTGAGCTGGAACCAGGGGTGGTTCTCCATCAGGGTGACAAAGCGCTGACCCACCATGCCGGTGCAGCCGATGACGCCTACCTTGAATTTTTCCATAGCAATGACCTCCCATTTTTCTTAGTCTATGACGCATCCCAGGAAATGAGACTGACCGCTCCGTCTTTCACTCCCGACGGGGAGAGAAAAAAAGAAATCAGCGGGTTTACACACCGGCTGATTTTGTACTATAATGTCAGAAGCGTATACCGCCTCCGCACCATGCGCAAAACACAGACAGCGCTCCACCGGACCCAACCGGTGACAGTCGTGCGGCTTTCGCCTGCACGCCCAGAGGAGAGCCCTCCGGGGGACGTTCCTCTTCGGCGGGAGGCCCTTTTGCGCCGGGTCAAAGGGCCCTCGGAGCCCTCGCCGCGCTACTGATGCGTCCCGCAACCTCTATCCTGTAATGTAAACTGATAGTATCACAGGAACGGGGCGCTGTCAATACGCTTTTATCCGCTAAATTCTGAAACAGGAGCTTGCCATGAAAAAATTCTGGATGAAACTTGCATCAGCTGCCCTTGCAGCCGCTCTGGTACTGCCCCTGGGCGGTGTTCCCGCGCAGGCGGCGGTGAGCGACCAGGTGCTGCGGGTGGGGCTGGCCTACGGCAGCACCGCGCTGCCCTCGGCCAACCTCCTCAACAGCGTGGGCAGCGGCTACCGTCTGGGCTATTTTGACGACAGCGGGAACTTCACCGCCCTGCTGTCCACCAGTGAGACCGCCATCACCATGCTCAAAAGCGACACCCTCTATCTGGGGGCGAACGGGACCTACTCCACCTCCGCCGGCGGCACCGCTGTGGGCGGCTGGTATGTGCTGGTGGGAACCTATGGAGACCAGGCCCAGGCCGCAGCCGCAGCGGCGGGGGTAATCGGCGCCTATCCCGCCTGGCAGAGCGGGGTCTGGCAGGTGCGTGTGGGCACCTGCGCCAGTCAGAGCGAGGCGGAGAGCCTGCGCACCTCTCTGGGACTCTCCGGCGCGGTGGAGAAGGCGGGAAACTACGCCGTTACCGTGGTGCGCACCGGCACCGCTCAGGTGCTCTTCCAGTTTGACGGGGGGAGTGACCGGGCGCTGGGCGTCCAGCCGGACATCACCGGGACCGTCGACCCGCAGACCTGGTTCAAAGACTTTAAGTACTACGGCGGCTTCCGCTATGAGCGCATCAACGGCGGCAACCTGACGGTGGTAAATATGGTCCATCTGGAGGACTACATCCGCTGCGTCATCACCTGGGAGATGGGGGCCTCCTGGCACAAGGAGGCGCTGAAGGCCCAGGCCTGCTGTGCCCGGACCTACGCCATGCGCAACCTGAACAAACACAGCACCTATCACTTTGATCTGTGCTCGGAGACGGACTGCCAGGCCTACCACGGGACCGGCAACCTCACCACCAACAGCATTCAGGCCGCCGCTGAGAGCGAAGGTCTGTGTGTCTACTACCAGGGCTCTCTGGCGGAGACGGTGTACTCCTCCAGCAACGGCGGCGCGTCAGAGAGCTCGGAAAATGTGTGGGTGACAGCCATCCCCTACCTGGTGGGAAAGACCGACCCCTATGAGGGCCTCATTGCTGACCAGATTCCCAATTACCGCTGGACGGTGACCTTTACCGCCGACGAGTTAGAGGCAAAGCTCCGGGCCAAGGGCTACCAGTGCGGGGATTTGGCCTCCTTTGCGGTGACTCAGACCACCCCCACGGGGAACGTGTACGCCATCACTTTTACCGACGTAAACGGCAAGAGCTGGTCCTTCTACAAGCAGGACGCCCGGACCTTTCTGGGCCTGCGCTCCCTGCGCTATACCGTCTCCGGCAGTGGAGGCACTGCCGCAGGCGGGGGAGAAGTGCCGCTGGCCGGCGGCGGGAGCACGGTGCTGAATGGGGCCTATGCCATTGACGGCAGCGGCGCCATCAACACGGTGACCGGGGACGCCTGGGTCCTCACCGGGAACGGCCTCACCCAGCCAAGCCCCAGCGGCGGCACTGTCACCGGGGCGGACAGCTACACCATCACCGGTTCCGGCTGGGGCCATGGGGTGGGGATGAGCCAGTATGGCGCTCTGTCCATGGCCAAGGCGGGCTATACCTATGACCAGATTTTAAAATTCTATTTCACAGGAGTGGACGTCTACTAAATGAAAACATCGGATTTTTCCTTTCATCTGCCGGAAGAGCTCATTGCACAGACTCCGCTGGAGAAGCGGGACCAGTCCCGGCTGCTGGTTTTGGACAAGCACACCGGAGAGATGGAGCACCGGCATTTCTATGAGCTCCCGCAGTTTCTCCGCCCGGGGGACTGCCTGGTGCTCAACGACTCCCGGGTGCTCCCCGCCCGTCTACTGGGCCATCGGGAGCCGGGCGGCGGCGCGGTAGAAGTGCTGCTCCTCATCGATCGGGGGAACAAGACCTGGGAGTGCCTGGTGCGCCCCGGTCGGAAGGCCCGCCCCGGCGTCCAGCTTACCTTTGGGGACGGCCTGCTCACCGCCACGGTGGAGGAGGTGCTGGAGGGGGGCAACCGCCTCATCCGCTTCCACTACGACGGCATTTTTCTGGAGCTGCTGGAGCAGCTGGGCAAGATGCCTCTGCCGCCCTATATCAAGGCCGAGCTCCAGGACCCGGAGCGGTATCAGACCGTCTACTCCCGGGAGGTGGGCTCTGCCGCCGCCCCCACCGCCGGGCTCCACTTCACCAAAGAGCTCTTGCAGCAGGTGGAGGACATGGGGGTGCGTCTGGCCTATGTGACCCTCCATGTGGGGCTGGGGACTTTCCGTCCGGTGAAGGAGGAGGACATTCTGGACCACGAGATGCACAGCGAATATTGTATGATTTCCGCCGAGACCGCGGATACCATCAACCGCACCAAGGCGGAAGGGGGACGAATTATCTGTGTGGGCACCACCTCCTGCCGCACCATTGAGAGCTGGGCGGCGGAGGACGGCACCTTAAAAGAGAGCGCCGGCTGGACCAACATCTTCATCTATCCGGGCTACCGCTTCAAGGTGCTGGACGCCCTCATCACCAATTTCCACCTGCCGGAGTCCACACTGGTGATGCTGGTCTCCGCGCTGGCGGGGCGGGAGCATATTTTGAACGCCTACGAGGAGGCGGTGAAACAGCGTTACCGCTTTTTCTCCTTTGGCGACGCCATGTTTATTCACTGATTCTCGGTAAGAAGGAGTGTTTTCGTGTTTCAAGTCATCCAACAGGAGGGGCGTGCCCGGCGCGGTGTGTTCCAGTGCGCCCACGGCACCGTCCAGACCCCGGTCTTTATGAATGTGGGCACCCAGGCGGCCATCAAGGGGGCGGTATCCGCCCTGGATTTGAAGGAGATTGGCTGTCAGGTGGAGCTGTCCAACACCTACCACCTCCATCTGCGCCCCGGCGACGGGGTGGTGAAGGAGATGGGGGGTATCCACAAGTTCATGCACTGGGATGGCCCTATCCTCACCGATTCCGGAGGATTTCAGGTGTTCTCTCTCTCCGGCCTTCGGAAGATTAAGGAGGAGGGGGTCACCTTTGCCTCTCACATTGACGGGCGGCGGATTTTCATGGGCCCGGAGGAGTCCATGCAGATTCAGTCCAATCTGGGCAGCGACATTGCCATGGCCTTTGATGAGTGTGTGGAGAACCCCGCCACCTACGAGTACGCCAAAAACTCCTGCGAGCGGACCTTGCGCTGGCTGGAGCGGTGCAAGGTGGAGCACGACCGGCTCAACGCCCTGCCCGGTACGGTAAATCCCCAGCAGATGCTCTTTGGCATCAACCAGGGGGCCACTTTCCCGGATTTGCGGGTGTGGCACATGAAGGAGACCGCCAAAATTCCCTGCGACGGCTACGCTATCGGCGGTCTGGCGGTGGGGGAGCCCACACAGGTGATGTACGACATCATCGACGCGGTGGAACCCCATATGCCCCAGGACAAGCCCCGCTACCTCATGGGGGTGGGCACCCCCTCCAACATCATTGAGGCGGTCTGGCGGGGGGTGGATTTCTTCGACTGTGTGATGCCCGCCCGCAACGCCCGCCACGGCAAGCTCTACACCTGGGGCGGTTCCATCAATATCAAGAATGAGAAGTACAAGCTGGACGATTCCCCCATCGACCCGGAGTGTCAATGTCCGGTGTGCCGCAGCTTCTCCCGCGCCTACCTGCGCCACCTCTTCGCCGCGGGGGAGATGCTGGCCATGCGTCTGGCGGTGCTCCACAATCTGTATTTCTACAATACCCTCATGGAGCGCATCCGCGCCGCCCTGGACGAGGGGCAGTTTACCGCCTTCCGGGAGCAGTACAGCGCCCAATTGGACCGCCGGCTGTAAAAACTGGGAAAAGCCCTTGCCAAATGGGACAAAGTACCGTATAATATTTCTCACGTCCCGTGTACAACTTGAAATTTGGAGGAGATCACTTTGCTGACTGGCATTTCCAACACGATTCTGACCAGTGCCAACGACGCCGGCAGCCTGCTGGGGTTTGTTATCCCGCTGGCGGCTATGGTCGCTATCTTCTACTTCCTGCTCATCCGGCCGGAGAACAAGCGGAAGAAGCAGCTGGCCAAGATGCGCTCTGAGCTGGCGGTGGGCGATGTCATCACCACCATTGGCGGCATTGTGGGCACCATCTGTGCCATCAAGGAGGAGACCATCGTCATTGAGACCGGCGCAGACCGGGTGCGCATTGAGTTCACCAAGTGGGCGGTATCCACCAAGGGCAAGCAGACCGAGGAGACCACCCGATAAAAACCGGGATAACCAAAGCCCTCCCCTCATAGGATTCCAACAGGAAGCCTGTGAAGGGAGGGTATTTTTGTGGGAAAACGGGAAGAGGAGCCGGGAAAAATGCTGATTCGCTGTGCCTGCGGTGTGCTTCTGGGGGGCGCGGTGGCCTTTGCCGTCTCGCTGGCGCTGCTGCTGTTGGCCTCCTGGGCCATCTCCGCCGGGGCGATGGGGGAGGAGCTCAGCACCCGGGTGACGGTGGGGGCCTGCGTACTGGGAGCTTTTGCCGGCGGTCTGGTGGCGGTTCGCCAGTGCGGCCGCCGGGCGCTGGTGGTGGGACTGGCCACAGGGGCGGTGTTCTTTTTGTTGCTGCTCACCGTGGGCGCGCTGGCCTTTGGCAGTGTGCCCCGGGATGGCCGGGGGGCGCTGGTGCTGTGCGCCGCCCTGTGCGGCGGGGCTGTCGCCGGACTGCTGGGCCGGAGCAAGAAAAAACGGCGAAAGTGATTGAAAAGAGAAACGGGCTGTGGTATACTGAGAGAGAATCTAAAACAAACAGGGGAGGGAACCCAAGATGAAGCATATCAAGACGCTCAACGGCGCCACTCTGAAGAAGAGCGCCGCTCACGGCGGCTGCGGCGAGTGCCAGACCTCCTGCCAGTCCGCCTGTAAGACTTCTTGCACCGTGGCCAACCAGAAGTGCGAGAATCGCTAAGAGAATCGCTGTGGAAAAGGGGTGGGTGAAAGCCCACCCTTTTCTATGCGCATAGACAGGAAGGAACGAAGTTATGGTACATACCTTTCAATGCCTCGGCGTATCCATCGCCGTGGATGTGAACAGCGGTGCCGTCCATGTGCTGGACGAGCTGACCTACGATCTGCTCACCGCCCTCTCCCGGCGTGAGGAGAACGGGGAGAGCCTGGCGGAAGAGCTGCCCGCTGAGCTCTCCGCCGCGCTGCCCCAGTACGACCCCGCCGCGCTGGCGGAGGCCTGGGAGGAGCTGCGGGGCCTCAAGGAGGAGGGGCTCCTCTTTGAGCAGGACGACTACATCGACCGGGAGAAGGCCGCCTCTATGCAGCAGCAGGCCCTGGTCAAGGCCCTGTGCCTCCATGTGTCCCACGACTGCAATCTGCGCTGCAAATACTGCTTTGCCTCCACCGGCGATTTCGGCACTGGCAAGCGGATGACGATGGACCTTGAGACCGCCAAGAAGGCCATCGACTTTGTGGTAGAGAAGTCCGGCCCCCGGCGCAACATTGAGGTGGACTTTTTCGGCGGCGAGCCCCTGATGGCCATGGATACAGTCAAGGCCACCGTGGAGTACGCTCGCTCTCTGGAGGAGAAGCACAACAAGTGCTTCCGCTTCACCATCACCACCAACGGCGTACTGCTGAATGACGAGAACATCGAGTATATCAATCGGGAGATGTCCAACGCGGTGCTCTCCATGGATGGGCGCAAAGAGGTCAATGATGACCTGCGGCCCACCGTCAACGGGAAGGGCTCCTATGATGTGATTGTGCCCAAGTTCCGGAAGCTCATCGCTGGTCGGGGCACCAAGGACTACTACCTCCGGGGCACCTTCACCCGCTTCCACAAGGACTTCGCCGAGGATGTAAAGGCCCTGGCCGCCATCGGCAAGCATGTGTCGGTGGAGCCGGTGGTAGGGAAGGAGGAGGACCCCTATGCCCTCCAGGAGTCCGATCTGCCGGAGCTGAAGGCGGAGTATGAGCGCCTGGCGGAGTATCTGAAGGACCACCCCGAGACAAATTTCTTCCACTTCAATGTGGACCTTCAGCAGGGCCCCTGTGTCATCAAGCGCCTGCGGGGCTGCGGGGCGGGTTGTGAGTATGTGGCCATCACCCCCGATGGAGACATCTACCCCTGTCACCAGTTTGTGGGCCAGGAGGACTACAAGCTGGGCAATGTGTACGACGGGGACTTTAACAAGGAGCTGTCCAGCCGGTTTGCGGCGCTGAACATCTACACCCGGGAGGAGTGCGCCCACTGCTGGGCACGGTTCTACTGCTCCGGTGGCTGTTCGGCCTCCAACCTGCTGGTGAATGGCGACATTGAGCACCCCCACAAGGTGGGCTGCGAGCTGGAGCGCAAGCGTCTGGAGTGTGCCATTGCCCTGCGGGCGCTGGCCGCTGGCCTGGACTGAGCATAGGCTGCATCCGAGGTTCTGTGCGGTAGAATACAAACTGTAATCCGTTTTATCGAACACATCATATAGCGATATACGAAGGGTAAATCGCTATATGATGTGTTTTATTATCTATTGAAGGGTGATGATACGATAAAAGTTTATGTAATTTACATAATGCAGTTTACATAAGAATACAACAGAAAGGACAAAAATGAGGCAATTTTTCCCGCTCCTCTTGCGCATTCCTTTCGTGTGAGGTATATTTAAGAACGAAATCATTTCCAAATCAGCGTCGCCAGGCTTCTAAGGCCCCGCTCAGGGACATACACTCTGGCAGAGGTGAGGCGGATGCGGGAGACGGGCGGCAAGTTGTGGAGGGAAGCGGAAGGGGACATGCGTCTGCCGCTGGTGGTGTTGACCGGGTGTTTTCTGGCCGGCGGGCTGGCCGGGCTGCTGTTCTCCGGCAGGAGCGGCAGCGCAGAGAACGCGGTGCTGGCGGAACTTCTGCGCACCTTTCTGGAAAACGCCGCTGAGCAGCCGCCCCAGGCTCCGCCGGTGCCCGTCCTGCTGTGGGAGAGCGTTCGGTGGCACATGCTGGTCTTTGTGCTGGGGTTTACCAGTCTGGGCCTTTTGTTTCTCCCGGCGGTATTTGCGGTACGGGGGTTTCTGCTGGCCTTTGCCATTGGCGCTTTTGTGCATCTGTTCGGCGGCGCCGGGGCGGTGCTGGCTATGGCGGTGTTCGGTGTGACGGGGGCGGTGTCCCTCCCCGCTCTGTTTGTGTTGGGGGTGCAAGGGATGGGGGCCTCCCGGGCGCTGGCCTCCCGTTTTCTGGGGGAGAGCCGGCGGACACTGCCCTATGGACGGACCTATTTTCTGCGCTGTGCGGTGTGTGCCGGGGCGCTTTGTGTGTGTATGCTGTTGGAGGCAACGGCGGTCCCCAAGCTGATCTCGGGGGCGGCGGGGATGCTGGTGCTCCCCTGATGGAAAAGAGAGAGGGTGCTGGTATGGACTACTATCGGGAATACGCAGTTTATCTGGAGATGGAGAAAAAGGCGTCGCCCAATACACAGAGCTCCTATCTGCGGGATGTGCGGAATTTTCTCCAGTGGCTTCCGGGGGAGACGCTGACCGTGGAGACCGCCGTCCAGGAAGATGTGGAGCACTACATCCTCCATCTCACCGCCCAGCATAAGTCCGCGGCCACCGTGACCCGCTCGCTGGCCTCCTTAAAATCTTTCTATCAGTTTTTGGGGATGCGGGGGTGGGTGAACCGCAACCCGGCCCGCGGTCTGGCCCCCACCCGGGTGGAGCGCAAGCTCCCCCAGATTCTCACCTCCAAAGAGGTAGAGCTCTTTTTGGAGCAGCCGGACGCGGCGGACCCCAAGGGCTGCCGGGACAAGGCCATGCTGGAGCTTCTGTATGCCACCGGTATCCGGGTCAGTGAACTGATTGGACTCAATACCGACCAGCTGAATCTGAGCGCCAGCTTTGTCCGCTGTGTCAACCGGGACCGGGAGCGGATCATTCCCCTCTATCACACGGCGGTGCAGGCGCTGAGCGACTATCTGGAGCATGTGCGGCCCCAGATGGTGATACGCTCAGAGGAGAAGGCGCTGTTCGTCAACATGAGCGGGGAGCGCATGAGCCGCCAGGGCTTTTGGAAAATCATCAAGCACTATCAGGAGAAGGCGGGGATTGAAAAGGACATCACCCCCCACACCCTGCGCCACTCGTTTGCCGCCCATTTGCTGGAAAACGGGGCGGACCTGCGCTCCATTCAGGAGATGCTGGGCCACGCCGACATCTCCTCCACCCAGATTTACACCCAGATTGTCAATCAGAAGCTGAAAGAGGTCTACCAAAAGGCCCATCCCAGAGCTTAGACCTTGGACTGCAATTCTCCCGGAGGGCAATGGTGTCCTCCGGGATTTTGTATTTTCCTGGTTTTCTGGAATAAAGGTCTTTTTTTCTGGACGCGGGTTGTGTATAATGGTAGAATCGTACCGGTGTATCGTGATGCCGGTGCGAGCTGTGAGAATAGAAGGGGCTGATCGCCATCAATATACAGTGGTATCCCGGTCATATGACCAAAACGCGCCGCATGATTGCAGAAGATCTCAAATATGTGGACCTGGTGGCCGAAGTGGTGGATGCACGCATTCCCGCGTCCAGCCGCAACCCGGACATTGACGAGCTGGTGGGGAGCAAGCCCCGCATTCTGGTGCTCAACCGGGCGGACCAGGCGGACCCCGCCGGAAACAAGGTGTGGGGGGACTGGTTCCGCGCCCAGGGCTATACCGTGCTGGAGACCAACGCCAAGGACGGAAAGGGCGTCAAGGACTTCTCCGCCGCCGCCCGCACCGCCCTGCGGGAAAAGCTGGAGCAGTGGAAAGCCAAAGGACAGGTGGGCCGCCCCATCCGGGCCATGATTGTGGGGGTGCCCAATGTAGGCAAATCCACCTTTATCAATCAGGTGGCCCGGCGGAAGTCCGCCAAGGCGGGGGACCGCCCAGGCGTCACCCGGGGCAAGCAGTGGGTGTCGGTGGACACCTCCCTGGAGCTTCTGGACACCCCGGGCATCCTCTGGCCCAAGTTTGAGGATGAGACCACCGGCCTGCACCTGGCTTTTACCGGCGCGGTGAAGGACGAGATTATGGATGTGGAGACGCTGGCCTGCCGCTTTATGGAGTTGCTCAATGAGCGATACCCGGCGGCGCTGGGGCGCTATAAGCTGGAGCAGGACCCGCAGGCGGCGGGGTGGGAACTTCTGGAGCGGGCGGCCCGCAAGCGGGGCTTCCTCATCTCCGGGGGTGAGCCGGATACGGAGCGCATGGCCCGGATTCTGCTGGACGAGTACCGGGGCGGCAAGCTTGGGAATTTCACCTTGGAGTGGCCGCCGGAAGGGGAGGACACCCATGCCTGAGCTCTGGAGCTATGAGCAGGAGGCGCTGGACGCCGGCTTTTCTCCGGTGTGCGGCTGTGACGAGGCGGGGGCGGGACCCCTGGCCGGGCCGGTGTACGCCGCGGCGGTGGTGCTGCCCCAGGATGTGGACTTGCCGGGCCTGAACGACTCCAAACAGCTCTCGGCCAAACAGCGGGACAGACTCTTTGACCTCATTCGGGAGCGAGCGGTGGAGTGGTCGGTGGCCTCGGTGGACGCCAAGGAGATTGACGAGACGGACATCCTCAGCGCCCGGATGAAGGCCATGCAGCTGGCCATAAACGGCCTGAACCCCCCGCCCGGCTTTGCCCTCATTGACGGCAACCGGGACAAGGGAAAGTCCGCCGCCATCACCACCCCCCACCGCTGCATTGTGAAGGGGGACAGCCACTCCGCTTCGATCGCGGCGGCCTCCATTCTGGCCAAGGTGAGCCGGGACCGCTTTATGGTGGAGATTGCCTCCCAATACCCGGAGTACGCCTTTGAGCGGCATAAGGGATATGGAACCCCATTACATTTTGAACGGCTGCGGGAATATGGGCCTTCGCCCATCCACCGCCGCACCTTTTTGAAGAACCTGTGAGCCGGGGAGCGCACACTCAGCTGGGGCGCTGGGGCGAGGAACAGGTGGCCGGGTATCTGCGCCAGCGCGGGTGGAACATTGTGGCCGCCAACTACCGCACCCGCTTTGGGGAGATTGACCTCATCGCGGAAAACGCCCACTTTCTGGTCTTTGTGGAGGTCAAGCTGCGCAGCGGCCGGGGGCCGGTGCGGGGGGTGGAGGCGGTAGATAGGCACAAGCAGCAGCGTCTGCGTACCACGGCAGAGTGGTATCTGAGCCTCTATCCCACCGAAAAGCAGCCGCGCTTTGATGTGGCGGAGGTGATAGCCCCCGACGGGACACACACCGCCGCCCCCGAAATTCGCTATTTGGAAAACGTCTTTTGATGAGTTTCGGTGAAGGGAGACAGGAGGGAAGGAAATGGAGCTCTTTGATGGACACTGTGACACCCTCACCCGCTGTCTGCGGGAGGGGACACGTCTGGGGAGAAATCCCGGAAATATTGATTTGGAGCGGGGGCGCGGCCTGGGACGCTGGGCGCAGTTTTTCGCCCTTTTCCATGAGCCGGATGTGATACCCAGCGGCGGTGCATCCCCGGAGACGGTGTTTGAGGTAGGCTGCCGCTTCTTCCAGCAGGAGCTGGAGGCAAATGCGGAGCAAATCGTCCAGTGCCGCACCGGAGCGGAGATTCAGGCCGCGCTGGACAGCGGCAAGTGCGCCGCCCTTCTCTCCGTGGAGGGGGCGGAGCTGCTGGGCTGCTCGCTGGAGGGGCTGGAACGGGCCTGGCAGCAGGGGGTGCGGGCGGTTGGCCTCACCTGGAATCACGCCAACGCCCTCTCCGGCTCCATCGCCCAGGAGCCGGAACGGGGCCTGAGTCCACAGGGCCGGGCCTTTGTGGAGCGGATGGGGGAGCTGGGGATGCTGGTGGATGTGTCCCACCTCTCGGACCCCGGTTTCTGGGAGGTAGCGGAGCTGGTGAAGGGACCCTTTGTGGCCACCCACTCCAACGCCCGCTCCCTGTGCCCCCAGATGCGCAATCTTACCGACGATATGTTCCGCGCCATTGCACACAAAAAAGGCGCGGTGGGTATCAACCTCTTCCGCGGCTTTGTGGGAGAACCCGCCACCCTGGACCAGGTGGTCGCCCACATCGAACACTTCCTTGCCTTGGGCGGGGAAGAAACGGTGTGCATCGGCGGCGATTTGGACGGCTGCGGCGACTGCCTGCCCGACGGGATTTCCGGTATCCAGGATTTTACTTTGCTCTATGAAGCACTGCTCCGGCGCAATTATACCGAGACGCTGGTGCATGCCATCTTTTTTGATAATCTGATGAGGGTCGTGAACGAAGTATGTACTATGTAACCACAAGAAGTAAGGGCGTCAAGCGTCTGGCCTCGGAGGCCATCGCCCAGGGACTGGCCAGCGACGGCGGGCTCTTTACGCCGGAGGTCTTTCCCAAGCTGTCCCAGAACGCGCTGGACACCATGCGGGAGATGAGCTATCAGCAGCGCTCCGTGTATGTGATGAAGCCCTATCTGGACGATTTTACCGCCTCGGAGCTGACCGTGTTCGCCAAGCGGGCCTATGGGGAGAACAAGTTTGATACCCGGGAGGTGGCGCCGGTCAGGGAGATTGACGACAAGACCTTCAGCCTGGAGCTGTGGCACGGCCCCACCTGCGCCTTTAAGGACATGGCGCTGCAAATGCTGCCCCATCTCCTCACCGCCTCGCTGGAAAAGACCGCCGAGCGCAAGACCGCCTGTATTCTGGTGGCCACCTCGGGGGACACCGGCAAGGCGGCCATGGAGGGCTTCCGGGATGTGGGGGGAACCCGCATTCTGGTCTTTTACCCCAAAGACGGGGTTTCCGCCATCCAGGAGCTGCAAATGCTCACCCAGGAGGGAGAGAATGTGGGCGTGTGCGCCGTGGAGGGCAACTTTGACGACGCCCAGAGCGGTGTCAAGCGCCTCTTCTCCGACGAGGCGCTGCGGGCGGAGCTGGCCGAGCGGGGCTATTTCTTCTCCTCTGCCAACTCCATCAACTGGGGCCGGGTGCTGCCGCAGATTGTCTACTATGTGTCCGCCTACTGCGATTTGATGCGGGACGAGAAGATCAAAAAGGGCGACCTCATCAACGTCTGTGTGCCCACCGGCAATTTCGGGGACATTCTGGCGGCCTATTACGCCAAGATGATGGGGGTGCCGCTGGGGCGGCTGATCTGCGCGTCCAACGCCAACAACGTCCTCACCGACTTTATCCGCACCGGCCTCTATGACCGCAACCGTACCTTCTACAACACCATTTCGCCCTCCATGGACATCCTCATCTCCTCCAATCTGGAGCGGATGCTCTTTGAGTACTCCGACCGCAACGAGGCGACGGTGCGCAGCTACATGGACCAGCTGGCCACTTCCGGCCGCTATGAGGTGAGCGACGCGGTCAAGGCCCGCTTCCAGGAGGACTTCTCCGCCGGCTACTGCGACGACGAGGCCACCCGGGCACAGATTCGCAAGATGTGGAATGAGAACCACTATCTCACCGACCCCCACAGCGCTGTGGCCTTCCGGGTGCTGGAGAACTACCGGGCCTCCACCGGGGACGAGACTCCCACACTGGTGGTGTCCACCGCCAGCCCCTTCAAGTTCTGCTCCGACGTGCTCCTGTCTCTGGGCAAGCAGCCGGAGAAGGGCCTGGCGGTCATTGACCAGCTCTCGGACCTCACCGGCATCGCGCCGCCCCGGTCCCTGGCCATCCTGAAGGACCGCCGGGCCCGGTTCGGTCAGGTCACCACCAAGGACCAGCTGGCCCAGCGCGTGCTGGAGTTTTTGAAATAAGGCTGGTGGTCCTTTGGCGCTGTATGTGATCGGGGACACCCACCTGTCCTTTTCCGTCAACAAGTCCATGGAGGTGTTCGGCGGGGCCTGGACCGGCTATGTGGATAAACTCCGCGAGGGCTTCCGTGTCCTCCAGGAGGGAGACACCCTGGTGCTGTGCGGGGACATCTCCTGGGGGATGAGCCTCCAGGACGCCCGGGAAGATTTCGCCTTTCTGGAGCAGTTTCCCGGCCGAAAGCTCATTTTAAAGGGAAACCACGACTACTGGTGGAACACAGCGACCAAGATGGAGCGGTTCTGGCAGGAGGAGGGTTTTTCCAATTTGGCAGTGCTCCACAACAACTGCCACTTCTATGGGGAGCTGTCCCTGTGTGGCACCCGGGGCTGGTTTTATGAGGAGGACGCCAACGGCCACAACGAGAAGGTATTCCGGCGGGAGCTGATCCGGCTGGAGGCCTCTCTGAAGGCGGCGGGGGAGCGGGAGAAGCTGTGTTTTCTCCACTATCCGCCCTGCTATCAGGGCTATACCTGTCCAGAGATTCTGGATCTGCTGGAGCGCTATCAGGTGCGCACCTGTTACTACGGCCACCTCCACGGCGGCAGCCACCGTCTGGCGGTGGAAGGTGTGGTGCAGGGGGTGGAATACCGCCTGGCCGCGGCGGATTATCTGGGTTTTCGCCCGAAAAAGATTCTGGACTGACAAAATTGGAAGAAACCAAAGAATTTTTACAAAAACGCTGGAAATCTGTGCGCAGTTCTGATACACTTATACAGATCATGCGACAAGGCGACTGCCTGCGGTGCAGCGCGCCGGGCAGAAGCGATAGGAGGAAGTAAACAACATGAATGTCAAGAGCGTCGAAAAGCAGGAAAAGAGCATTGTGGAGCTGGTGATCGAGGTCGGTCACGACGAGTTCGAGGCCGCCATCGAGAAGGTCTACAAGAAGCAGCGCGGGCGTATCACCGTCCCCGGCTTCCGCAAGGGCAAGGCGCCCCGGAAGGTTATCGAGGGTATGTACGGCTCCGGCGTGTTCTACGAGGACGCTATTAACGAGATCTATCCCGAGGCCTATGCCACTGCCGTGGAGCAGGAGAAGCTGGACGTAGTGGCTTGGCCCGAAGTGGAAATTCAGGAGGTGGGCAAGGACGGCTTCACCTTCAAGGCCAAAGTGACCGTCCGTCCCGAGGTGAAGCTGGGCCAGTACAAGGACCTGACCGCTGAGAAGGAGGCCGTCAACGTCACCGATGAGGACGTGGACAACGAGCTCAAGCCCTTCATCAACCGGGCCACCGAGCTGGTGTCGGTGGAGCGGGAGGCCCAGAACGGCGACACCGTGGTCATCGACTTTGAGGGCTTCAAGGACGGTGTGCCCTTTGACGGCGGCAAGGCCGAGGGCCACAGCCTGGAGCTGGGCTCTGGCTCCTTCATCCCCGGGTTTGAGGACCAGGTGGTGGGCATGAAGGCCGGCGACGAGAAGGATATCAACGTCACCTTCCCCGAGGACTACCATGCTACTGAGCTGGCCGGCGCCCCTGTGGTGTTCAAGGTCAAGGTCCACGAGGTCAAGGAGAAGAAGCTCCCCACTCTGGACGACGAGTTTGCCAAGGACGTGTCCGAGTTTGACACCCTGGACGCCTTCCGGGCCAACCTGGCGGAGAAGCTCAAGGAGCGCCGGGAGGAGAGCGCCAAGAACGCCTTCCACAACGCCCTCATGGAGCAGGTCGTATCCAACATGGAGGTGGAGATCCCCGAGGCCATGGTGGACTACGAGGCCGACAAGCTGGTGAACAACTACGCTCAGCGGGTCACCTCTCAGGGCATTCCCTTTGACCAGTATCTGGCCATGATGGGCATGACTATGGACCAGCTGAAGGAGCAGGCCAAGGAGCGCGCCCTCAAGCAGGTGCAGAGCGATCTGGCCCTCAGCGCCATTGTGGCCGCCGAAGGCATCACCGTCACCGACGAGGAGGCCGACGCCAAGATCAAGGAGCTGGCTCTGGAGTACGGCATGACCGAGGAGGAGCTGCGCAAGGTTCTGGTGGTCGAGGATCTGAAGAAGGATCTGTGCCGCGAGAAGGCCGCCGAGCTGGTGTTCAGCACCGGCGTGGCGCAGGAGAAGGCTGCCCAGTAACACAACTGGTATAATCCTCCAGTGACCGGGTATACTCTGTGTGTGGATGCCCGCCGGGCCGGAGAGGATGCCCGGGGACGGGGCCTCCCGAACTCGACATGGAATCAAAGGAGTACCGAAACATGAGTTTAGTTCCCTATGTAGTAGAGCAGACCAACCGGGGGGAGCGGTCGTACGACATCTTCTCCCGCCTGCTCAATGACCGCATCATCTTCCTGGGGGAGGAGGTCAACGCCACCACCGCCAGTCTGGTGGTAGCCCAGATGCTCTATCTGGAGGCCCAGGACCCCGACAAGGACATTCAGTTCTACATCAACAGCCCTGGCGGCAGTGTGACTGACGGTATGGCTATCTATGACACGATGCAGTACATCAAGTGCGACGTGTCTACCATCTGCATCGGCATGGCGGCCAGTATGGGGGCGTTTCTGCTCTCCTCCGGCGCCAAGGGCAAGCGCATTGCGCTGCCCAACGCGGAGATTATGATTCACCAGCCCTCCGCCGGAACCCAGGGCCAGATCACCGATATGGCCATCCACCTCAAGCGGCTGGAGATCATCAAGAAGCGGATGAACCGCATTCTGGCCGACAACACCGGCAAGCCTCTGGAGGTTGTGACCGCCGACTGTGAGCGGGACAATTTTATGTCCGCCGAGGAGGCCAAGGAGTACGGCCTCATCGACCAGGTCATCTATCAGCGGTAAGCGTCCGGGGGAGCGGGAGCGGCAGTGCGCCCGCTCCTCCGCGGCATGTCTGAATCGGCACGCTGTGCCTGTAACCGAGGTAAGAACATGGCTAAAAATGACGAACACAAGTCGGTCCGCTGCTCTTTCTGCGGCAAGCATCAGGAGCAGGTGGCCCGCATCATCGCCGGCCCCGGGGCCTACATCTGCAACGAGTGTGTGCAGTTGTGCATGAGTATCCTGGACGAGGATTATGGTACCGACGAGCCGGAAACCAACCTGGAGGTGCCCGATGTGATCCCCACACCCCGGGAGATCCGTCAGGTTCTGGACCAGTATATCATCGGCCAGGAGGAGGCCAAGGTGGCCCTCTCGGTGGCGGTGTACAACCACTATAAGCGTATTTACTTTGGCGGCGGGGAGGATGTGGAGCTCCAGAAGAGCAACATCCTGCTCATCGGCCCCACCGGCAGCGGCAAGACCCTCTTTGCCCAGACTCTGGCCCGTATTTTGAAGGTGCCCTTTGCCATTGCCGACGCCACCACCCTCACCGAGGCGGGTTATGTGGGCGACGACGTAGAAAACATTCTGCTGCGCCTGGTGCAGGCGGCGGATTTTGATATTGAGCTGGCTGAGCGGGGCATCATCTATGTGGATGAGATTGACAAGATCGCCCGCAAGAGTGAGAATACCTCCATCACCCGGGATGTGTCCGGCGAGGGGGTGCAGCAGGCTCTGCTGAAAATTCTGGAGGGCACGGTGGCCAATGTGCCGCCCCAGGGCGGGAGGAAGCACCCCCACCAGGAGTTCATCCAGATCAACACCAAAAATATCCTCTTCATCTGCGGCGGCGCCTTTGACGGCATTGAGAAGATCATCGAGAAGCGCCTGGACAAGAAGAGCATCGGCTTTGGCGCGGACATCCGCAGCAAGGCGGAGCACAACGACGCCATCTATCGGGAGATTCAGCCCCACGACCTGCTGAAGTTCGGCATTATCCCCGAGCTGGTGGGCCGTCTGCCGGTCATCACCGCGCTCCAGGCCCTGGACAAGGACCAGCTGGTGCAGATTCTCACCCAGCCCAAGAACGCGCTGGTGAAGCAGTACCAGAAGCTGCTGGAGTATGATATGGTGGATCTGGTGTTTGAGCCGGCCGCGCTGGAGGCGGCGGCAGATAAGGCCATTGAGCGGGGCATCGGCGCCCGCGGCCTGCGTGCGGTGCTGGAGGAGGTCATGACCCAGGTCATGTACGATGTGCCCTCCGACCCCACCATCTCCAAAGTCACCATCACCGCTGAGAGTGTGCGGGACCACGTCCCGCCCCAGGTGGAACACGATCCCAAGCGCACCGAGCGGCCTCGTCTGGGCGGCGCCTCGCTGCGCTCGGAACAGGGCGGCGCTTCCCTGCGGGGAAACGTTTCCTAAAATCATTACAGAGCGATACCGGGCGGGGCAGGGCGCTGCCCCGCCCGCGCCGTTCCGTGCCCTGTGGAACGGCGGATTGCAACGACCTTCCGGAAGGGAAGTGAAGGACTATGACAGAGCAAGAACATACCGCGCTGGGTGTGGAGATGCCGGTCTTGGCCCTGCGGGGCATGACGGTCTTTCCCAATATGCTGCTCCACTTTGATGTGGGACGGGATATCTCCATCCAGGCCCTGGACGAGGCCATGACCAGCGGCAGCCCCATCTTTCTGGTGGCACAGAAGGATTTGGCGGTGGAGGCCCCCCGGGAAAAGGATCTGTGCCGGGTGGGCACCATCTCCAATGTGCGGCAGATTCTCCGTCTGCCCGGCGACAATGTGCGGGTGATGGTGGAGGGCTCGGACCGTGGAAAGCTCACCGAGCTGACCCAGCTGACCCCCTATCTGGCCGGACGGGTGGAGACCATCCCCGCTGAGCCGTCTGTGCGCAACTCCGCCAAGACGGAGGCCCTTATCCGCCAGACCTACGAGCTCTTTGAGCGCTATGTGGAGCTGGCTCCCAAGATGACACCGGACATTTTGATGAATCTCCTCTCCAGTAAGGACCCGGGATACATCGCGGACTATATCGCCCAGAATATTGTCATGCGGGCGGGGGACAAGCAGGCCATCCTGGAGGAGCTGCGGCCCGTGCGCCGCCTAGAGCGGCTCTATCAGCAGCTCCGCCGGGAGCTGGAGATTCTGGAGATGGAGCTGGAGCTCCAGAGCCGGGTGCGGGATGGACTTTCCCGCAACCAGCGGGACTACTATCTGCGGGAGCAGCTGAAGGTCCTCCAGCAGGAGCTGGGGGAGGGGGAGGCCGGCGCGGAGAGCGAGGTGGCGGAGTACCGCCAGCGCATCCAGAAGGCCAAACTCTCCAAAGAAGTAGAGGAAAAGTTCCTCAAAGAGGTCTCCCGCCTGGAAAAGCAGCCCTACGGTTCGGCGGAGGCCACCGTCATTCGCAACTACCTGGACGTGTGTCTGGAGCTGCCCTGGGGCAAGCGCACCAAAGACCGGGTGGATGTGGCGGCGGCCCGCAAGGTGCTGGACACGGAGCACTTCGGCCTGGACAAGGTGAAGGAGCGGATGCTGGAGTTTCTGGCGGTCAAGCAGCTGGCCCCCGATTTGAAGGGGCAGATTCTCTGCCTGGTGGGGCCTCCCGGTGTGGGTAAGACCTCCATCGCTATGAGCATGGCCCACGCCCTCCACCGGAAGCTGGCCCGCATCTCGCTGGGCGGCGTCCACGACGAGGCAGACATCCGCGGCCACCGCAAGACCTATATTGGCGCCATGCCCGGCCGCATCATCGCCGGTATACGTCAGGCCGGGTCCTCCAACCCCATTTTGCTCCTGGATGAGATTGACAAGCTGGGAGCGGACCACCGGGGCGACCCGGCGGACGCCCTGCTGGAGGTGCTGGACGCGGAGCAGAACAGCACCTTCCGGGACCACTTCTTGGAGGTGCCCTTCGATCTGTCCGATGTGCTCTTCATCACCACCGCCAATACCCTGGACACCATCCCCCGGCCGCTGCTGGACCGGATGGAGGTGCTGGAGCTGACCAGCTATACCGACGAGGAAAAGCTGCAAATTGCCAAGCGCCACCTGCTGCCCAAGCAGCTCAAGCGCCACGGCCTGAAAAAGAGCCAGCTCAAGCTCACCGACGGGGCTATCCGGGAGATCATCGCCGGATACACCAAGGAGTCGGGGGTGCGTGTGCTGGAGCGGAAGCTGGGCGCGGTGTGCCGTAAGGCGGCCATGCGCATTGTGGAGGGGGAGAAGAGCGTCTCCGTCACAGGCGACAGCCTGGAGGGGCTGCTGGGCGTGCGCCGCTACCACCCCGAGCGGGTGGCCCTCACTGAGCAGGTGGGTGTGGTCAATGGACTGGCCTGGACCAGTGTGGGCGGCGAAATTTTGGAGGTGGAAGTGGGCGTGGTGCCGGGCACCGGCAAGCTGGAGCTCACCGGCAACCTGGGCGACGTGATGAAAGAGAGCGCCCACGCCGCCTACACCTACATCCGCAGCCGGGCGGACCGTCTGGGACTGGAGGCGGACTTCTATCAGAAGAAGGATATCCATGTCCACTTCCCCGAGGGAGCCATCCCCAAGGACGGACCCTCCGCCGGAATTGCCATCACTACCGCTATGGTCTCCGCGCTTACCAACATTCCGGTGAAGCGGGAGCTGGCTATGACCGGAGAGGTGACCCTCCGGGGCCGGGTGCTGCCCATCGGCGGTCTGAAGGAAAAGACCATGGCCGCGCTCCGGGGCGGCATCCGTACCGTTCTTATCCCCGACGATAACCAGAAGGATTTGGAGGAGATCGACCAGACGGTCCGCGCTGCCCTCCATTTTGTCCCGGTGGAGCATGTGGACACTGTGTTGGCCCAGGCGCTGGGGCTGGATCTCACCCAGCCCGTCACCACTGCTGGAACGCCGAGCGGGGAGAAGGCCTGCCAGAATGGCGGACTGAACTTGCAGCAGTAGACTGAGCCTGCCCGCCGTTCCGCGCTGGAGCGGCGGGCCTGTCAGAAAGGGGAGACGCCCATGCCGCTGAATTTGAATCATGCGGAGTTTGTCCGCTCGGCTGCCAAGGCAGCCGACTTCCCACGGGACGCCCTGCCCCAGATCGTCTTTGCAGGCCGGTCCAATGTGGGGAAGTCCTCCGTCATCAACCGCCTGCTGGGGCGGAAGAACTTTGCCCGGGTGGGGAATTCCCCCGGGAAAACCACGCATATCAACTACTTTCTCATTGATAAAAAGCTCTATCTAGTGGATTTGCCGGGGTATGGCTATGCCAAAGTCTCCCAGGCGGAGAAAGCCCGCTGGGGCCGCCTCATTGAGAGTTGGTTTGCTGATGGGGAGCTGATGACGCTGGGAATCCTCATTGTGGACGCCCGGCACAAGCCCACGGCGGACGACTGCACCATGGCGGAATGGTTCCACGCCAGTGGAAAGCCCTTCGCTGTGGTGGCCAACAAGCTGGACAAGCTGAAAAAAAGTGAGATTGAGCCCAATCTGGAGCGCATCCGGGAGACGTTGTCCCTGGGGGCGGAGGACCTGCTCATTCCCTTCTCCGCGGAGAAGGGGACCGGGCGGGACGCGTTGCTGGCTCTGGTGGAGGGGCATCAGGAGGGAACGAGATGAAATACGTCCGAATTTTACGGGACGAAACGCCGGTGTGGGGGGTGCTCCAGGGCGACACAGTGCGCACCCTGACCTGCCCGCCCTATGAGGGGGTGTGCTATGATGGGGGGAGCCTGCCTCTGAGCGCCTGTACGCTGCTGGCCCCCTGTGAGGCCACCAAGATTGTGTGTGTGGGCAAAAACTACTATGACCACGCCATGGAGATGGGGGAGGGGGTGCCTGCCCAGCCCCTCCTGTTCCTCAAGGCCCCCAACACCATCAACCACCCCGAGGGGACCGTCCACGCCCCCGACTTTGTGCAGCGGCTGGACTACGAGGGGGAGCTGGCCGTGGTGGTCCGCCGCCGGGCAAAAGATGTCAAGGCGGAGGATTTTGCGGACTATGTGCTGGGCTACACCTGCCTCAACGATGTCACCGCCCGTGACATTCAGAAGGGGGACGGCCAGTGGTCCCGGGGCAAAAGCATGGACGGCTTTGCCCCCATGGGCCCGCTGGTCACCGACGAGGTGAACCCGGCGGATTTGGGGGTGGAGACCCGCCTCAACGGGACTGTGGTGCAGTCTGGCCGCACCAGCCAGTTCATTACGCCTCTGGGAGAACTCTTTGCCTTTATCACTGCCTCCATGACCCTGGAGCCCGGCGATGTGGTGGCCACAGGGACACCGGCCGGTATTGGTCCCATGAAGCCCGGCGACACGGTCGAGGTGGAGATTGAAGGGATTGGCGTCCTGCGCAGCCGGGTGGTATAACACCGCGCCTTGTGTCGGACGGAAAAGCCTGGTATAATGGTCCCAAAGCCATAGTACCAGGTTTTTCTGGACATCCGGCACATCGGATCTACCGCCCCAAGCTGAGGAGGACGACAGATTGAACGCATTTTCCCAATTTTTCCACCACATGGACTGGCAGGGGCTGCTTACTCTGCTGATGCAGGCCTTTGCGGTGCTGTTGTGCCTCACCGTCCATGAGACCTGTCACGGTCTGGCGGCTCTGGCACTGGGAGACCCCACTGCCAAACAGATGCACCGACTCTCCTTTAACCCCCTGCGGCATCTGGACCCCTTTGGCGCGCTGATGATGTTAATTGCGGGATTTGGCTGGGCCAAACCTGTACCCGTGAACCCCAGCTATTTCAAAAATCCCAAGAGCGGCATGGCCATCACCGCCCTGGCCGGCCCTATCTCCAATTTTGTGCTGGCCTATCTGGCGCTGCTCCTCCGGGCCATTCTGGCGGGGCTGGGCTATGCCTGGCCGGAGAGCGCGGTTCTGCTGTGGGCGCTGAATTTTCTGCTGATTACAGCCTATCTGAGCATTGGACTGGGTGTCTTTAACCTGATTCCCATTCCGCCGCTGGACGGCTCCAAGGTGCTGGGGGCGTTTCTGCCGGACCGGACTTATTACACCATCCTCCGGTATGAGCGCTATGGGATGATCGCCCTCATTCTGGTGCTGTGGACCGGAATTCTGGACGGGCCTCTGCTGGCCGTCCGGGACTGGGTGTTTGAACTTTTGTTCCAGGGGTCCAGTTTTCCCTATTACATCATCGCTCAGGCTATTTTA
>DXDX01000197.1 GCA_019115265.1 Candidatus Flavonifractor merdigallinarum | reverse complement strand
GTAGGGGACAGACTTGCCGCGATGGGATTGATTGATGAAGATGAAGCGGACTGGATGAAATAGGCAATAAAAAAAGAGCCTTTCGGCTCTGAGGTAATCTAAAATACCGCCCCTTACAAAATGTAAGCGTTTGACCCCGGCTCAGGATGGGGCACTGACATAATTGTGAGGAATATCAGGCAAACCACACTAAGTTAGCGGGTTGGGCGTCTGCGCCAATGAGCACAAACGTGTTCTAACGCACCAAAACGAATTCTGGTATATGAATGCACATATACTTCCTTCATTTAGACACCCCCTTCTATTCCAAGGGGCGGTATTTTAGATTATAGCAGAAAAAATCTGGAAGTCAAAATTTTTTGGTGGTTACTTTGCGAATTGAAGTTCCCCAAAACGCCAGACATTCCGACGGCGGACAGAGGGGAAAAGGTTGACACCTGGGGGTAAAATAGGTAAAATGTCAAGGTATCCGCGGGTCCAGAGGCCCGCGATTTGCTAAGGAGGTAACTGTGTGAAAGAGAGAGAGACCTTTGCATCCCGGCTGGGCTTTGTGCTCATCTCCGCCGGGTGCGCCATCGGTCTGGGCAATGTCTGGCGCTTCCCCTACATTGTGGGACAGTACGGCGGCGCGGCCTTTGTGCTGATTTATCTGGTGTTTCTGGTTATCATGGGCCTGCCCATCATGGCCATGGAGTTCGCCGTGGGCCGGGCCAGCCGGAAGAGCGTGATTGTCTCCTTCCAGCAGCTGGAGCCCAAGGGGACCAAGTGGCACTGGTACGGCTGGTTTGGAATGGCGGGCAACTATCTGCTCATGATGTTTTACACCACCATTGCCGGCTGGCTGATGCTGTATTTCTTCAAGATGGCGCTGGGCCAGTTTGAGGGACTGGACACCCAGGGCGTCACCCAGGCTTTTGGCAATATGGTGGCCACCCCCAGCATTCAGGTGGTCTTTATGGCCATTGTGGTGGTACTGGGCATGCTGGTGTGCAGCCAGGGGCTGCAAAACGGCGTGGAAAAGGTCAACAAGTTTATGATGCTGTGTCTGCTGGGCCTGCTGGTGGTACTGGCGGTGCGGGCGGTCACCCTGCCCGGCGCGGCGGCGGGTTTAAAGTTCTACCTGGTGCCCAACTTCCAGAACCTGATGTACAACGCCGAGGGTCAGCTCCGTCTGGGCGAGGCGGTCTATGCCGCCATGGGGCAGGCCTTCTTCACCCTGAGCCTGGGTATCGGCGCCATGGCCATCTTCGGCAGCTACATCGGCAAGGAGCGCCGTCTCTTCGGAGAGGCCATCAACGTGGGCATTCTGGATACCTGTGTGGCCTTTGTGTCCGGCCTTATCATCTTCCCGTCCGCCTTCGCCTTCGGGGTGAACCCCGACTCAGGCTCCAACCTCATCTTTGTCACCCTGCCCAATGTGTTCAACGCCATGCCTGGCGGGCGGCTGTGGGGGGCGCTCTTCTTTGTGTTCCTGTTCTTTGCGGCGCTGTCCACCGTCACGGCAGTATTTGAGAACATCTTGGCCTGCTGGATGGACAAGTGGAACATGCCCCGGCGCAAGGCGGTGCTCATCAACCTGGTGCTCATCTTCCTGCTGAGCCTGCCCTGTCTGCTGGGCAACAACCTGTGGAGCAGCATCAAACTGCTGGGCATGGGCGTCATGGATTTTGAGGACTTTTTGGTCAGCAACAACTTGCTGCCCCTGGGCTCGGTCATCTACCTGCTCTTCTGCTGTGTGTCCCCCAAATTCGGCTGGGGCTACCAGAATTTTCTTCAGGAGGCCAACCAGGGCCAGGGGGTCCGCTTCCCTGCCCTCTTCCGGGTGTATTTTACCTACATACTGCCCATCATCGTGCTCATCATCTTCTTCCTGGGCTACTGGGACAAGTTCGGCCCCAAGGGCTGAGGCAAGCGGTTTGATGTGCTGGGGTGTGGGCAGAAACCGAACGCAGAGGAGAATGCATATGAAGCAGAAACAACGCGCAGCAGCCTGGCTTTTGGCCGGAGCTTTGACCGCCGGTCTGCTCTCCACCCCGGCGTCTGCGGTGGAGGGCACCCCCAGCGACTGGGCAAAAAGTGAAGTCGCCACCGCGGCGGCGGCCGGTCTGGTGCCCCAGCTCACCGGCGACCCCTCCTATCAGGACAGCCTGACCCGGGAGCAGTTTGCCCAGCTGGTGGTGCAGACGGTGGAGGTGGTGCTGGATACCCAGCTGCCCGCCGCCCCCCAGGGCACATTCCAGGACTGTGACACCCCGGCAGTGCTCCAGGCCTACCAGGCCGGTATTATCAACGGAGTTGGCAGCGGGAAATTTGCCCCGACGCAGACCACCAACCGGGAGCAGATCGCCTCCATGATCGCCCGGGCTGTGGACTACCTGGAGGAAAACAGCTCCCTTAGCCTGGCCCCCAGGGCGGGCAGTTTGGCGGGCTTTTCCGACGCCAGTACCATCTCCAGCTGGGCCACGGAGTCCTTTGGCCGTCTGGCAACCAACGGTCTGATGATGGGTACTTCGGATACCACCCTCTCCCCCCAGGCCCCCTGTACCGTGGAACAGGGCATTCTGCTCCTCTCCCGCATTTACACCCTGAGCCAGAGCGGGGAAACGCAGTCCCAGTCCGATGTGTTCTATCGAACGTATCCCTGGGTGCTGGACTTTGGCTCTTTCATGGGCAGCACAGTGCTGGAGGCCTACGAATCTGACGACGACCAGAATGGGTGCCATTACTTCTCCTATGTGACGAACACCGATTGGGACACCATCTCCCGCTATACCCCCCGCATGGCCGCACTGAACCATTCCGAGCTGGCCTTTCAGTCCATTACCGACAACTCCCGGTTTTACCTGTTCTATAACCCGGAGCATCCGCAGTATCTGATTACCTTTGAGAGTAAAATGTTGTATGTGGGAACGGTGGCCAATTTGCGCCAGTTTATCCGGGTGGGGCTGCTGCCGGTGGAGTTTGACAGTTCCGCCCCTCCGCAAGCCTACTACCCGGAGGGAGAATATCCCGATTTTGGTGCGGTTACCAACTATCCCCTGTACCGGCAGCCTGAACGAACCGGCAGCACTGTCCAGTATACCTACGCCGCTTCCGCTTATGCCCAGCGCGAGGAATGCTACCCCTGGTATCTTCAGCTGATCCAGTCCGGCTGGACCATTGACCCCACCAGCGGAGACGGTAAGACGGGGACCACCTGGCAAAAGGGCTCCATGTCCCTGAATTTGCAGTGGAGCCTTGTGTCCCAGAATAGCGCGCCGCGCTATCTCTATGTGGTGACCCTCAACAACGTCTGACCGGAACCATTCAGCGCATTTCACCCGTTTCCAAAACAAAGCGACGGTACCACCTTTTGGTGGTACCGTCGCTGTTTTCTATTCCTGTAGAAGCGTTTCCCCGGCCAGCTTGGCGTCGGTATCCTCCAGCGCGGCCTGGCGCACAGCGCGGAGGAAGGGAAACGGGGCGCATTCCGGGGTGGCATAGGTGCGGTTCAGCTCCCGCTCCAGGGGAATCCAGGTGTCCAGCGGGGCCTCATTGTGCTGAATGACCGCCTCCAGCTTGTCCAGAGCCTTGTAGACCTGGGCCTCGGGGGTCTCCAGCGCGTCCATCTCGGCAAAGAGGGCGGTAAGCTCCCCGGAGAGGGGCTGCGGCAGGGTGGAGAGGAGGCCGGCCACCGCCTGCGCCTCCCGGTCCTCGTCGGAGCCGTCCTTCTCAAAGGAGGGGATGTCGCCAGTGACCGCCTCCCCCAAGTCGTGGATGAGGCACATGCGCAGCACCTTGTCCAGATTTACTCCAGGCAGCTCCCCCTCCAGAAGCAAGGCCATCATGGCCAGTCTCCAGGAGTGGGCGGCCACCGTCTCATGCCGTCCGGTGGAGGTCCAGGAGTGGCGGGTGTTGCACTTCAATGCCTCCAGGCGGTGCAGAAAGTCCAAAAATTCTCTGGGCTGCATGGGTATCTCCTCCTTGTGCCCCCCAGTGTATCACATTCTGGAGGGGGCGGCAAGGGCGGGGGCGGCGCTGGGGGCGGGGAAGAGATGGAGCAGCTCCGCCAGCGCGCAGACCTTGTCCATGGTGCTCACCACCAGCGACTCCCCGCAGCGGTAGGGCCGGGACAGGGCCAGGGGAAACATATGGGTGGCAATGATGTCCTCCTCTTTGGGGGTGAGGGGGAAGCGGGCGCGGGCATTCTCCAGCGCCACCAGCGGGTGGTCAAAGGCGTGGCTCACATCCGGGTGGGTGGCCTTGTCCTGCCAGTTGTAGAGGTAAAAGTCGTGGAGCAGCCCGCCCCGGGCGGCGGCGCGGGCGTCCAGCCCCAAACGGCGGCACAGGCGGAAGCTGAAATAGGACACCAGCAGCGAGTGGTGCAGACAGCTCACGCCGGAGGCGTGCTGGGGCAGCTCCTCCATCCCGCGCACCTCCGGGTGGGCCAGCAAATCCGCCACTTCTTCCAGATAGTCCTCCTGTATCTTCCAGTTCCACATGGATGTTCGCTCCTTTTTCTTGTGTATGAGGAGAGTATACCGCCCCAACCTAAACAGAAGGGGTGGAGAAAAGAGAACATTCGGAAAAGCTTTTCTTAAGAAATGCGAAAGACGGCAGTCCCTCCGCCTGTCTATGGCCGGAGGAACTGCCGCCTGTCTGCCTCAGAAGCGCTCCAGAATTTCCCGCAGGCGCTGGGCGTGGCCGGCCTCATCCCCGGCCAGCTCCTCCCAGAGGGCCTGCAAGGCCGGGTCGGTGGTGCTGCCGGCGGCGGCTAAGTAGGCCGCCGCCCCCTGCTGCTCCCCGGCAAAGGCGTTGCGCAAGGCGGCAGGCCACGCCCCCACCACCGGAGCGGCGGTTTTGGCGGGCCAGTAGCGCACTCCGCTGATGAGGAAGTGGGCGGCGGACAGCCGCCGGGCGTGGCGCAGCTCGTCGGCGGACATGGACGCCAGCGTGGACGAGGCCCCCGCCGGCACCCGGCGGGAGAGAATCTGATAGAGCCGGTGGTCGTGGACCTCGTCGTCAATCATCTCCTGGAGGGTGGGGGTATACCCCGCCGAGGCGGACCCCAGACAGGGCACATCGTGGAGCTCCCGGCCTTGGGGGGTCACATGGGCGGTGCTGGGAGAGGATGGGGCGGAGTTGGGCATACTGGAGGGGAGAGGGGCTTCCCACACCTGGGGCAGGGCGGCCTCTTCCTGCTCAGACTTGGAAACAGAGGGGTTGGACTGCATGGCGATACCTCCTGACAAAAATTTCTTCCTGCCATCCTATGCCCGGGCCGCCCAAACGGCCCCTGGCTCCCAAAATGCCCGGGCAATTTCATAGTATTTTGATAGGAGATACTTGCCGAATGGGGAAAAGGGTGTTATAATGGTCCCCTGGAAAGGAAATCCACTGAAAATGAAGGAGTTTGCGGCTTATGTTGGAAATCAAGGGCCTGAAATACCAGGTGTCAGACGACGCCGGGTCGGAATTAGGCATTCTGAATGACGTATCCCTGGACATTGGGGACCATAAACTGGTGGTAATCACCGGCCCCAACGGCGGCGGCAA
Organism: Candidatus Flavonifractor merdigallinarum; assembly: GCA_019115265.1. Lineage (GTDB taxonomy): Bacteria > Bacillota > Clostridia > Oscillospirales > Oscillospiraceae > Pseudoflavonifractor_A > Pseudoflavonifractor_A merdigallinarum. The sequence goes on along the minus strand of DXDX01000197.1, from coordinate 13,909 downwards.
GACCACCCTGGCCAAGGCCATTATGGGCCTGGTGCAGCCCACAGGGGGGTCCATCCGCTGGAACGGGGTGGATATTACCCACAAGAACATCACCGAGCGGGCCCGTCTGGGCATCAGCTACGGCTTTCAGCAGCCCCCCCGCTTCAAGGGTCTGCGGGTGAAGGATTTGCTGTGTCTGGCCTCGGGGCGGGAGGATCTGGCCACCGAGGAGGCCTGCCAGTATCTGACCAAGGTGGGGCTGTGTGCCCACGATTATATCAACCGGGAGGTGGACGCCTCCCTCTCCGGCGGCGAGGTCAAACGCATTGAAATCGCCACCATTCTGGCCCGCAAGAGCGGCCTGATGATCTTTGACGAGCCGGAGGCGGGCATTGATTTGTGGTCCTTTGCCAAGCTGACCGAGACGTTCAAGGCCATCCACGCCCGGCGGGAGGCCACCCTGCTCATCATCTCCCACCAGGAGCGCATCATCAACCTGGCGGACGAGATTGTCATGATTGAGGACGGGCAGGTGGCCCGCCACGGCCCCAAGGAGGAGATCTTCCCCCTCATTCTGGCCAACACCGCCAGCGGGTGCAGCTATCTCAACGAGGAGGGCAACAAGACATGCTGAACAAAACCGACTGGAAGCTCCTCAAGGAGATTGCCGATCTGGAAAAAGTCCCCCAGGGCGCCTACAACATCCGCATGAACGGTGAGGCGGAAGCCCGCTCCAGCACGGCCAACATTGAAATTACCCCCAAGACCGACGGAAAGCCGGGCATTGACATCCGCGTCAAGCCGGGCACCCGGGGCGAGTCCATCCATATCCCGGTCATCATCCACACCACCGGGTACAGCGAGCTGGTGTACAATGATTTCTTTATCGGGGACGACTGCGATGTGGACATTGTGGCCGGCTGCGGCATCCACAACACCGGCTGCGAGACCACCCAGCACGATGGCATCCACACCTTCCACATTGGCAAGGGCTCCAAGGTGCGCTATGTGGAGCGCCACTACGGCGAGGGCGAGGGCACCGGTGAGCGGATTTTCAACCCCGAGACGGTGGTCTACCTGGAAGAGGGGGCCTCCATTAACATGGAGACCACCCAGATCCGCGGGGTGGACTCCACCAAGCGGAACACCAAAATCATTGTGGGCAAGGACGCCGAGGCGGTGGTGACGGAAAAGCTCCTCACACACGGCAAGCAGACCGCCGAGAGTGACATGGAAATTATCCTGGACGGAGAGAACGCCACCGGGCGCGTTATCTCCCGCTCTGTGGGCCAGGACGAGTCCGTCCAGGTGTTTTATCCCAAGATGACCGGCAACACCAAGTGCTTCGGCCATGTGCAGTGTGACTCCATCATCATGGGCAAGGCGAAAATCTCCTCCATCCCCGCCATTGTGGCCAACGACATGGACGCCCAGCTCATCCACGAGGCGGCCATCGGGCGCATCGCGGGCGATCAGATTCTCAAGCTGATGACCCTGGGCCTGACGGAGGAAGAGGCAGAGGAGAAGATTCTCGATGGATTCTTGCAGTAACGATACCGCCCCACGGGGAGAGCGCAGCCACTACGCGCTGCACAACCACATCGCCATCACCCGCATTCAGCCCGGCGAGGCGGAGGGGGAGCTGACGGTGTGTCAGGACAGTCTGAACCTGCTCAACGTGGTCCACGGCGGCGCGCTGGCCAGTCTGGCAGACTCGGTAGCCGGAACCGCTGTGGCGGCCACCGGCGGGGTGGGGGTGACCCTCAATTCCTCCATGAACTACCTGCGCCCCGCCGCCGGGAGTAAAATCACCTGTGTGGGCCGGGTACGCAAGGCCGGGCGCACCATTGTGCTGTGCGATGTGGATTTGACCGACGACGCCGGGACTCTGGTGGCCACCGGAACCTTTACCTTCTACCGGAATGGAATGAAGGAGATGCCGGAGCTGGCGGAGAAATAAGCGGGTTTGGGCCGGTACGGTCGGCTCAGACCATCTGCCCGGCCAGGCCGGGGAGGATTTGCGCTCGCCGCGCGGGCCGCTTACTCAGCGGGAGCACCTCTTTCTTTGCCAAAGAAAGAGGTGGGAAAGAAAGCGCAGAGGGGGCGCTGCCCCCTCTGCACTCCCCCCAATGCGCAACCGGGCTAAATTTCTACTGCGTTGGATTGCGCCAGTCTGGTGCCATTTGGGCGGAAGCTTCCTGCCTATGAGGCAAGCGTTGTACTGCCATGCAAGACAGGTAACCGCAAAGACTGAAAGTCACCACCAAAAATGGGGCGGCCCCCTAAAAAGGCCGCCCTTTTGGAGGGGAGTAGAGAGGGGAACGAGAAGTTCTCCTCTCCGCCTTTTCTTTCCCCGGTTTCTTTTCTGCGAAAAGAAATCGGGCGCCACCCGCGTAGGGTGCCCGTGCGGCGAGCACAAACGCTCCTAGCCGGGCCAGGCAAAACGCCTCCACCGCTACGGTGGCAAATAAAGACCGCAGGCAGCCGCCTGCGGTCTTTTCGTTTCCTTATGCCCGAAGAAAACCCTTTCCGAAGATTTCACTGGAATTGGCGATGATGAAGAAAGCCTTGGGGTCCTTCTCTTTGAGGAAGCGGCGCAGCACCACCGCCTGCCCCCGGGAGAGGGCGGTGAGGATAACCCAGTGCCGCTCGTGGGTATAGGCCCCCTGGCCCTCCCACACAGTGGCCCCCCGCTGGAGTTCCTTGGTAATGTAGTTGCAGGCCAGCTCGGGGTTGGAGGTGATGATAAAGAAATTCTTCCGCCGGTTGAGGGATTCAATCACACTGTCCACCAGCACCGATTTGAGCACCAGGCCCAAAATGGAGAAGAGCCCCGTCTCAATATCAAAGAGGAGGAAGGTTGCCCCGGCAATCACCACATCGGAGAGGAGCAGCGCCTTGCCCACATCCAGGCCGGTGTACTTCTTCAAAATCATGGCGATAATGTCGGTGCCGCCGGAGGAGGCGTCAATGTTGAAGAGGATAGCCGAGCCCAGCGCGGGGAAGATGACCGCGAAGAAGAGTTCCAGCACTTTCTCATTTGTGAGGGGACCGTTCATGGGACAGACCCACTCAAAGACCTGAATTACCAGGGAGTAGAGAATGGAGCAGTAGACGGTGCGTAGTCCAAAGCCCCGGTTGAGCATGGCAAAGCCCAAAAAGAGGAACAAAATGTTAATGATGCCGTTGATGGCCGACGCGGTGAGCCATGGGAAGGGGGACAGGGGGGCCAGAATAACGGCCAGACCGGATACGCCGCCCATAGAGAAGTTGTTGGGGAATTTAAAGAAGTAGACGCCAATGGACACCAGCACAATTCCGGCGGTCATGAGCAGAAAATCCCGAAATTGGGCTTTGAGTGATATCTTCATGCAGATGTTTCTCCTATCTCTCTCAAACAATCAGCGCTGAGCCACCACCGCCGACCAGATGTCGTAGTTGGAATAGGTGGGGATATTCCCCAGCCGCCAGATGGAAAGGCCGTTGATGCCGAACATCCGGGCCAGCACAATCTTGTCGGTAATGCTCCGGGCGTCCTCATACCAGACCTTGTAGCGCAGCCCCGCCTCATCGGTATAGATGGCGTAGGGGTTGCGGGCGGTGGCGCTGTATGTCACAGTCGTGTTGCTCTGGGCCAGACGCTTGGAGAGGGTCTCCAGCGCGGGGCGCACATACTCCGACTTCACCACCCGGCCCGCCTCGTCAATCTGGAAGCCGGTGGTGTCCATGGACACCGCCAGGGCGATTTTCGATTTGTCCTGCACACCGGTCTGCGGATCGGTAATTTCGGTGAGGGCGGCGTAGATTTTGGAGAAGGGGGTGACCGCAAAGCTCTCCGACGGCACCGAGCCCACCTTCAAGTCGGACACCGGGGGCCGGTAGTCGTGGGCCATGAGAATCACTTTGTCGCACACCTGGCCCAGGGTGCGGAAGTTGAAGCCGTCGTTGTAGGGGCCGGGCTGCACACAGACATAGAGGCTCTTTCCGGCGGGAAGGGCGGCCCGCAGCTCCGTCATGAAGGTGGAAAAGGACTCCTTCAGGCCGTTTTTGTTCTTCAGGCCCTCAAAGTCAATGGTGATGCCGGAGTAAGACGCCGCCTGATTCACCAGGGCGCGGATGGCCTGGGCGCGGCTTTCCGAGGTGGCGGTGACGGCGGCCACGGTAGAGGTGGTGCCGCCGCTCGCCAAGGTCACAGTGTCATAGGCGCTTCCAAACACACACAGGTTGTAGGGCAGCTGTTCCTTTTGAAAATAGCTGGTGGCGGCGGTGGGGTCCTGGGGGACCACCCAGCCGTTGCCGCCGGCGGAGGTGGTGTTGACGGTGGGGCCGGTCTGGGCGGTGTACTCCATCCGGGCCCACCCCACCGAGACGGCGTCCATAGAGGCGGCGAGGCCAATCTGACTGTACGAGGAGATGGCATAGAAGCCGTGGAGCCAGTCCAGCTTGGAGGTGTAGCGCTCATACACCTGCACCAGCATGGTAGCGGCCTCCGCCCGTGTGGCGGAGAGGTTGGGCTTGAAGAGAAGCTTGCCCCCCTCTTGAATGCCGCTGACCATGCCAATCTGCCACGCCAGGGTGAGATAGCCCTGGTTTCTTGTCACATCGGAGAAGGGATTTTCGCTGCCGGCGGCTTGCTCGGCCAGATTCTGATATCCCAGTGCCCGCACCAGCATCACCGCCATCTCCTCCCGGCTGATCTGGTCATCGGGGCGGAAGGCCCCGCTGCTGTCCATGACGCCATGGGCCCGGGCGGTTTCCACATAGCCATAGGCCCAGTGGGTGGCGGGGCAGTCGATGTACGAGGGGGAGGACGGTTTCTCCACCGTCCAGTCAAACATTTGACACAGCACCGTGACAAAAGAGGCCCGGTTCAGGTACTCATCGGGGCGGAAGGAGCCGGTGTCGTCGCCCACCATCAGGCCATATTGGGTGGCCTTGTCAATCATCGCGGCGGCCCAGTGACCGGCGGTGTCGCTATAAGAGGCGGCGGAGATGGAAAGGGGCGGTACAGCGCACAGGGCCGCGGCCAGAGCGGCCGCCGCCAGACGCCGTTTCAGTCTGTGCATACCAAAAGACCTCCTGAAACTCAGTATTCGGAAGGGGCGGAAGGTGTGGGCGGACCGGCGGAGCAGACCCGGACCGCCCAAGTCATGGTTATTGTATCAGGACGGTTGAAAAAAGGCAACCAGCCCTCACCATAGTTCCGGGGAATTTCAAAAAAGGGGGTGACGGAGAGGGGATTTTTTGCTATGATTAAGATAAGGGGAGAAATCCAAGAGAGATAAATTTTCAATAAGAGGATGGGACAATAGGCATGAAACTTTTGGAAGATCGCATTCGCAAAGACGGTACCATTCGGGGGACTGAGGTGCTCAAGGTTGACCGGTTTCTGAATCATCAGATGGACATCGCCCTCATCAATGAGATTGGAAAGGAATTTTACCGTCTCTTTGGCGACTGCGGAGTCAACAAGATTCTGACCATTGAGGCCTCCGGCATCGGCATCGCCTGCATCACCGCCCAGTCCTTTGGCGTGCCGGTCATCTTTGCCAAGAAGAACAAGACCAAGAACATTGCCGGAGATGTGTACACCTCCAAGGTGGCGTCCTTCACCCACGGGAAGGTGTACGATATCATCGTCTCCAAGGAGTTTCTGGGCCCCGACGACCGGGTGCTCCTCATTGACGACTTCCTGGCCAACGGCAGCGCCCTCCAGGGCCTCATCAATCTGGTGCGGGACTCCGGAGCCACTCTGGTGGGCGCCGGCATCTGTGTGGAAAAGGCCTTCCAGCCCGGCGGCGACCTCATCCGCGGGATGGGGGTGCGGGTGGAGTCCCTGGCCCGGGTCAAGTGCATGGACGAGGCCACCAACACCATCGAATTCTGCGACTAAAGGACCTGGCCTCAGCCCGGCGGCGCGTTGGGCTGGGGCCTTTCCCTTCGGCATGGCCGGAGGGAGGCAAGCAACCCCTCATACCGGAGGGAAGGAGGATTTTTATGAACATTCGTCGTCTGTCTGCCCTGCTCCTCACCGGAGCGCTGGCTGTGGGCCTGTCGGCCTGTGAACCCCAGGAGACGGTGCCCAGCGCCGCCCCCACCGCCGCCACTCCCACATCGGAGTCCACCCCCACCCCTACTCCCAGTCTTTCCCCCGTGGAACATGACGCGCTGAAGGTGGGCTTTCTCTACCCCGGCGACTTCAGCGACGTGGGCTACACCCACAGTCTGAGTCAGGGCGCGGACAAGATGCAGCAGGCCCTGAACCTCTCCGACGAGCAGATTGTGGAGCGCTACAATGTGGGCACCCAGGAGGACTGCGCCCAGGCGCTGGAGGCGCTGACCGACGCCGGATGCCAGCTCATCTTCTCCACCAGCGCCCAGTTTATGGACGATGTGACCGAGGCGGCCAAGAAAAACCCCGAGGTGCAGTTCTGCCAGCTGGCGGGAAATCAGGCCGCCTCCTCCGGGCTGGATAACCTCCACGACTTTTACGCCGCTCTCTATGAGGGGAGCTATCTCACCGGCATTGTGGCCGGACTCAAGGCTCAGGAGCTGGGGAATCCCCGTCTGGGCTATGTGGCCTCGGTGGAGAGCGCTGCGGTGATCTCCGATTACACCGCCTTCTATCTGGGGGCCAAGAGCGTGTGGAGCGATGTGGTGATGGATGTCACCTACACCGGCAGCTGGACGGACACCGGCCTGGAATCCCAGCTGGTGCGGGCGCTGGTCAACCGAGGCTGCGGCGTTCTGGGTCAGAGCTCCGCCTCTGTGGCCGCCGCCGCCACTGCCGAGGAGATGGGCGCCTTCCATGTGGGCAGCTATCTGGACTTGCAGACCATGGCGCCCGGCGCCGCCCTTATCTCGGTGGATGTGGACTGGGGGGTGTACTTCACTGAGGCCGCCCAGGCCCTTCTGGATGGCACCGCCATCCCCACCGACTGGTGCAAGGGTCTGGCGGACGATGTGGTGTCCCTCACGCCGCTGAATGAGGACTTGTCCGCCCGTGGGACCATTGAGGCGGTCTCCCAGGCGGAAGAGGCCCTCAAGGATGGCAGCCTCTCCGTCTTTACCGGTCCTCTCTCCGGGAAGAACGCCCAGGGGGAGACCCTGGAGCTGGCGGAGGGTGAAATCTACCCCGAGAGCGATGTGGCCCACGGCGGCGGCACCGCACCCACCTTTGACTATATCATCGACGGAATTACGGTAGTCTCCACCCAGTAATCGGACGCAGAGAGCCCCCTGGACTATGGTCCAGGGGGCTCTTTTCATCGTGTCACAGACCGAATCTGTTATGCAAATTTTGCCGCCAGGGCCACCCAGCCCTTGCGCGTCCAGCGCCCGATAACGGTGAGGCCGTTGCGCGCCAGCGCGGCTTTCACATCCTCTTCCCGCGTATCAATAATCCCGGAGCAGAGGAACACCCCGCCGGGGGCCAAAAAGCGGTGGACTTGGGCGGAGAGGGGGATAATCACATCGGCCACAATGTTGGCCAGCACCAGCTCATACTTCCGCTCCGCCAGCTCGTCCACCAGCTTACGGTCGGAGAGCACATCCCCGGCCAGCACCCGATAGCGGTCCTTCCCGATGTCGTTCATCTCCGCGTTTTCGTAGGCCACCCCTACCGCCTTGGGGTCAATGTCCACCGCCACCGCCTCGGCGGCTCCCAGGCGCAGGGCGGCAATGGACAAAATGCCGCTGCCGCAGCCCAAATCCAGCACCCGGCCGCCGGGCTGGGTGTACTGCTCCACCCCCGCCAGGCACAGCTGGGTGGAGGCGTGGGAGCCGGTGCCAAAGGTGAGGCCGGGATTCAAATAGAGGGCGGTGCGTCCGGCCGGGATGGGGGTGGTCTCCCGCTCCCACTCGGGGACGATGTACAGCCGCTCCCCCACCTCCATGGGCTTATAGTACTTCTGCCAGGAGTGGGCCCAGTCGTTCTCCCCCAGCACTGCCGTGGTATAGGGCAGATTAATCCCCGCCATCCACTGCTCCAGCTGGGCGCGGCCGTCGGCGTCGTCGGTGACATAGAACTTCACCCGGCACACGCCCTTCATCCGCTCCAGCAGCTCCTCGTCCACATAGTCCCAATACTGCCGGTTCTCCTCCAGGAAGCGGCGGAAATCCCCCTCCTCCTCCAGAACCAGACCGTTGACGCCGTTCATGGTAAGGCGGGCCGCCACCGAGTCCAGCGCATCGGCGGTGGTCTCCACCGCCACCTCCAGCCATTTCAAATCCTCCATCTCAGCGCTCCTTCCCCACAAAGAAGAGTGCCATGGTGCCCGGGCCGGCGTGGGCGCCGATGACCGGCCCTATCTCATTGAGCACAATGTTCTCCCGGGGAATACCAAAGCGCCGGGAGACCTCCTGGGCCGTAAACTCTGCATCCTCCACACAGTCGCCGTGGCTGATAAAAATATGCTGTTTGGACGGCTCAATGGCAGTCTTTTCCATATGGTCCACCAGGGCCAGCAGAGAGGCCTTGCGCCCTCTGGCCTTGGCCATGTTGATGAGGTGGCCCTCGTTGTCCACATGGAGCACCGGCTTAATCTGGAGCATGGTGCCCACCACGGCGGTGGTGGCAGAGATACGCCCGCCCCGCTTGAGGAAGTGGAGGTCATCCACAGTAAACCAGTGGCACATGTGGAGCTTGTTTGCCTCCGCCCAGTCCCGCACCTCTTCGATGCTCCGCCCATTGAGGCGCATCTGGGCGGCGTACCACACCAGCAGCCCCTGCCCCATGGAGGCGCAGAGGGTGTCCACCGTGTAGAGCTTCCGCTCCGGGTACTTCTCCTTCAGCTCCTCCACCGCCAGACGGGAGGCGTTATAGGTGTTGGAGAGGCCGGAGGAGAAGGCCAGAATGAGCACATCCTTCCCCGCCTGGAGCAACGGCTCCAGATGCTCGGTGTACTCCCCCACATTTACCGCCGAGGTGGTGACCACCTTCCCGCCCCGCAGGGCGGCGTACAGCTCCTTTACCGGCATCTCCCGCCGGTCAGGGTAGTCGTGGTAGGTCTTGCCGTCCAGCGTAAAGGAGAGGGGCAAAACCTCCAGCTCCAGCTCCTGGACCTGCTGGGCAGTGAGGTCGGCGGATGAGTCGGTGAGAATCACATAATCGCACATAGGAATGTCCTCCTGAACCATCAGTTGTTTTTCTCCCGCTTGCGGGGGGGCTTTTCCGGCACGGGGTCCTGCTCCGCCAGAATATCCAGAATCCGCTGGCAGGCCAGGCGGTCGGCGTAGCTGCGCAGGGCCAGCCCCAGGGCCAGACGGGGCAAATCCTCCTTCTCGCAGTCCTCCGGCATACTCTGGGCCGTCTCGGTGAGGGCCTCAGAGAGCTGGCGGCAGAAATAGGCGTACAGCTCCTGGGGGTCCCGCTTGCGCCGGGTTCCGGTGGCAATGAGGCGCTTGGCCTCCTTCACCGTCAGTACCTGCTTGAGGACGCAGATGGCGGTGAGGTAGGCCAGATGGATGCGGGAGTAGCGCTTCCCCTCCGCCCGGGGCAGCAGACCGTCCTTGATATAGTTGTTGACCATGGCGGAGGTGAGCAAATCTCCCTCTCCATAGTGAATGAGCTGGCGCGGCATATAGGAAATGATCTGGTCCATGTAGAGCCCAATGTCGGGGAATGACTCCCACTCCACCGGGCGCTGCTCGCTCAGGCGCTGGCGCAGCTCCTTGAATTCCTCCATCTCCGTCCCTCCTTTTCCGATTCGGTAACGATTATTGTATCACATCGGAAAGTGGGAAGTAAAGGCCCGCACCCCTGGAAGGAAGGGGCTTTCTCTCACATAACACCGTTCGGTCTCTCCCCTGCCCCTTGCCAGGGGAAACGGGGGGCTCTATAATGGGGGCAGTATGCTCCCCTGGGAGAGGAGGTCCGCGCATGTATGAAAAACGCTATACCCGCCTGAAGCTGAAAATGCTCCTGCTGGTGATTATAGGGGCGCTGGTGGCCTGTGGGCTGGCCCTGTTCGTGCTGGAGGTGGTAGTGGACGGGGTGCTCCAGGACCCCATTCCCCGCCTCTTTGTGTGGGTGGCCACCCACCTCTTCGGCCAGAGCACTGAGGTGGCGGAGGAGGCCTATGGACAGTATATCCGGGCCAACAAGGTGGAATTTATCATTTTAGGTCTGGTGCTGCTGATGCTGCTGGCCTTTTATGTGGCCATCGGGCGCTTCACCACCTGGCTGGAGGAGATCCGCTGGGCCACCCACTCCCTCACCGACACCGCCGTGGAGGAAATCCGCCTGCCCAAGGAGCTCCAGCCCCTGGAGCAGGATTTGAACGTCATCCGCCGGCAGCTGCTGGCCAAGGAGGCGCTGGCCAAGGAGAACGAGCGGCGGCAGCGGGATTTGACCGTCTTTCTGGCCCATGACCTCAAGACCCCCCTTACCTCGGTGGTGGGCTATCTCACCCTCCTCCACGATGAGCGGGGGCTCACCGAGGAGCAGCGGGCGAAATTTACCGGCGTGGCCCTGGACAAGGCCCGGCGTCTGGAGGAGCTGCTGGGAGAGTTTTTCGACATCACCCGCATGGATTTGGACCGCATCCCGGCGGGGATGGTGCCCATCCAGCTCACCATGCTGCTGGAGCAGCTGTCCGACGAGTTCTACCCCATTTTTGCCGAGCGCGGCCTCACCTGCCAGACCCAGCTGGAGCCCCATCTGGTGGTGCGGGGGGACCCGGACAAGCTGGCCCGCGTCTTTGACAATGTCCTGCGCAACGCCCACCATTACAGCACCGAGGGCGGGGTGGTCCACGTCTCCGCCCACCGGGAGGGGGACCGGGCGGAGGTCATTGTGTCCAATGAGGGGCTGGAAATTCCCGAGGGGGAGCTGGCCCATATTTTTGAAAAGTTCTACCGCCTGGACGCCGCCCGCTCCTCCCGCACCGGCGGGGCGGGGCTGGGGCTGGCCATCGCCAAGGAGATTATGGAGCGCCACGGCGGCACCATTCGGGCCGAGTCCAATGGCCGCTTCACCAGCTTTGTCATCTCCCTCCCCCTGTGCCCGGAGGCGCCCGGCGCTCCGTCCTAGCCGGAATACCGGAAAGGATGGGGCTCTGTGGGGGAGAATATGGCAGTTTTTCTCTTGTCAAGGGGGTAAAAACATGCTATATTTTTGGTAACTAGCGCAATATTGGACAAAATAACCGTGGCGATGGAGACATTGCGCTCCACCGCCTTTCCTTTCGCCGAACCAAGGGAGGTTTTTCATGGCACAGTTTATTGACACGGCAAAAATTACCGTCCGCTCGGGGGACGGCGGCAACGGCGCGGTGGCCTTCCACCGGGAAAAGTATGTGGCCGCCGGCGGCCCGGACGGCGGCGACGGTGGCCGGGGGGGCGACGTGATTCTGAAGGTGGACCGCCACATGTCCACCCTCATGGATTTCCGCTACAAGCGCAAGTACACCGCCGGCAGCGGCATGGACGGCTCGGGAAAGCGCTGCACCGGCAAGGACGGGGAGGACTGCGTCATCCGGGTCCCCCTGGGCACGGTGGTGCGGGACGCGGAGACCAACGAGATTATCTGCGACATGTCCACCGACGAGCCTTTTGTGCTCTGCCGGGGGGGCAACGGCGGCTGGGGCAACAAGCACTTCGCCACCCCCACCCGCCAGGTGCCCAGCTTCGCCAAGGCCGGGCTGCCTGGCCGCACCCGTGAGGTGGTGCTGGAGCTCAAGCTCCTGGCCGACGTGGGTCTGGTGGGCTTCCCCAATGTGGGCAAGTCCACCCTGCTGAGCGTGGTGTCCAAGGCCCAGCCCAAAATCGCCAACTACCACTTCACTACCCTCTTCCCCAACCTGGGGGTAGTGTATGTGGACGAGGGGGTGTCCTTCGTGCTGGCCGACATCCCCGGCATCATTGAGGGGGCCAGCGAGGGGGCCGGTCTGGGCCACGACTTTCTGCGCCATATCGACCGCTGCCGCCTGCTCATCCATGTGGTGGACGTGTCCGGCTGTGAGGGCCGGGACCCGGTGGCGGATTTTGAGGCCATCCAGGCCGAGCTGAAGGAGTACTCCCCCGCTCTGGCTTCCCGCCGGATGATTGTAGCGGGGAACAAGGCCGACATTGTGGAGGACCGCGCTCCGCTGGAGGCCCTCAAAGCCCATGTGGAGGCGCTGGGGATGCCCTTTTATGAGATTTCCGCCGCCGCCCACCAGGGCACCCGGGAGCTGATGTTCGCCGCCGCCCGGGAGCTGGAGAACCTGCCCCCCATTACCGTGTATGAGCCCACCTATGTGGACCGCCCCGCCGCCATTGACACCAGCGCCCCGCTGGACATCCGGCACGAGGAGGACACCTGGATTGTGGAGGGCCCCTGGCTCCAGCGCCTGATGGCCAACACCAACTTTGGGGACTTTGAGTCCCGGAGCTGGTTTGACAAGATGCTCCGGCAATCCGGACTCTATGAACAGCTGGAGGCTATGGGCATCCAGGATGGGGACACCGTCTCTCTCTACAACTTGGAATTTGAATACCAGCGCTGACCCCAGTGTGCAACAGGAAGTGTACCAAACCCCATGCTGAACTATTTTCTCACCGTTGTGAGCCAGGTCATCACCCTCTTTCTCCTGATGGCTGTGGGCTATGTTCTGGGTCGTATGGGCCGGATTGACCGGGAGGGCTGCGCCCAGTTCACCTTCCTCCTCCTCTACATTGTCACACCCTGCGTCATTGTGGACACCATGCAGGTCCACCTGGAGGACAGCCTGCTGCGGGAGCTGGGACTGGCCCTGTTTCTCATGATTGGGCTCTACCTCTGTTACAGCCTCTTTGCCATTCCGCTGGCCCGCACCGCGCCTCTGGATACCCGGGCCCCGCTCCAGTTTGGCGCCATCTACGGCAATGTGGGTTTTATGGGTCTGCCGCTGGCGGAGGCGGTGCTGGGCAGTGAGGCCCGCATCTACGCGGTGCTGACGATGGTGGTCTTTAACGTCTACTCCTGGATTCACGGCGTCCTCCTGATGGGCGGGCGGAAGGCCCTCTCCCCTGTGCGGGCGGTCCTCAACCCCGGCACGGTCTCTCTGGTGCTGGGGCTGCCCTGTCTCCTCTTTGGTCTGCGCCTGCCGGGGAGTATTCAGACCGCGGTGGGCTTCGTGGCCGACCTGAACACCCCCCTGGCTATGGTGGTCATCGGAGCGCAGATGTCGGCGGTGGATTTACCTGCCACCCTGCGCCAGCTCCGGCTCTATACCGCGTCCGCCATGCGCCTGGTGGTGCTCCCCTTCTTTACCGCCCTGGTTCTCCTCCCCTTCCACCTGAGCACTCTGCTCTACTGCACCATGGTCATCCTCAGCGGCGCCCCCTCGGCGGGAAGCACCTCCATGTTTGCCCAGCGCTTCGGGCGGGACACCGCCACCGCGGCCCAGCTGGTGAGCCTGTCCACCGTGCTGTCCATCCTCACTCTGCCGCTGATGGCAGTACTGGCCCAGCAGCTCTCCGCTCTGGGGTGAAAAAGTGTGATTGCTGCACAGACACCCAGCGCAGGTGTCGTCCGGTATTTTTGCATGAAAAAAGCGAGTAAAACCCGCCTTCCGGTGGATTTTACTCGCTTTTTGTCGAGAATATTGTTCAAAATTCATTTTTACAACAGACCCGCTCTATCACACCCCAAAAACGTTTAATCCTCTCGGACATAGAAAGCTCCCTCCCAGTCCCAAAGAGCGTAAATAAACGTTTTGCTGTCATCTCCCTTTACGGAAAACACACGCATGGTGATAGTTCCATTCGTCACCGAACCCAAATATTCCCCACGATCGGCACTTGAAAATGCATGGTCCGAATTTTCCACATAACGAACCCCATCTATTTCTATCACTTCATATTCCGGCCCTTTTAGTGTGCCAATCATCGGCTCTTGAAAGACTGACTGAAAAAGAGGTATGGCGAGCACAACCGAAATGATCGCAAGAGTAATGAGAGATATCAT
>DXDX01000196.1 GCA_019115265.1 Candidatus Flavonifractor merdigallinarum | reverse complement strand
TGCGCGGGTAGCGCCCGATTTCTTTTCGCGGAAAAGAAACCGGGGAAAGAAAAGGCGGAGAGGGGAACTTCTCGTTCCCCTCTCCACTCCCCTCCAAAAGGGCGGCCTTTTTAGGGGGCCGCCCCATTTGTAGGTGCGATATGATAGCCTTTTCTGTGGCACTGAGTCAGATATAGACGCCACCTGTCTTGCATGGCAGTACAACGCTTCCCTCATAGGCAGAAAGCCTGGTTCAAATGGCACCGTACCGGCGCAATCCCTCCACAGCAGAAATTAAACCCGGCTGCGCATTGGGGGGAGTGCAGAGGGGGGTATCCCCCCTCTGCGCTTTCTTTCCCACCGCTTTCTTTGCAAAGAAAGCGGTGCTCCCGCTGAGTAAGCGGCTCGCGCGGCGAGCACAAGCCTTCCCCCTGCGTGGGGGAGGCCCTCCATCACCGGTAGAATTCGCAATTCTACAACATATTACTTCTCTGTTTCCTGATTTTGAGGTAGGATAGTCAATGTTCCCTGTGGAGCATCCATGTACAGTTCCTCACATTTTCGTTGAGCCATAATCAGGGTATTCATCGCTTATTCCGTAGCACGGCACAAAGTTAGATACATCTCTTTATAATCCGGCATCTCCTCACCCCTTGCCCGTATAGTTTAGAACAATATGTTCAATATATCAATAGAACAATTTATTCTAAACTATACTGGCTCTGGTGAGTAGAATGGAACATTACCCAAGAATCCGCGACCTGCGGGAAGATTGCGACCTAACGCAGGTTCAAATTGGCAACGCAATCAACGTACCGCAGAGGACCTATGCTTACTATGAAAGCGGACAGCGTATGATTCCGCCCCATGTACTCTGTGCTCTGGCGGATTTTTACCAGGTCAGTGTAGACTACATTTTGGGCCGAACGGATGTAAAAGAACCCTATACAAAGACATGACAGCGGCATGGAGACCAGCTCCATGCCGCTGTTTCCTTGCAATCAGACTGTGTGCTCAGTTCTCCAGAGCCGCTGCGAACACCTTTTCCACGTCCTGCTGGGTGACCGGCCCCTCGTGGATTTTCACGCCGTCCACATAGTAGGTGGGCACATAGTAGTAGTCAAAGGACTCCGCATACTCCTTCTCCACATTCTCGTCCACCATGCGGATGGGCACATTCTTCCACTCCGGGTGGAATTTCTCGGTGAGCACCTCATGCCACTTGAGGGCCCGCTTGCAGTGGGGGCAGCCGTCCTGCACAAACATCAGAATTTCCTTCATGTTACTTCTCCTTTCGGTTGGTAAAATCCACTTCAATTTTTCCGCCGCACACCATGCCCAGCTCCGCAGCGGCGTGGGACAAATCGTAGAGCTTGTGGTCGGTCTTTTGGCCGGTGCGGATCATCTCCAAGGCGTCCAGCTTAGCCTGGTACTCCACCGCGCCGCCGCCAATGGTGCCCACACAGCTGCCATCGGGCTTGACCAGCATCCAGGTGCCCACCCCACGGGGGGCGGACCCGCTCTTGCGGGTGATGGTGCACAGCACTCCCGCCTCGCTGGGGGGCGGCGGCGTGCCAGGGCCCTTGCGGGCCCGCTCCTGAATCACCTCGCCCAAGATGGACACCGCAATCTCCGCCGGGGTCTGCGCCCCGATCTGGAGACCCACCGGCGAGTGGACCCCCGCCAGCACATTGGCGGAGAAACCCAGCTCCTTCATATGCTTCATCACAGCGGCCACTTTAATTTTGCTGCCAATCATGCCCACATAGGCATAATCCCCTTCCAGCACCTTGGCTAAACACGCCCCGTCAAAGGCGTGGCCCCGTGTGAGGATAACATAGTAGTCATCCTCCCGGCTGCCCAAGGTGTCCAGCGCCTCCAGGAAGGGCATACACAGCACCTGAGCGGCCATGGGAAAGCGCGTCTCATTGGCAAACTCCGGGCGGTCGTCAATGACCACCACTTCAAATTCCAGGTGGCAGGCCATGTACGCCACCTCCAGGGACACATGGCCCCCGCCGCATAAAATCAGTCGCTCCATATCCGTTTCCTTTCTCCCCCGGGCCTTCCAGCTCCCGGGGCGGTGTCCTTACTTCTGGTCCAGAATGCCCAGCATCAAGAGGGCCTCCAGCACGCCCCCGCCGATGGCCCGCGCCTTGTCCGAGACGGTAAAACAGTGGTCCCGCTCACACCTGGGGTCGATGTCCCCCGACTTCATCCCCTGTGTGACTTGTAGCCCCGCGGGGAGCATCCCCCGCACAATGCCGGGCATCTGGGCATAGACCGGCTGACCATCCACATAGGCCACCGTGTCCCCCTCTGCCACCGTGTCCCCGATGGACACGGCGGGCTGAAACACCCCATCCCGGCAGGCCCGAATAATCCGCTGGGTGGTATAACCCCCCACATCGCCGGGCACGCCGGTGTTGGGGATGGCGCTGCCCTGGGTGAGCACTCGGCCCAGATAGTGGCCCCGCTTGGTTTCCACTACCGCGTGGCAGTCCACCCCGGCGGTAAAGCCAGGCCCCAACGCCACCACGATGGGGGCGTCGTCTATCCGGGTATTCAAATTGCGCTTGGCCAGAATGGCGTCCACCTCTGCGTCAAAGGGGAACCGCTCCCGAATGGTACACTGGGGGTCCACCAGCACGGGGATCTCCCCCCGCGCCCAGCACTCCTCCACTTCCTCCGGGCGCTCCACCCGGCGGGCGGTAATGCCCTCCACCTGGACCGCGCCGTCGTAAATACACTGACAAAAGGCCACCGTCCGGCGCACCGCCGTAGGCTGTGCAATCTCGGTCATGACGAGACGAAACCGGGACCGATACAGCCGGACCGCCACCCCTGTGGCCAGGTCCCCGGCGCCTTTGATTAAAACCAGCATGCTCCTCCTCGCTCCTCCTGTATATAGTGATTCAAATAAGCCCGTATCCCCTTTTGGGCCAGCAGCCGCGCCACCACTTGGCCCTGGGCCTCCAGCGCGGGAGTGTCCGCCTTATTGAGGAGGCAGCGGAAGGCCATCCCCTCTTTCACGCACTTGCGCCCGCCCCGGGGACTGGCCAGAATGGCGGCGATGTCCGCCTCGGTGATGCTCTCTTCCAGGGACTTCCCCAAAAAGGTGGCCACCTGCTCTGGCCGGTGACAGATATCTCCAATGGGCTGCCCCAGGGCGTCCAGACCCGCCACCGCAATGACTCCGTCGCTCTCCGGCGGGATGACCGGCTCATGGTCGGCAGGGACTTTCAAGGGTTTCACCCGGGCGCCATCTCCCTCAATGAGGACCACATCCGCCACCTCTTTACACACCCCAATCTCCCCTGTGCCGCACAGCTTGTCTGCCCGGCCCAGAGTGCCCAGGGTAATGACGCCATGGGTGGCCAGACAGGCGCGCAGGTGGTCGGGTTGGGGATTATCGGTGAGAAAGATGCCCGGATGGGGCAGAATATGGGTACTGGTGGTGACAATAACTGTCTTGCCCCGGTCCCGGGCCGCTCTTGCCAGAGCGTACATGGTACTGCTCTTGCCGCCGCCTCCCACCAGGGTCACCGCCCGAACCCGCTCCGGGTCCAGCTCCAGCTTCTCCCACATATCCACGGCATATGCCCCCTCGTCTGATTTCCCGGGACAAAGCCGGGCGTATCCTGTTTGTTTTGCCAACCTCACACCCCATAGACTTGGGGCGGACTCAGTAAATTTTATTATACCATAGCCCCGGCATTCACGCCATCCTTTTTTCAAACCGCAGAGTTTTCTGTTGCACTGTGGGGAAAAAGCGGGTATGCTTATTCCACATCCACAAGGAGGGAAGTTACGCCATGCTCAGCCACGAGGAATACATGCGTCAGGCCTTGGATTTGGCCCGGGAGGCCCTGGAGGAGGGCGAGGTGCCGGTGGGCTGCGTCATTGTCTGGGAGGATGGCCGGGTGGTGGGCCGTGGACGCAACCGCCGGGAGCAGGACCGCCGGGCGCTGGCCCACGCGGAGCTGGAGGCCATTGCCCAGGCCAACGCGGTGCTGGGGGGCTGGCGGCTCCACAAGGCCACCCTCTATGTCACCTTAGAACCCTGCCCCATGTGCGCTGGGGGGATCATCAACGCCCGCATTCCCCAGGTGTGGTACGGCGCTGCCGACCCCAAGGCGGGGTGCTGCGGTTCCGTGGTGGATTTGTTTCAACAACCTTTCAACCACCACCCCCAGGTCCACGCCGGTCTCTTGGAGGAGGAGAGCACCCAGCTCCTCCAGGCTTTTTTCCAGGCTCTCCGGGAGCGCCGGAGAAAAAACCGCTGAAATTCATGGATTCGTAACATCTTATGCGTAATTTTGTAACATGCGTTTGTTACGATTCTTCCCGTAAGAGTCAAGTCTTCTTTTTCATTCTATCCTCCAATTCTCAAGCAAGTGGGACGGCGTACTGCGCCGTCCCATTTGTTTTCCACAAAAATTTTTCGTCCTGTGGAAAATTTAAAACTCTTGTAACAGCTTTGGCTTGGTTTGTTAACAACTCTCGGTTATCATAATTCTTGCAAGAGACAGTTTCTTTTCATTTCATTGTATCCTCTTTCCTAAAAGCGACACCGGACGTCAGGAGCAGGCGTCCGGTGTCGCTTTTTATTTGTTTGCGTCGAAACTCCGCACCGCATGTTTTGATGAAAGCTGTCCCACACCTCCAGGGGCGGGTGGGCGGATAGCGACAACTTTTGGATACAGAGGACACATATAATAAACATCAGAAGTACGCCCCACGCCCGGCGGAACCTGGGGCGTAAGGACAGCGCGCACTCCCCAAAATTGGTGGAGTGGAATTCCGACAAGCTTTTCTACTTTACATCATTTTCCCCGTTCTGGGCGGTCCGGCGGCGGCCGCCGAAAAGGAAATATTTCCCACTCGACACCCTTCCCATAGCTTTGCTTCGCTCTGTGGTAAAATATGGTTATCAATTTACTCCAGACAGGAGGGAGCTTTCATGGTACTCCAGCGCAGGAAGGGGCTCTTCGAGAGCACGCGCGTCCTCTTTCTCCCCATCGCATCCATGACACCCAATCCCAACCAGCCCCGGCACACCTTTTGCCCTGACGGCCTGGAGGAGCTGGCGGCCAGCATCCGCCTCTACGGCATTTTGCAGCCCCTCTCGGTGCGCAAGACCGCCGCCGGCTATGAGCTCATCTCCGGTGAGCGCCGCCTTCGGGCCGCCAAGCTGGCCGGCCTCACCGAAGTCCCCTGTATCTTAGTCCAGGCGGATGACGAGTCCTCCTCGCTGTTGGCCCTCATTGAAAATCTCCAGCGGCGGGATTTGGACTTTGTAGAGGAGGCCGCTGCCCTGGCCAAGCTCATCCGCACCTTTCACCTCTCCCAGGAGGAGGCCGCCCGGCGCATTGGCAAGTCCCAGTCGGCAGTGGCCAACAAGCTGCGCCTGTTGAAGCTCCCCCCCGATGTGCTTGCCCTGCTGCGGGAGCACCACTTTACCGAGCGCCACGCCCGGG
Organism: Candidatus Flavonifractor merdigallinarum; assembly: GCA_019115265.1. Lineage (GTDB taxonomy): Bacteria > Bacillota > Clostridia > Oscillospirales > Oscillospiraceae > Pseudoflavonifractor_A > Pseudoflavonifractor_A merdigallinarum. The sequence goes on along the minus strand of DXDX01000196.1, from coordinate 12,348 downwards.
CGCTGCTCCGCCTGGAGAGCGAGGAACAGCAGCGGCAGGCCGCCCAGGCCATTGTGGACCAGGCTCTCACAGTGGCCCGGACCGAGGCCTATGTGGAGAGTTTGCTCCACCCGCCGGAGCGCCCGCGGAAAGCGCCGGTCTTTTTATTAAAGGATGTGCGCTTCTTCCTCAACTCCGTGACCAAGGGGCTGTCGCTGATGAAAAGCGCCGGAGTCAATGCGGACTGCGACCGCAAGGACACCGACGACTCCATTTTGCTGACCATCCGCATTCCCAAGGGTAGAAAATCCAGCTGACTGTTTCACGTGAAACATACGATTCCCTGTTCCACATCTTTTCCGGCCCCGGTTGTTTGACGTTTCACGTGAAACAACCGGGTTTCTTTCTTGGTTTTTGGAATTGCTGTTGAATTACCTCTTTCGGCGCATTATAATAAAGACGGTTCTTAAAAAATGCGCCGATCTCATCCGTGCGGCCGGTGGCCGCGCACTCCCTCCGGGCGGGGAACGTTTGGTTCAACCGGGGGACGAAAAAGGTAGGTACAGTATGGCAAAAACCATTGCAATCGTCAATCAAAAGGGCGGCGTGGGAAAAACCACCACCTGTGTCAATTTGGCCGCCGCTTTGCAAACGCTGGGCAGTCGGGTCCTGGTCTGCGACTTTGACCCCCAGGCCAACACCACCTCCGGCTTTGGGGTGGACAAGGTGTCCGCCTCTCCCAATATCTACGATGTCCTCCTCAACGATGCGGACATCGCCCGGGCCATCGTCACCACCCCCTATGCCGACGTGGTCCCCTCCAACAAGGCGCTGGCCGGAGCCACCATTGAGATGATTGGACTGGACCACCGGGAATACCGGCTGCGGGACGCCCTGGCCAAAGTGGAGGGGCGGTACGACTACATCTTCATTGACTGTCCGCCCTCTCTGGAGCTGCTGACCCTCAACGCCCTGTGCGCCGCCCAGTCCATTCTGGTGCCAGTCCAGTGCGAATATTACGCTCTGGAGGGCCTCAGCGATTTGCTCTCCACGGTGCGCATTGTCAAGCGCGCCCTCAACCCTCAAATCTCCATGGAGGGTGTGGTGCTGACCATGTACGATGGCCGCACCAATCTCTCTCTCCAGGTGGCCGAGGAGGTCAAGCGCCACTTCCCCGGCCAGGTCTACGCCACAGTCATTCCCCGCAACGTGCGCCTCTCCGAGGCGCCCAGCCACGGCAAACCAATCCTGGCCTATGACAATTTCTCCCGGGGCGCCGAGGCCTATGACGCCCTGGCCCGGGAGTTCCTGGAGCAAAACGGCGATACTCCAACCAGAAAGGACTGAGTCTATGGCATCCAACAAGGACCGGGGCCTGGGCCGCGGTCTCAGCGCCCTCCTGGGGGACGACGCCCTCCAAAGCCAGGAGGGCGGTTCCCTGTCTCTCCCCATCTCAGAGGTGCAGCCCGGTCTGAAGCAGCCCCGCAAGCGCTTTGACGAGGAGAGCCTGGCCGATTTGGCCGACTCCATCCGCACACACGGCATCATCCAGCCCCTCACAGTCCGGCGGTTGTCCTCTGGCTACTATCAGATCATCGCCGGGGAGCGGCGCTGGCGGGCGGCCAAGCTGGCCGGCCTGCGGGAGGTGCCCGCCGTCATCATTGAGGCGGACGACCGCACCGTTATGGAGCTGGCGCTCATTGAAAACCTCCAGCGGGAGGACTTGAACCCGGTGGAAGAGGCCTCCGGTTTCCAGGTCCTGATGGAGGACTACGGCCTCACCCAGGAGGAAGTGGCCCAGCGGGTGGGCAAATCCCGCCCCGCCGTGGCCAACGCGCTGCGCCTGCTGGCCCTGCCCGACGCGGTGCGTCAGTTGTTGGAGGAGGGGCAGCTCTCCGCCGGTCACGCCCGGGCGATTCTCTCCGCCCCCTCTGGGGATTTGCAGAAAAAGCTGGCCCAGAAGGTGGTGCACGACGGCCTCTCGGTGCGTCAGACCGAAGCTCTGGCCAAGCGCCTCTCCGCCCAGCAGGACCAGGCGGAGGAGCTGGTCCAGACGGACAGCGCCCCCGACTACTCCATCTACCTGCGCTCAGCGGAACAGGATCTTTCCAACCGCTTTGGCCGAAAAGTGACCATTGTCCACGGCAAGAAGAAAGGGAAAATTGAATTGGAATACTACAATACCGAGGACCTGAATCTCCTCTTGGAGACGCTGGAGCATCTGCCCTCTGGTGAGAAGGGAGAGACACTGTGAGCCACGATTCCGAACAGAACCAGCGCAGCGCCCTCCAGCACGAGGCGGAACACGCCAGCCCCGGCAAGAAAAACTCGGTCCTCATCTATCTGGTGATTCTCTTTGCCGCCGCCTTTCTGCTGCTGCTGCTCTCCTACTTCATGCAGCAGCGGGCCAGCAAGGAGGCATACAACACCCTCCAGCAGTCCTCCAACTCGGCGGTCCAGTCCCTGGACAATATGCTCCAGGAGAACGAGGATTTGAAGGACCAGGTGGCCCAGCTGGAACAGGAGCTGGAGGACGCCAAAGAGCAATCCACCCAGCTTCAGGTACAGCTCAATGCATCCGAGGATGTGGTAAAGGCCCTGGACAGTCTCAACCATCTGCGGGCCCTGTACAACCAGCGGGAAATGGACGCCTGCCGCAGCTATCTGGCCTCCATTGATCAGGCGCAGGTGGAAGCCACCCTCCAGACCTTTGTGGAACAGAACAACGACGCCGCATGGCTGGAGGTGTACAACCCTCTCCAAGCCTGGCGCGATCTGAAAGAGTGGCTCAACTGAGCCCCAACCAAATTTTAAATGAGGTGTAACACCATGTTGGACATTCGATTCATCCGCGAGAACCCCGAAGCGGTCAAAGAAAACATCAAGAAGAAATTCCAGGACGAGAAGCTCCCCCTGGTGGACAAGGTGCTGGAGCTGGATGCGGAGAACCGCGCCACCATCCAGGAGGCCCAGGATTTGCGCACCGCCCGCAACACCAAGAGCAAGCAGGTGGGCGTGCTGATGGGCCAGTCCAAAAAGGACCCCTCCAAGCTGGCTGAGGCGGAGGCCCTCAAGGCGGAGGTCAAGGCAGACGCGGACCGTCTGGCCTATCTGGAGGGCCGGGAGACCGAGCTGGCCCAGGAGATCCGCAAGATTATGCTGGTCATCCCCCAGATCATTGACTCCTCGGTGCCCATCGGCCCCGATGACTCCGCCAATGTGGAGGTGCAGCGCTTCGGGGAGGCGGTGGTGCCCGACTTCCCCATCCCCTACCACACCGACATTATGGAGTCCTTTGACGGCATTGATTTGGACGCCGCCGGCCGGGTGTCCGGCTCTGGCTTCTACTACCTGCTGGGGGACATCGCCCGTCTCCATGAGGCGGTGCTGGCCTATGGCCGGGATTTCATGATTGACAAGGGCTTCACCTACTGCATCCCCCCCTTCATGATCCACGGCAACGTGGTGGAGGGCGTCATGAGCCAGACCGACATGGACGGCATGATGTACAAGATCGAGGGCGAGGACCTCTACCTCATCGGCACCAGCGAGCACTCCATGATTGGCCGCTTCATTGACCAGATCATCCCCCTTGAAAAACTGCCCCAGACCCTCACCTCCTACTCCCCCTGCTTCCGCAAGGAGAAGGGCTCCCACGGCATTGAGGAGCGCGGCGTGTATCGCATCCACCAGTTTGAGAAGCAGGAGATGATCGTAGTCTGTAAGCCTGAGGAGTCCATGGACTGGTATGAGAAGCTGTGGCGCTACTCGGTGGAGCTCTTCCGCAACTTTGATATCCCCGTGCGTCAGCTGGAGTGCTGCTCCGGCGACCTGGCTGATTTGAAGGTGAAGAGCTGCGACATTGAGGCCTGGTCCCCCCGCCAGCAGAAGTACTTTGAGGTGTGCTCCTGCTCCAACCTGGGCGACGCCCAGGCCCGCCGCCTGAAAATCCGCTACCGGGGCGAGGACGGCAAGACCTATCTGGCCCACACCCTGAACAACACCTGTGTGGCGCCCCCCCGGATGCTCATTGCCCTGCTGGAAAACAACCTCCAGCCCGACGGCACCGTGAAAGTGCCCAAGGTGCTCCAGCCCTACATGGGCGGCAAGGAGCTCCTGGTCCCCAAGAAGTAAGCACCATGCGGTGACGGGTGAAGGGGCGACGGTTTTCCGCCGCCCCTTTATCCGTCCCGCTCCACAGCTGGCAAGACCGGCGGAAGGAGACACACCTAATGTCTGAACGACCCAACCCGCCCCAGGAGCCCCAGGATGACCCCCGCCCCTCCTACACCCCCGCCTCCCCGGTGAAGCGGGCGCTGGCCTGGATGGGCATTGTGTATATGGTGATTCTGGTGCTCCTCACCACCTACAATCTGGCCACCGGGGAGCCGCTCCACGGCATTCCGGGCATCCTGCTCTTCCCCGCCTGCGGGGGGCTGGCGGCGGTGTGCTTCCTGCGCAGCCGGGAAGAGCACCGCACTCCCCTGCTGGTACTGGGCGTGCTGGCGGCCATCGCCTGCGCCGTGAATTTGGTCACCGGGGTCATCGCCCTGGTGGGCGCTCTAGGAGGTTAAAGATGGAAGAAGCCATTGTCAGCGGCCTGACCGCGCTGAATCTGCTGGACCAGGTGCCCCCCCAGGCCCCCGCCCAGCTGGCCCGGTATGGACAGCTTCTGCTGGAGAAAAATCAGGTGATGAACCTCACCGCCATCACCGACCCCGACCAGGTGGTAAAGCTCCACATGCTGGACTGCGCCGCCCTTCTGAACTATGGAGAGTTCCACGAGAAACGCCTCATTGACGTGGGCACCGGTGCGGGCTTTCCCGGCCTGGTGCTGAAAATCCTGGTCCCCTCTCTGGAGGTGGTGCTGCTGGACAGCCTGAATAAGCGCCTGGACTGGCTCAGCGAGGTGGCCGAAACCCTGGGCCTCACCGGGGTGGAGACCCTCCACGCCCGGGCTGAGGAACAGGCCCTCCGCCCCGGCTGGCGGGACAGCTTTGATTTGGCCACCGCCCGGGCTGTCGCCTCCCTGGAGCTGCTCAGTGAGCTGTGCCTCCCCTATGTTAAAGTGGGGGGCCGCTTCCTGGCCATGAAGTCGGTGGACTGCGGCGAGGAGCTCACCCGGGCGGAGAGCGGCATCCGCCTTTTGGGCGGCGTCCTGCGCCCCCACAGCGACTACACCATTCCCGGTACTCAGGTCACACACCGTCTGGTCACGGTGGAAAAACTCCGCCCCACTCCCAAGGGCTACCCCAGACGGTGGGCAAAGATACAAAAATCCCCCATTTCAGGGAAGTAGCCCCTTGCACATGCCATTGAGACAGAATTCATTTACATACATTGCACAAAAACTAAGCATTTTACCATTGTATTTCTTCCAAATCCGTGATAAAGTAGACTGACAGCAGTCGGGAGGCAACTATGTCAACAGCCATTGCCATCACCTCCGGCAAGGGGGGGACGGGAAAGACCTCACTGACCGGCGGGGTAGCCTCCTGCCTGGCCGCTCTGGGGCGGCGGGTCCTGTGTGTGGATATGGACGTGGGTCTGCGCAACCTGGATTTGACACTGGGGATGAGCGACCGGACCCTGATGGATTTTACCGACGTTCTCTCGGGGCGGACTACGCTGGAAAAGGCCGCCATGCCTCACCCGGTCATTCAGGGACTCTACCTGCTCACCGCGCCGCTGACCATGCCCCGGGATGTCATCACCGAGGAGGCCCTGCGCACCTTTCTGGAGGAGGCCAAGCAGCACTACGACTATATTCTCATGGACGCCCCCGCGGGACTGGGGGGCGGTTTTCGCATGTCAGTGTGCGGCGCGGACCGGGCCATTGTGGTCTCCACCACCGACGCCTCCGCCCTGCGGGACGCACAGCGCACCGTGGGGGAGCTGACCCGCACCCTGCGGCATATCCATCTGGTGGTCAACCGCCTGCAGCCCAAGCTGCTGCGGCAGCTGCACACCACCATTGACGACGCCATGGACACCGCCGGACTTCCCCTGCTGGGCATTGTGCCGGAGGACCCCCAAGTCATGCTGGCCGCCAACCGAGGGGAACCCCTGATTCTCATGGCCCGCTACGGCGCCGCCCGGGCCTACCTCAACATCGCCCGCCGTCTGGAGGGGGAACGTGTCCCCCTGATGCACCTGCGGTAACGCGTGTTTCCCTATTCCACTTGGGTCACCCAAGAGAGGAGTCTTTCACTATGAACATTGCCCTCATGAGCCACGACCGCAAGAAAGAGCTGATGGTCCAGTTCTGCATTGCCTACTGCGGCATCCTGTCCAAACACACCGTCTGTGCCACCAACACCACAGGCAAGCTGGTAGCGGAGGCCACCGGCCTGCACGTCAATCTCTTCCTCTCCCACGAACACGGGGGCAGCCAGCAGATTGGCGCCCGCATCGCCTACAACGAGATTGACATGGTGCTCTTCTTCTCCGACCCCCAGGCGGAGGAGGTCGACAAGGACCTGACTTACATCACCCGCCTGTGCGACACCTATAACATCCCCTTTGCCACCAATGTGGCCACAGCGGAGATGCTCATTCACGGTCTGGAGCGGGGCGATTTGGACTGGCGCGACATCATCAACCCCAAGACCAAACCCTTCACCGCCTGATTCTTCCCCTTTTTTGGTTGACTTTTGCCCCTCTTTGGGATACTATCTAAAGACAGAACCGCCACGACGGGGCAGGTACCGCGGACACCGCCGGACAGAGAGGCGCGCCCTGGAGCTGAAAGCGCGCTTACGGCAAGGAACACGGGAGACAGCTCTACCAGCGGGCCCGGAGACGGGCGCGGTCCCCTTCCCGCAACAGAAGGCCAGAGGGCGGGCAAAGGCTCCGCCGAACATGGGTGGCACCACGGAAGCAGACGCTTTCGTCCCATACACAGTGGGACGAAAGCGTTTTTTTGTCCAATGCAATGCCCGGTCAGGCTGGAGCGTTTGGGATAAACTGCGCCGCAGCGGCGGGAGTGTTTGCGGCTACCTGTCTTGTATGGCAGTACAACACTCCCCTCATAGGCAGAAAGCTCCCGCCCAAATGGCACCAGACCGGCGCAATCCCACCGCAGCAGACCTTAAGCCGGGATGCGCATTGGGGGGAGTGCAGAGGGGGCAGCGCCCCCTCTGCGCTTTCTTTCCCACCGCTTTCTTTGGCAAAGAAAGCGGTGCTCCCGCTGAGCAAGCGGCCCGTCCGGCGAGGACAAAAACCCCTGCGGCTGGGAGCCACCTACTCCCCTCCCACATATCCTTCCACAAAGGAGAGATTTCACATGGAACGCATCAAACCCCGTACCCTGTCCGGTTTTATGGAGCTGCTCCCTCCGCAGCAGGTCCTCTTCGACCGGATGGTGGACACCCTGCGCAAGACCTATTCCCTCTACGGGTTCACCCCCCTGGACACCCCCGCCATTGAGGCCAGCGAGGTCCTTCTGGCCAAGGGCGGCGGTGAGACGGAAAAGCAGATCTACCGCTTCACCAAAGGGGACACCGATTTGTCCCTGCGCTTTGACCTCACCGTCCCTCTGGCCAAGTATGTGGCCCTCCACAGCGGAGAGCTCACCTTCCCCTTCCGCCGCTTCCAGATTGGCAAGGTCTACCGGGGCGAGCGTGCCCAGCGGGGCCGCTTCCGGGAGTTCTATCAGGCCGACATTGATGTCATCGGGGACGGCTCTCTGGACATTCTGAATGAGGCGGAGATTCCCTCCATCATCTACAAGACCTTCACCGCCCTGGGGCTCAAGCGCTTCCAGATTCGGGTGAACAACCGCAAGGTGCTCAATGGCCTCTTTGATTTGCTGGGCCTCAAGGAGCAGGCGGGCGATGTCATGCGCACCATTGACAAGCTGGAGAAAATCGGCCCGGAGAAGGTCAAGGAGCTGCTGGTAAACGACTTCTCCGTCCCCGCCGACACGGCGGACCAGCTGCTGGCCCTCCTCTCCACCTCCGACCCCATGGGGGCGCTGGACCAGCTGAAGGGCAAAAACGAGCTCTTCGACCAGGGCGTGGAGGAGCTCTCCACCGTGGTCAACTATATGTCGGCCTTCGGTGTCCCGGCGGACCACTACCAGGTGGACCTCACCATCGCCCGGGGCCTGGACTACTACACCGGCACCGTCTATGAGACCACCATGCTGGACCACCCGGAGATCGGCTCCATCTGCTCCGGCGGCCGGTATGACAATCTGGCGGAGTATTACACCAACAAGCAGCTCCCCGGCGTGGGTATCTCCATCGGCCTCACCCGTCTGTTCTTCGTGCTGGAGGACCAGGGCTATCTGAACCCCGATGTACTCACCGCCCCCGCCGACGTGCTGATTCTGCCCATGACGGAGGACCTCACCGCCGCCATTGCCTTTGCCACTGCCCTGCGGGAGGCGGGCATCCGCGCCCAGCTCCACGGGGAGAAAAAGAAGTTCAAGCAGAAACTCTCCTACGCAGACAAGCTGTCCATCCCCTTCGCGGCCCTGCTGGGTGAGGATGAAATTGCACAGGGCAAGGTGACGGTGAAAAATCTGGCCACCGGCGAGCAGCAGACCCTCACCTCGGAAGAAGCGGTGGAGCTGGTCCGCAGCACATTGGCCGCACGCCCCGCCGCCTGTCCCATCCAGGACCGATAAGGAGATACGCATGAAACTCTGGAAACCCCTGGCCGCTCTCACCCTCACCGCCGCGCTGCTCACCAGCGGAGCCGCCGCCCTCACCCCGGAAGAGGCCTTTCCCGCTGAACACACCTACCCCGGCTTCATCGACGTAGAGACCGGCGCCTGGTACGCCGACGCCGCCCGCGTCTGCTGTGAGGTAGGTTTGATGCAGGGCACTGGCCATGCCTTCTCCCCTGACCAAATTCTCACGGTGGGCGAAGTGGCTGTCATTGCCGCCCGCATGAACGAGGCCATCACCGGCCTAGGCATCCCCATCGCCAGCCCCAGGCCCGGCGAGACCCTCCCCTGGTATTTCTCCTATGTCCGTTATCTGGAGAACCTGGATTTGACGGTGCCCGACCCGGAGAAGACCGCCACCCGGCAGGAGTTTGTCACCCTGCTGGCCGCGGTGGTGCCGGAGGATTTGCTCCCCTCCATCCACAACGTGACCACGCTGCCCGACAGCAGCGACCCAAACGTGCTGCGCTTTTATAACGCGGGGATTTTGGCCGGGCTGGACAGCGCCGGGACCTTTGCCCCGGACAAAACCTTGACGCGGGCGGAGTGCGCCGCTATGGTGGCCCGGATTGTCCGCACCGACCTGCGCCTCACCACAGCGCCCGCCACCACCCAGAGTTACACCCTCTTTGTGGGCCAGTCGGGCCAGTTCCGCTCCTTCCCCGCCGGAGACACCAACCTGGACCCCGCTGAGGACACCGAGGCGCTGGTGGGCCACCTTCTGCAAGAGATGGCCCAGCTCACCGGCTGGAATTTGGACACCACCTTGATCACTTCGGGTAAGGGCGGCATCACCGTGGGTTTCTCCTCCACCTCCTCCCTCTTTGTGGGGCCGCCGGAGACGCAGAAGGACGAGTTTCACGTGTACGACGCCCAAGAGCTCACCTTCACCCTGCTGGACAGTGTGCAGGAAACGCTCCGCATGGCCTTCTCCCCCTCCAACCCGGAGGGTCTGGATGTGTGGTTCTGCGGCCCGGACGGGAACGCCCTCACCTTGGATACGCTGGGTGTCACCCTGCCGGTGGATCGCCCCTACTCCCACACCCTTTTAGAGGAACTGCTGAGCGGCGTTTGGCCCTCCTGAGCCACAGGTATGCTTTTGGTTCAATCAATACAAACTGACAATGGAGTTGATTTTCATGGATAACGTACGCAATTCCCACCGCACCCACTCCTGTGGGGAGCTCCGCATGGAGCATGTGGGCCAGACCGTCACTCTGGCGGGTTTTCTGGAGAACTTCCGCGAGGTAGGGGCCAATCTGGGCTTCCTGGTGCTCCGGGACTTCTACGGCACCACGCAGGTAGTGGCTGAGACGGAAGAGATGGTCAAGACCATCAAGGCCCTCAACAAGGAATCCACTCTCCAGATCACCGGCGTGGTGCGGGAGCGGGACAGCAAGAACCCCAAGCTGCCCACTGGCGACATTGAGGTGGTCCCCAGCGAGATTAAGGTGCTGGGCCGCTGCCGCCACAATGAGCTTCCCTTCCCCATCAACCGCAGCCGGGAGGCGGACGAGACCCAGCGCCTCAAGTACCGCTATCTGGATCTGCGCAACCCGGAGGTGAAGAACAACATCATCCTCCGGTGCAATGTGGTCTCCGCCCTCCGCGCCGCTATGCTCAGCCACGGTTTCCTGGAGATCACCACCCCCATTCTCACCGCCTCTTCTCCCGAGGGTGCGAGAGACTACCTGGTGCCCAGCCGGAAACACCCCGGCAAGTTCTACGCTCTGCCCCAGGCGCCCCAGCAGTTCAAGCAGCTGCTGATGGCCTCCGGCTTTGATAAGTATTTCCAGATTGCCCCCTGCTTCCGGGACGAGGACGCCCGGGGCGACCGCTCCCCCGGCGAGTTCTACCAGCTGGATATGGAGATGGCCTTTGCCGACCAGGATGACGTGTTTGCCGTGTTGGAGGATGTGCTCCCCCCCATCTTCGCCCAGTACGGCACCTACAACACCGCCTCCACCGCCCCCTTCCGCCGCATTTCCTATCTGGACGCCATGGAGACTTATGGCTCGGACAAGCCGGATTTGCGCATTGATCTGACCGTACAGGACGCCACTGCCCTGATGGCCGACTGCGGCTTCCAGCCCTTTGAGGAGAAGGTGGTCAAGGCCGTGGTAGTCTCGGACTTTGAGGGCACCCGCAAGCAGATCGACAAGCTGTGCGCCGATGTGGAGGTGCAGTCCGGCGAGAAGGCCTACTGGTTCCGCTACGACGACAAGGGCGAGATTGTGGGCGGCATCGCCAAATTCCTTCAGGAGAAAAAGGCCGAGTTGGTGGAGAAGTTGGGGCTCACCCCCAACTGCTTCGTGGGCCTCACCGCCGGGAAACTGCTCACCGCCCAAAAGGCCGCCGGTGTGCTCCGCTCCAAGCTGGGCAACTTCTGCCCCAACCACATGGACAAGGAGCGGTACGAGTTCTGCTGGATTGTGGACTTCCCCATGTACGAGATTGGCGAGGAGTCCGGCGAGCTGGAGTTCTGCCACAACCCCTTCTCCATGCCCAACGGCGGTCTGGAGATTCTGAAGAAGGCGGCGGCCGGCGAGGTGGACCCCCTGACCATCACTGCCTTCCAGTATGATCTGGTGTGCAACGGTGTGGAGCTGTCCTCCGGCGCAGTGCGGAACCACGACCCCGAGATCATGATTGAGGCGTTCCAGCTGGTGCGCCTGGGCGAGGAGGATGTAAAGGCCAAGTTCCCCGCCATGTACAACGCGTTCACCTACGGCGCGCCCCCCCACGCGGGCATCGCCCCCGGTGTGGACCGCATGGTCATGCTGCTGGCCGGTGAGGAGTCCATCCGGGAGATCATCCCCTTCCCCATGAACAAGAACGCCCAGGATTTGATGATGGGCGCCCCCTCCTTTGTGGATCAGCGTCAGCTGGACGAGCTGAACATTGTCTGCACCAAGAAGGAAGAGGAAACCGCCGAATAACGAAACACAGCGCCCGCGGAGCTCATTCCGTGGGCGCTGTCTGTTTGGAGCAGTTGGGCAGGAGTTCAAAAATGCGCTCCTGCTGCGGGGGCGCGCCGCCTGCGGCCTTCCAGCCGGCGGCAAAGGCCAGGCGGACCATGGAGAAGAGGTAGTTTTCGGCCTCGTCGTACTCGTGGCGGTCCAGGAAGTTGGAAAAGGCAGCTTCAAAGTCGTTGCTGTGCATTATCATCACCTGAGTAGGATTATAGGCGATAGTATCCGATTCGTCAATATATTATCGCCTAAAATGTTATAGTCTTTTCGGTGATGCTATGAAACCGTTAAAAACGAAAGTCAGTTTAACCCTGGATAGTCCAGTGTTAGAACAGATTCAGGCTCTGGCGGAGGCGGAGGACCGCTCCCTCTCCAGCTACATCAATCTGGTGCTGAAAGCACATTTACGCACGCTGGAACAAAACAAGTCCTGACCAGTTGCGACCGCCCCAGTCGCGGGGGCTTTTGTGCTCGCCGCACGGGCCGCCTACTCGGCGGGAGCACCGCTTTCTTTGCCAAAGAAAGCGGTGGGAAAGAAAGCGCAGAGGGGGCAACCCCCTCTGCACTCCCCCAAATGCGCAACCGGGCTAAAGTTCCCCTGCGGAGGGATTGCGCCAGTCTGGTGCCATTTGGGCGGGAGCTTTCTGCCTATGAGGGAAGCGTTGTACTGCCATGCAAGACAGGTAACCGCAAAGACTGGAGGTCTCTGCCCCTTATTGGGGC
>DXDX01000195.1 GCA_019115265.1 Candidatus Flavonifractor merdigallinarum | reverse complement strand
AGACGTGGAGTACGTGGAGGCCATCCAGGAGGATATCCACTGGCTGGGCTACGACTGGGGCGACCGGTTCTATTTTGCCTCGGATTACTTTGAAAAGATGTACGAGTACGCGGTGGAGCTCATCAAGAAGGGGCTGGCCTACGTGTGCGAGCTCACCCCGGAGGAGTTCAAGGAGTACCGCGGCGACGTGAATACCCCCGCCCGCTCTCCCTACCGGGACCGTCCCATCGAGGAGTCCCTGGACCTGTTCGCCCGGATGCGCGCCGGTGAGTTCGAGAACGGCCGCATGACCCTGCGGGCCAAGATTGACCTTGCCAGCGGCAACTTCAACATGCGTGACCCGGTCATCTACCGCATCAACCACATGCACCATCACCGTCAGGGGGACAAGTGGTGCATCTACCCCATGTACGACTTTGCCCATCCTCTGGAGGACGCGCTGGAGGGGATCACCCATTCCCTGTGCTCCCTGGAGTTTGAGGATCACCGCCCCCTGTACGACTGGGTGATCGCCAACTGCCCCGTCCCCGCCAAGCCCCGTCAGATCGAGTTTGCCCGCCTGGGCATCAACTACACCGTGATGAGCAAGCGGAAGCTCCGCCAGCTGGTGGAGGAGAACCGGGTGTCCGGCTGGGACGATCCCCGCATGCCCACCCTGTGCGGCCTGCGCCGCCGTGGCTACACCCCCCGGGCCATCCGCAACTTCTCCGAGCGCAACGGCGTGAGCAAGGCGGCCTCCACCGTGGAGTTCGCCTTCCTGGAGCACTGCCTGCGGGAGGATTTGAACGACACCGCCCAGCGGCGCATGGCGGTCCTCCGCCCGGTGAAGCTGGTCATCACCAACTACCCCGAGGGCCAGAGCGAGACATTCCAGGTGGAAAACAACCCCAACCACCCGGAGGACGGCACCCGCGAGGTCACCTTCTCCCGGGAGATCTATGTGGAGGCGGAGGACTTTCTGGAGACTCCGGTGCCCAAGTACAAGCGCCTCTACCCTGACGGCCCCGAGTGCCGCCTGAAGGGCGCCTATCTCATCCAGTGCACCGGCTGCAAGAAGAACCCCGACGGCACCGTGGCGGAAATTTACGCCACCTATGACCCCAACAGCCGGGGCGGCGACCCCGCCGACGGGCGCAAGGTGAAGGGCGCCACCATCCACTGGGTGGACGCCGGTACCGCGGTGGACGCGGAAATCCGCCTCTATGACAACCTCTTCTCTGACGCCGACCCCGACGCCGGGGACAAGAATTTCCTGGACTGCCTGAACCCCAACTCTCTGGAGGTGCTCCCCAACGCCAAGGTGGAGGCCAGTCTGGCCAATGCCGCCGCCCCCGCCTCCTTCCAGTTCCTCCGTCAGGGGTACTTCTGCGTGGACAACCAGGACTCCAAGCCCGGCCATCTGGTCTTTAACCGCTCTGTGAGCTTGAAGGACTCCTTTAAATTCTAATTTCGAACCGCCCTGAAAGGTCTGAATACCATGTATCTCTTCCGCAACGACTACTCCTTTGCCGCCCATCCCCAGGTGCTGGAGGCGGTGGCCCGCTCCAGCGCCGAGGGCAACCCCGGCTATGGCTTTGACCCCCACTGTGAGCACGCCGCCGCCCTCATCCGGGAGCTGGCTCAGGCCCCCAAGGCGGATGTGTCCTTCTTCATTGGGGGAACCTCGGTGAATTTCACCGCCATCGCCGCTTTCCTGCGCCCCTGGGAGGGGGTGTTCTGCCCCCACAGCGGACACGTCAACGGCCACGAGTCTGGCGCGGTGGAGGCCACCGGACACAAGCTCCTCCCCCTCCCCGCCGGGCCGGACGGAAAGCTCCGCCCCGAGCAGATTGAGGCGGCCTACCCCACCTATCAGGATGTGCACCTGGTGCTCCCCCGTCTGGTCTACATCTCCCAGGCCACCGAGACCGGCGGCGTGTACACCAAGGCGGAGCTGGAGGCCCTGTCCGCCGTGTGCCAAAAACTCCACCTGTTTCTCTTTGTGGACGGGGCCCGGCTGGGCTGCGCCCTCACGTCGGAGGGGTGCGATGTGACAGTGGCGGATTTGGCCCGCCTCACCGACGCCTTTACCATCGGGGGCACCAAGAACGGTGCTCTCATGGGGGAGGCTCTGGTGATTCCCGACCCCGCTCTGGCAGAGGGGCTCTTCCGCATCAAAAAGCAGCGGGGGGCGGTGCTGGCCAAGGGCTGGCTGCTGGGGGCCCAGTTTGAGGCGCTCCTGACGGATGGGCTGTATTTTGATTTGGCCCGCCACTCCAACGCCATGGCCCAGCGCCTCCAGAGCGGTCTGGCGGAGAAGGGGTTCTCTTTCGCCTTCCCCTCCCCCACCAACCAGATTTTCCCCATCCTGCCCGACCAGCTGCTGCCGGAGCTGGAGAAGATCTGCGCCTTTGAGGTGTGGGGCCCCGGCCCGGAGGTAGGACAGACGGTGATCCGCCTGGTGGCCTCCTTTGGCACCACAGAGGACGATGTGGAAGGTCTTTTGCAGCACTTTCCCACCAAATAGACCGGAGAAAGGAACGCACTATGGACAGTGAACTGCTCAAACTGCGCATCCCCAACGCCATCTATCGCGTCGCCCAGATTCTGGAGATTATTGTCTCCCTCTTTGTCATTGCCGCCATTGCCCTCTCTCTGGTGTCGGTAGCCCATGAGCTGGGGCTGATGGCCTCGGAACCGGCTAACTCGGACGCCCTCCAGGCTTTTCTGGCCACCGCTTTTACGGTGGTCATCGGCATTGAGTTTTTGAAAATGCTCAGCCGGCACAATATGAGCTCGGTGGTGGAGGTGCTGCTCTTCGCCATCGCCCGGCAGATGGTCATTGAACATACCACCGCCGTGGAGAACCTCATTATGGTGATCTCCATCGGCATCCTCTTTATCATCCGTAAATACCTCTTTATCCCCGATTTGGACAACCGGCCCTCTAATATTTTCCGGGTACATTCCCACCACCACACTGAGGAGCCAGAGCACACTGCAAAGCCCTGAGAAACAGGACGCCCGCCGCAGGAGAACCCCTGCGGCGGGTATTTTGTCTGGAAGCGCAAATGGGGCGGCTGGCCCCAGCCACAGAGGATTTTGTGCTCGCCGCACAGGCCGCCTACTCGGCGGGAGCACCGCTTTCTTTGCCAAAGAAAGCGGTGGGAAAGAAAGCGCAGAGGGGGCGCTGCCCCCTCTGCACTCCCCC
>DXDX01000194.1 GCA_019115265.1 Candidatus Flavonifractor merdigallinarum | reverse complement strand
GCGGGCCCGCCGGGGCACCTTCACCGACAGGGCGCGGCTCTGCCGGGGAAAGAAGGCCAGCAGCACAATTTCCATCAAATACAGAGCGGTGAGCACCGCCGACACCGCCAGAGCGGCCGCGCCCAGATAGCCCAGGGGAACGGCCAGAGCCGTGGCCGACGTGGCCAGCATCCACTTGCTGGAGAAGCCCGCCAGAGGGGGCACCCCCATCAGTCCCAGAGAGGCCGCGGTAAAGAGGAAAGCGACAGTATCGTATCGCAGAAATATATTACCCACGACTATCTTGACGCACAGGATGATATTATCTTTGTTCGTGACTACGATGATGACGGAAAAACTGGCACCGACTTCGATAGACCTGCTTTTCAGGAAATGATGGCAGACATTAAAAGTGGCCGGGTTAATTGTATTATCGTGAAAGATCTCTCCAGACTAGGCAGAAATTATATTCTGGTTGGACAGTATCTTGAAATGATTTTCCCCATGCTGAATATCCGTTTCATTTCAGTTCTCGACAGAATCGACAGTGTGAAAGATCCCTCCTCTGTCAACAACGCATTGGTATCGTTCAAAAATATTATGAACGATGAATATTGCCGGGACATTTCAAACAAAATCCGTGCTTCTCTTGACCGCAAGCGTTCTCGTGGGGAATTTATTGGCTCATTTGCATCGTATGGCTACCTGAAAGATCCTCAAGATCATCATAAACTGATTATTGACGAAGATGCTGCACAAACAGTTCGCTTGATTTTTGAACTGTTTTTAGGTGGTATGAGTATCATTGGAATTTCAAAGCATTTGAATGAGTTAGGTATTCCAAATCCATCCGCCTATAAACGCCAATTAGGATTTAATTATAGGCATCCCGCAAGTGCTATGAATGATTCGCTTTGGCCTGATTCTTCCGTCAGACGTGTCTTAAGAAATCGTCTGTATGCTGGTGACATGGTTCAGAACAAAACCCGCATTAAAAGCTACAAAATTCATCGAGTAGAAAGTATTCCCGAGGAAGATCATATCATTGTAGAAAACACGCACGAAGCGATTATTCCACGAGAAACTTTTGACACTGTGCAACAGCTCCTAATGCGTGACACTCGAACTACACCCGGTATTCGTCATGTTAGCATATTTGGCGGTTATTTAAGATGCGCCGATTGCAACCGAGCTATGGCTAAAAAGACTCATGTGCAGCCATATAAAACGTATCACTACTATCATTGTCAGACCTATCGCAAGGCCAATAAACATGCTTGCACAAAGCATACGATCAATGAAGAAAAGCTATATCAGGCCGTTCTAAAGACGATACAAATGCAAATTGAACTGGCCGTTTCTATGAATGACCTGCTCGAAAAAGTAAAGGCAAAGCAGATAACTGCATCTAAGTCAAACCGTCTGGATTCTATGCTTACGGCAAAGCAAAAAGAATACGATAAAACTTCACAGATGAAGTTGGATCTTTACCCAGACTGGAAATCAGGGATGATTACTAAGGAAGAATATCTGGCTCTTAAAGCTCAGTTCGACCAACAGTTGTCCCAGTTGGAATCTGCAATCAAAAATATTAAAGCCGAGATTCAGAAATACAGGGAATGTACCAACACCGAAAACTTGTTCCTCACCCACTTCATGAAACACAAAAACATTACCACGCTGACTAGAGAAGTCATCGTGGAATTAATTGAGATGATCTACGTGCATGAGGGTGGAACGATTACCGTTGAATTCCGATACCAAGACGAGTATCAACGCCTGATGGATTTGCTGGAAGAAGCAAAGGCAGTTTAGGCAGGCTGTGGAGCAATATGGTGCTAATCTCACTTCTTCACCCGCCGCCTACGACACCATCCGCGCCCACCTGACGGAGACCGGGCGAAAGCCCACCGACTACGACCTCATCGCCACCGGCGACCTGGGCGAGCTGGGGCGGGACATTGTGGCGGACTTTTTCCACCGGGACGGGGTGGAGCTGCCCAACCTCACCGACTGCGGGCTGCTCCTCTACGACCGGGAAACGCAGGATGTCCACTGCGGCGGCTCGGGGTGCGGCTGCTCAGCGGCGGTGCTCGCCACTCTGTTTCTCCCCGGCCTCGTCCAGGGGCGGTGGAAGCGCATTCTCTTCTGCGGCACCGGGGCCCTACTCTCCCCCACCTCCACCCAACAGGGGGAGACTATCCCCGGCATCTGCCACGCCGTGGCCCTGGAGGGCCCGAACACCTGAACAAAGGAGCATCAAACCATGGAGGCCCTGTTCCCCTATTTGAAAGCGTTTCTCTTCGGCGGCGCCCTGTGCCTCATCGGGCAGCTGCTCATTGACAAGACCGGCCTCACCCCCGCCCGCATTCTGGTGGCCTATGTGGTCAACGGCGTGGTGCTGGGGGGACTGGGGGTTTATCAGTACGCGGTGGACTTTGCCGGGGCGGGCGCTACCGTGCCGCTGATGGGCTTTGGCTATCTGCTGGCTAAGGGGGTCAAAGAGGCTGTGGCGAAAGATGGTCTCTTTGGCGTTCTCACGGGCGGATTCACCGCCTGTTCCGCTGGAGTCACTGCCGCGGTGGTGTTTGGCCTGCTGGCCGCCCTGTTCTCCAAGCCACGCCCCAAGCCCTGACAAAGAAGATGGAGAGGGGAACGAACAGTTCCCCTCTCCACTCTCATTCACTCCTAGTTCATCCACATAAGACAAGTCTTTTTCAGGGGTTTGGCACCCCTTCGGGAAAGACATGGTCGGTCTCGTCATAGGGTCCGCCGGTACACATCAGGCGCAGAAAGGTGTAAAAATCCGGGCAGAAGGGGCGTCCCTCCTCCTCCATAAACGCCCGCACCGCCTGAGCATCATCCCAGCCCTCCGCCAGTATGCCGGACTCGTTGATATCCTCCTCGTGGCAAAAGAGTACCTGTCCAGAGCACAAATCGTAAAACAGCAAATAGTCCCCCATATAGAACTGCCCAATCTGGAACAGCCCCGCCTGGCTCCAGCCGGGGGATATCTCCCACTTGCGGAGATGGCAGAGGCTGTCCGCACCGCAGTTCCCCAGTGCTCCCAGCCACTGAACATCCACCACGACATCCTCCTCATAGGAAGTGGAGCGCACATATCCATGTTTCTCCAGAGAGAAGGTCTGCCACAGGGAACAGCTCAAATCTCCGCATAGGGTGACATAGACTGTGACCTCCGGCACCTGATAGCTGAGCAAAAAGTCCTGGTACTGCTCCGGCAGCGGGTAGGGCAATTCCTTCTCCATCTGCCGCAAATCCTCCGGGGTCAGCGGGGAGCGTTTCAGCCCTCCGGCAAACCGCTCCGGCTCCCGCCTCTGCCAGTCCTCCAAATACCGCTCGCATACCGTCATTTTGTGCCACCTCCCTCCAGCACCCGTTTCATCTCCCGGGCCAGCTCCTTCTGGTCATAGAGATACGCTCCGCCGCCCGGCCGGTAGCAGGCCAGCATCGTGACAAACTCCTGAATCACAGGGTCCTCTGGATAGCCGTCATCCAGGGCCACCTCCAGGGCGTTGGCATTCTCCATGGAACAGTCAGCGCCCTCCACAAAGCGCCGCATCTGCGCCAGCAACTCCGCCTGTCCCGGCCCGGGGCTGTGAGGACAGGCCATCACTCCCGAGTAATCTCCCCGGCCAGACAGCGCTGGAAGTACCAGCGCACCTCTGCCGGGTCCTCTGTCTGGCCCAGCGCCCACATGAGCTTGGTCACCGCCGCCTCGGTGGTCATATCCCGGCCCTGGATGACCCCCTGCTCCAGCGCCCGGCGGCCCACCTCATAGACGGCAAAGTTGCTGGGCTCATAGAGGCACTGGCTGCACACCACCACGGACACCCCAGCCTTGGCCGCCTTCTGGAGCTTGGCCACCAAATCCCGGCGGACAAAGTGGAGGCCCCCCGCGCCAAAGGCCTCAATGACAATGCCCCGATAGTGCATATTCAGCAGCATGTCGAAAATCTCCGGGTCCACGCCGGGGGTGAGCTTCATCAGGAACACACGGGGGGAGAGCGCGTCCCGCAGTACACAGGGCTCCCCGCTGCGGCCCGGCAGGGCGTTATAGGCCAGGGTGAGGCCCCCGCCGGACACCTGGGCCACATAGGGCCAATTGACGCTCTCAAAGGCGTCAAAGCCGGTGGTGCGGGTCTTGACCGCCCGGGTGCCCAGAATCACCTTCCGGTTGAAGGCCACAAACACGCCCCCCACCCCGCTGGCCGCCATGGCCAGGGCCAGACGCAGATTCTCCTGGCCGTCGGACAGGGGGTGCTCAATGGGCAGCTGGGACCCGGTGAGCACCACCGGAATGGCAATCCCCCGCACCATAAAGGACAAAATGGCGGCGGTATAAGCCATAGTATCTGTTCCATGTGTAATGACAATGCCGTCATATTCCTCTCTGGACTCAAAGACATGGCGGGCAATCACCTGCCACTCCTCCGGCTGGATGTTGGAGCTGTCCATGCGCAGGATGTCCCGCACGGTCACATCATACTGCTCCAGCACATGCCCGCCAATCATACTCGCCAGCGCCGCCCCGTCCAGGCCGGGGGCCAATCCCTCCTCGGTGGGCTGAGAGGCAATGGTCCCCCCGGTGGCCAGAAGTAAAATGCGTTTTCCCACAGTCGCTACACTCCCTCATTTGCAGAAATTACTGCCTCTATCCTAGCAAGAAGTCTCTCGTCTGTAAAGTCCAAATCGCCCATCAGACGCACCACCACATTTCCCTTCCGCAGAAGGAGGTACTGCCCCCGCTCACACTGGAAGAGGATTGCCTCCTCCGCGCCGGGGACTGTGATGGGCAATATGGTGCTCTCCCCACTCCCACAGCAGATTTTCCGGTGGGTGTCCCACTGCTCCTGACCGCGCAGTTCCCCAAAGACCTGCCAGGCCAGCCACGGCCAGCGGCTTTGAAACCGCTCAGAGTAGAGCACCCCATCCGGCCCCAGGCTCTGAATGAGGCTCACCGAGTGCAGGAAGGGGCCTCCGTCCAGCCACACCACATCGTTAGGGGCGCCGGCATAGCCGAAGTCAGCCGCCGTGATCAGCCCCGTCCCGTCCAACTGGTTCAGCGGCACCTCCTGGCGACTGGTCTCAAAGGAAAAGGGCACATACAGCACCAGGAGAACCACCAGCACCAGATTGCTCAGCCCCTCCAAACCGCCCCGCAGACGGGCCCGGCCCAGGCTGGGGCGCGGGAATGGTTTTCCCTGTTCTTCTGCGCGGCGGATGGCCCGCCCATACCGCCAGGCGTGCAGCCCCATGGTGAGATGCCAGAGAAGCTGGAGGAGCATCAAGCCCAACACCACCAGCGTCAGGGGGTGGAGGGCCAGCTCAAACCAGTACACCGGTCTATGGTAGGTCAGGAGATTCAGACCCACCAGGAAAAAGAGCAGCAGCACCAGACGCAGCGCGGCACTCAGGGCCGGATGGCTGACGCAGGCGCGGAACTGTTTTTCCTCCAACTCTGAATCCGTCTGGAGGGGAATGGCGGTTCTGCCCTGCTTCGACTGATAAATGCGTTTGCTCCCCGCTTTTCCCACCAGCTGCCAGCCCGCGTCGGCGCACAGCTGCCGGTACTCCTCTTCCCGCTCTTCTTCCCGGCCCGGCGGGGTCAAATCCACATTGTAGGTCACCTCTGTATGGGTGCGGGGAACCAAGACCGCCCACATCCCCAAACGGAAGCGCTCCAGCTCCCAGCCCCGCTCCGCCTGCCGGTTCAGCCAGTCCTCCAGCGCCTTGTAGTCGGCATCCAGAAAGAGTGCAAATGCGTACCGCTTCATATTTTCACCTCAAATCCAGTCGCGTCAGGATGGTTTGCAGCTGTTCCGGCGTGGTGAGGTCCGGGCTGTCTCCTCTCAAATCCTGTACCCCCACCAGGGCCACCGTCTGCCCCTCCCGCAGCAGGAGAAAGGAGCCCTTACGGGCCGTCCAGCCCTCCTCCGTCCCCAAATCCGCCATCTGAAACTCCAACACTCCATGGCCCTCATAATTACTCCGGGCGCTGTCCTTCCACAGCGCAGAGGTCAGCAGCTGGGCATACCACTCGGTCGCGCAGGTATAGCGGTCACACCAGACCATGACGAGCCCTTCGCCGGTGTCCACCTCTTCCAGATACCGCGTCCCCCGCACCATGGGAGAGAGAACCGGCTTGTAAGAGAGATAGTCTACCGCCTCCCCATCCAGCCCCACATCTTCCGCCATAACCAGAGGGGTGGTCTGGTACTCTGGCCGGTGGTCCAGCACATCAGAGCCGCTGTACCCCACCAGCAGCAGAAAGAAAGCCTCTAAAAAGTAGAAAAGTAAATAGAGCCGAAACAGGAAACCGCCCAGACGCCCCACCAGCCCCTCCAGCCGGGACCAGAGGGGGGAGGCGGCGGGAATGGGCTCATCTTCCTCCACCGCCCGCTTCCAGCGCCGCCAGTGGAGGAACCCGGATGGAATCGCCCACACCAGCTCCAGCACACAGAACACCGCGCTCAGCAGCAGGCAGAGGAAAGAGGTGCTGCACAGCTGAGCGCTCCAGGAGGCGAGAAGGCTGTCCCTTCCCCAGGCCACCAGACCGATTGCCGCCACCAAGGCGGCCAGGAGCAGCAGCCCAATCAGGCTGTCCAGTAGGGTAGGCAGGATGGCCCGACGCCAGTAGAGGCGCTCCTCCATGGTGCGGTCGGTTTGGAGGGGTACCGCCTCCGCCACCGGCCGGGCGGAGAAGATGGCCATATTCCGCACTTGGGCCACATAGTCCCACCCCGCCTGCTGGCAGAGCTGAAAATACCCGTCGTCCTGTGTGGCATCCCATTTTTTATGCAAATCAATGCAGTAGCGCAAATCCTCCCTCTCGCTGCGGGAGAACACGGCCAGAGCGGAAAACCACACCCGCTCCAGTGCCCAGCCCTTCTCCCCCTGTCGGTTCAGCCACACCTCAGCGGCCTTGTAGTCCATATTTTCATAGGGAAACAGGCGCAGTTTCCACCGCGTTCTCATGGCGCTCTCTCCTTTCGCAGCACCGCTTCCATATCCGCCGCCTGACGGCGGATGCGCTCATATTCCGCCTGGAGAATGCGTTCCCCCTCAGCGGTAATATGGTAGTATTTCCGTTTCTCCTCCACTCGGGTGTGGACAATGAGGCCATCCTTCTCAAACCGCTCCAGCAGGGCGTACAGGGTGCCCGCGCCCACCTTCACCCGCCCCTGGGTAAGCTGGGCAATATCCTGCATGACGCCGTAGCCGTGGCGCTCCTGCCGCAGGGAGAGCAGGACATAAAACATGGGCTCAGTGAGTGTATCCAATTTTTTGCGGGCCATCTCCCCACCTCCAGTATATCAATATTCGATATACTCCTCAAGCACATCGTATCGCAAGGTTTGCTTACTGTCAAGGGCTAAATGAAACATGCCAGAGGGCTGGAATTGCTTCCAGCCCTCTGGCATGTTTATCCTTCCATGTGCAAAGCGTCATTTCGTTTGACCATATGTATATGGTCCTCCCAAACGCCATTGATATACAAATACTCCTTGGCCAATCCCTCCGGCGTATACCCGTTCTTTTCCAGAACCCGGAGAGATGCTGTATTGCGCGGCATCACATTGGCCTCGATGCAGTGGAGATGGAGCTCCTCTCATAGACAAAGGGGCACCGTCTCTGTGATAGCGATGGAATCCCGCTCCACGGTGCAGCCTTTCACCAAAATTTCCACACCGGCTTTCTGGGCCGCCCGTAAAGCCGCGCCAAAGGCGGGATGGGTGCGCTCATTGGGGGAAAAGCCCTTCCTCCCCGCCATCTGGACGACAAAGCACACCGCCGCCTCATAGCCCGCCGCCCGGCACTGGGCCAGCTCCCGCAGGTGCTTCACCCCCCGCTCCGTGGGGGCGTCGGGGAAGAGAGCCAACCCCTCTTCCTCCAATGTGACCCCCTTCACCTCCACAAAACCCCGTTTTCCGTCGGAATCCTCCCAGTAAAAGTCAAAGCGGGAGGTCCCCCAGGTGGTTTCTGGCCGCAAGGTGGTGAGATTGGGGCAGAAGTGTCCCACCTGAGCCCACTCGGCAAAGAGGCGGTTGGGTGCCTGGGCGTCCATGTTGATGAGAAGGCTCCCCTTCTCCACTACAATGAGGTCATATTGGGTCTTGCGCTTGGGGTTATTGGAGCGCTCCAGATAGACAGTGGCACCGGGCACCAGCAGCTCCCGGCAGCGGCCGGTATTTTTCACATGGACGGTTTCCACCTGGCCATTTACTTCCACTTGGGCAATAAATCGGTTGGGCCGGGCCAAAAATCGACCGGCTTCTACCTGTTGGTATTGCATCCTGTCCCTCCTTCTTGTATGATGGAATGGCAACAAATCCACATAAGGAGGTCCGTTTATGCACATTCCCAGCGGCAGCACCAGCACTCTGGAACTGCTGTCTTTTTCTCAGGCCCTGGAGCAGGCACTCCAGCCCAGTTTGGACTATGACACCGAGCAGTGGCTCTATGTACCCAATACCTACCAGGAGTACCGGTACATTCTGGGCACACGGGGAACCCATCCCCTCATCTGTGTGGGGATCAATCCCTCCACCGCCGCGCCGGGGGATTTGGACAATACCCTCAAATCGGTGGAGCGTGTGGCCCTGCACAATGGCTTTGACAGCTTCATTATGTTTAATGTCTACGCCCAGCGGGCCACCGACCCGGACGACATGGAAGAGGTCTGCAATCCCACTCTGCATCGGGAGAACATGGAAGCATTCCGGTACATTCTCTCTCTGGATCAGCAGAAGTGCCCCGCCATCTGGGCCGCCTGGGGCACCATCATTGAGAAGCGCCCCTATCTGCCCGACTGTGTGCGGGACATGATTGCAATTGGTGAGGAGTACCATGCCCAGTGGTTTACCGCCGGCAAGCGCTCCAAAAAGGGGCATCCCCACCACCCGCTCTACCTTCGTAAGGACAGCGGGTTGGATTCCTTCGATGTCTCCACTTACCTGCAAACCTGTTTATAACGCCTTGAGAAAAACGCAGTTGCAACAAACCGTGAAAAGCTAATCCGCCGTCCAAGGGTTCCACCGGCAGACTGTGAAGTATCCCGAGAACCAGATTGGCC
>DXDX01000193.1 GCA_019115265.1 Candidatus Flavonifractor merdigallinarum | reverse complement strand
GGTGCGGTATATCATCCGCGGCAAGGCCCTATTTGAAATGGACGGAACGGATGTGTATGTGGAAGAGAATCAGGTGGTCTATATCCCGGAGGGGTGTATGCTCTCCTGCCGCGCGCTGGACGACTATCTGGAATTTATCAGCATCCGTTTTACCGTCTCCACCCAGCTGCGTTCAAATGACATCCTCCAGGAATATTACAACATCCAGCCCATCACCGATGTGGGGGAGGACCCGGATCTGCTGAACTATTTTCAGGCAGTGTATGAAAATGCCACCACCGAAAACACCGGGAAAATGTTTCGGATCCGTGGGAATCTGGAGCTGATTATTGCGTGGCTGGTGGAGCACGCGCCCAAAGCGGTACACCAGCAGAGCGATCAGCCGGAGGCCAGCTTCTCCGTGGAGGCGTTTCGCCACCGGGAGATGCGCAGTAGCCAGATTAAGCGGGACCCCCGCATTCAGGTGGTGGTGGACTACCTCATCAGCCACCCCACCGAGCCGCTGGACTCCAGCTTTCTCAGTGAGATGGCGAATATGAGCAAGTCGTCCCTGCGCCGGCTGTTCAAGGAGCATACGGGAAAGTCCTGCCGGGAGTTTGTCAAAGAGCTGCGTCTGGTGGTGGCGGCCCGCCGGCTGCTGACCTCCGCTCAGCGGGTAGAAGAAATCGCCTATGAGGTAGGATACGACGACCCCAATTATTTCAGCCGTTTATTTCGGGAGACGTACGGAGTCTCCCCGCAGACCTATCGAAAAATGCAGGAAAATGAGCAATAGTGTGCATTTTCAGACCTATAAGGAAAACTACCATTTTTTAAGCGAGTTGTGCTAATAATAGTCACAATGTCCTCTGTTCAAAAATCAATCTCATTGGTATGATTTGGTTGTAGGCAAAGTGACCAAAATAGGAGAAGGATAAGGAGGATAATTATGAAAAAGCTACTAGCGATGGCCATGGCTCTTGCGATGATGCTGACCACTCTGGTGGGCTGCGGCGGAGATACCCAGTCCAGTGCGGCTCCCTCCGGCGGGGGCGGCGACAGCGCCGGCGGTCTCCAGGGCGAGATCACCTTCTGGCACTGCTTCACCCAGGGCGCCCGGATGGATGCCATTCAGGCGGCGGCCGACCAGTTTATGAAGGATAACCCCGGGGTCAAAATCAACATTGAGACGATGTCCTGGGGCGACTTCAATACCAAATGGAACGCCGGCCTGACCACCGGCGACCTGCCCGATATGAGTATTGCGCAGAACACCGGCGAGGTGGCGGAGATGCTCAACGCCGATGTGCTGGCCTCTATGGAGAACGTGGTCAACACCGTGGGCGCCGACCGCTTCTCGGAGAACGCCCTGGCGGACATGACCCAGGACGGCGTGGTGTACGGCGTGCCCTACTACTCCCACGCACAGGTGATGTGGTACCGCCAGGACCTGCTGGATGCGGCCGGTCTGGAAGTGCCCAAGACCTGGGACGAGTTCTATGATACCGCTGTGGCGCTGACCAAGGACGGCGTATACGGCGCGGCGGTCTCCATGAGCCCCAATGATCTGCTGTCCACCCGCTATCTGAACTTCTATGTGCAGTCCGGCGGCGGCAGCCTGCTCAACGATGACCTCACCGCCAACCTGACCAGCGATCTGGCCATTGACGGCATCAACTTCTGGCTGAAGGTCTACAAGGACTGCTCCCCCGCGGAGACCATCAACTACACCGTCAACGACCACGCCACCCTGTTCTATCAGGGCCTGACTGCCTTTGACTTCAACTCCGGCTTTATGATCAGCGGTGTGGAGAGCAACCGCCCCGATCTGCTGGACTCCATCTCCTGCGCCCCCCTGCCCACGCTGAAGGAGGGCGACCCCTATTACAGCGCCGAGGCCACTCACATTCCTCTGGTGATCTGGAAGAACACCGAGCACGCCGACATCTGCGAGGCCTTTATCAACTACCTCTTTGAGGATGACAACTATGTGGCCTTCCTGGCCGCTGTCCCCGTGGGCATGCTGCCCTCTCTGACCGGCATTGAGGAGCTGGACGCCTATAAGAACAACGAAACCGTGGTGAAGTTCGCGGATGAGGCCGCCGTGATCACCGAGGCGGTCAACGCTGGCCGTGCCATCGGCTTTGAGCATGGCCCCAGCGTGCAGGCCGGCCTTCTGACCAGCCAGGGCGTCATTGAGGAGATGTTCCAGGATATCGTCACCAATGGCACCGATGTAATGACCGCTGCGCAGAACGCGGAAGCGAAGCTGAACGAGATCTTTGAGGTTATGGCGGGCTGATTGCAGTCCCGCGTGTCAAGAGGGCAGGAGGTGGTTGAGCCTCCTGCCCTCCCACCTGAATGGTCAAGTATTATGAGAAAGGAGGGGCTGTATGAAGTCCACAGGCCAAGTACGGCGTCTCGGCGGCAGCGTCTACGGCAACCGCTTTACGAGATGGATCTTTGTGGGGCCCGCGCTGCTGGTAGTTGTCTGTCTGTTAATCTATCCTCTCTGCTCCACACTCTTCTT
>DXDX01000192.1 GCA_019115265.1 Candidatus Flavonifractor merdigallinarum | reverse complement strand
TCTTCTGCATCTCCGCCAGCAGCGAGGGGGTGAGCGCCACACCGGCCAGCTGGGGGATGTTGTAGATGACAAAATCGGTGTTGGGGGCGGCGGAAGAAATGTCGTTCCAGTACTGGGCAATGCCGTACTCGGGAAGCTTGAAGTAGATGGGCGGAATGGAGGCGATAGCGTCCACCCCCAGGCTCTCCGCGTGGGCGGCCAGCTCCATGCTGTCGGCGGTGTTGTTGCACGCCACATGGGCGATGACAACAACCTTGCCCTTGGCCTCGGCCATGACGTTCTCCAGCACCACCTTGCGCTCGGCCACGCCCTGATAGATGCACTCGCCGGAGGAGCCGCCCACATAGAGACCGTTGACGCCCTTGTCGATGAGGTAGCGGGTCAGCGCCCGGACTCGGTCCGGGGAGATGTTGCCCGCCTCGTCATAGCAGGCATAGAACGCGGGAATGACGCCTTGGTATTTGCTCAGATCGCTCATAACAATCCCTCCAAAATTAAATCATTTCTGGGTGAGCTTGCAGAGCCGCCCCTCCCTCGGGGCACGTTCTGCAAAAGCGTTGGCGTCCGCTCTCATCTTACCAAATTCTCACTACTCTGACAAGAGCGGAAGCGGACTTATCATCAAATTTTACCCCTTGACAGCACCCATTGTAATGCCCTGGGTGAAGTACTTCTGGAAGGCCAGGAACACCACCACAATGGGGATGGCGGCCACGGCGGCACCGGCCATGATGAGGCCAAAATCGCTGGACACTTCGCCCTGAAGCCGGGCGATACCGAGGGAGATGGTGAACACCGCTTTCTCCTGCAGCATAATCAGCTGGAGGAAGTAGTCGTTCCAGGAGTTGACAAAGGTGAAGATGGCCAGCGCGCCGATGCCCGGCTTGATGATGGGCAGAATCACGCTGAAGAAGGTGCGCAGCTCACCGGCGCCGTCCACCCGGGCGGCCTCCATCAGCTCTGTGGGGATGGTCTCGGAGAACTGCTTCATCAGGAACACACCGAAGGGCCAGCCCACGGTGGGCAGGATGACCGCCAACAGGCTGTTATTCAGGTTCAGCACGCTCATCTCCTGCAACAGGGGGATGACAATAACCTGCTTGGGCAGGGCCATGGCGCACACCAGCAGAGTAAAGAGCACTTTCTTGCCATAAAAGCGCTTCTTTGCCAGGGCATAGCCGGCCAGAGAGGCGGTCAGACAGGTCAGCGCCATCGCGCCCACCGCCATAATAATGGTGTTGATCAGCCACTGGATGGCGGGCTGCTTGAAGAGCTTCACATAGTTGTCCAGCGTCGGCGCCAGGGGGAACCACTGGGGCTGACGGGCGTTGATGGTAATGGCGTCCTTAAAGGAGCCGGTGATGATCCAGTACAGCGGGAAGAAGAAGAACACCGCCAACAGAATCAGAATGATAATTGCAAAAATCCGATAGCCGAGAGATTGGCCCATCGCTTTGTTGTTCATCTTCTCACCCCCTTAGTCATCGGTCTTGGCCAGCTTGAACTGCAGGGCGGAGAAAATGGCAATGACAATTGCCAGCACCACGCCCATGGCATTGGCGTAGCCGAAGTCCTGATAGTTGTAGGCCATATCGAAGATGTAGTACATAATCGTGCTGGTGGCGTAGTTGGGTCCGCCGCGGGTCAACAGCTGAATCAGCGCGAAGCACTGGAAGGAGTTGATGGTGGTGATGACCAGCACATAGAGGGTGGTGGGCATAATCTGGGGCCACTTGATCTTCCAGAACACCTGGAGCTTGGTGGCGCCGTCCACCTGGGCCGCCTCCACCAGAGACTGGTCCACATTGCCCAGAGCCGCCACATACAGCACAATGGGCTGGCCGATGGTGGTGGTGAACAGAATCAGGATGATACACCAGATGGCGGTCTTGGAGTTGCCCAGCCAGTCAAAGCCGATGTTGCCGGTGATCTGGTTGATGAGGCCGTTGTAGGGGCTAAACATCCACTTCCACACCACGGTGACCGCCACGGTGCCGGTGACCACCGGCATATAGAACACGCACCGGAAGAAGGACCGCAGGCCCGCCCGCATGGGATAGATGGCGGAACCTACCCACAGGGAGAAGGCGGTGACGGCGGGCACCGAGACCACCACAATCAAAACGGTGTTCCAAAAGCCCTTGATAAACACCTTGTCCTGGAACATGCGGATGTAGTTGTCAAAGCCCGCAAAGCCATCGACACCCGCAATGCCCATCTTCAAAAAGCTGTACACCAGACAAATTCCCATCGGGACCAGAACAAACCCCACAAAGAAAATCAGGCTGGGCAGCAGGAACAGATACGCCGAGATGGTCTCCCGGCGGACCAGGGCCCGGCTCATGCCGGAGAATTCGGAGCGTTTTTCAGCCTTTACTCTGGCCGGAGCGCTCCTCTGCGCACTTTTTTGCGCCATATGGACTCCCCTTCTTTCTGTGTTCTTCCCACCCCGGAACGGCTGGAGCGGGAGAAAAAGACGCGCCCGCCCCCTCTCGTCAGGGAGCGGGCACATCCTTTCGCACGGACGAATCGCCGCTGCTCAAAACGGCACTGAATTACGGATTGCTGGCCTCCACAAACGCGTCAGCCGCAGTCTGGGGGTCCTCGCCGTTGATGAGGATCTGGGTCAGCATGTTGAACCAGTTGTTGCGCTGGGCAGTCCAGTTGCCGATTACATTGTAGTAGTCGCCCAGGTAAGGCATCATGCTCTGGAAGCCGGCCATACGCTCGGCCTGGTCGGTGCCCTCATAGACGTTGCCGAAGGAGGAGCGCACGGGGAAGAAGCCGGTCAGACGCACGCTCTCGGGACCCTGCTTCTTGTCGTCGCACACGAACTGGATGAAGGTCTTGGCCGCGTCAATCTTGGCCTGGTCGCCGTTGTCAAAGATACCGAAGCCCCAGATGCCGCCGCACAGCTCGGGCACGCCGTCATCAGAGGGGAACGCCATAGCGTAGGGAGTGAACTGGACCTGGCTGGCGTACTGGCTCTCGTTGGAGGCGTTCCAGCAGAAGGTCACAGCGGCAGTGCCGTTGGCGAACTGCTGCAGCTCGTCCGCGGCCACGAAGGAGGCGTTGGCGTTGAGGGCCTGGGAGTCCACCATGCTCTTGAGCAGGGTGAGGGCCTTCACGTTCTCCGGGGAGTTGGCGGTGTACTCGGTGTGATCGGCGTTGGTGTAAGTACCGGAGTAGAGGTTGTTCACCAGAGCGCGGGTGCCCTGGTCGCCGCCGGTGCCGCCGCAGTAGACAATGCCGGGCACGGGGGCCAGGCCGGAGTCACGGATGGTCTCCATGGCCTTCACAAAGTTGTCGGTGGTCCAGGTGCGGTTCTCCAAATCCAGATACTGGAGGGCGCCGGCTTGCTCAAAGAGCTCGTAGTTGATGGCCATGCAGTGGGTGGTCATACAGAGGGGATACTCATAGTACTTGCCGTCAGTGCCCTTACAGGCGTTGACCACGGCCTCGCTGGTGGCGGAGATGTCGGCGGTCGCCTCCTCCGTCCAGAGGTCGGACAAATCTACCATCTTGCCGGCCGCGCCCCAGTTGGACACCAGGCGCTCGGGGCCCTCCATGATGATGTCGGGAGTGCCGCCGGAGGTGATGGCGGAGGTGACCTGGTTGTCGCCGTTCTGGTAGTCCAGAGTCTCATAGGTCACCTTGATCTCGGGGTGAACCGCATTGAAGGAGGCGATGATGTCGTCCAGCTTGGACTCGCTGCCGCCCCAGGAGCCGATGGGGTAGGTCCACAGCTTAATCTCCACCTCGCTGGCGGTGCTGCCGCCGCCCTCATTCCCGCCGGACTGGCTGGGATTGCTGCTGGGGGTGCTGCCAGTGCCGCCGCCGCAAGCCACCAGGCTCAGGGACATACCGGCGGCCAGTGCAAGAGCCATTGCTTTGTTCCACTTTTTCATGTCACTTGTTCCTCCTCTTAACCGTCAATTCTTCAAATTCTGTGCCATTTGGTTCGCGACCCGTTGTGTAGATTGTACAATTGCGGAGCCTGTTTGTCAATAGGAGATTTAAAAAAAATTTCTTTTTTCTTGACTTTTGCAAGTTTTTTTCAATGTGTTTTTACATGAACTTCCAGATTTTACGGGGCATACGCTCAGTCCGTTACAGGTGTTTTTCCGACAGCGCACGGGCAACCCGGTCCCGGTTGGCCGCGGTCCCCTCCGGGTCCAGACGGCACACCTCATGAAAGAGGATATCCAGCAAAAAGAGCTGCGCCACCCGGGCCGCCACGGTCCCCAGCTGGGTGGGGCTCTCATTGGAGCCGCACTGGAGGACCACATCGGCATAGACCGCCGCCGGCGACTTGGGGAAGCGGGTGATGAGCACCACCCCCGCCTGCCGCTCCCGGGCCAGCTTGAGCACATCGGTCAAATCTCGGGTGGCCCCGGAGTAGGAGAAGTAAAAGACCACATCCTCTTCGCTCAGCTGGGCGCAGCGGATGGACTGGAGATGGGAGTCCTGCACGGCGAAAAAGCCGGGCAGAATGGTCCCAAAGAGGTGGGCGGCCTCCTGGGCCATAATCATGGAGCCGCCCTGGCCCATGCACAGCACTGTTTTGGCCTTGAACAGCATTTCCGCGGCTTTGTGAATCTGCTCTGGCTGGTTGAGCCGCCCGGTCTGAATGATGGCCTCCACATCGGTCTCCAGCAGCTCCTGGAAGGGGCCGTCCGCCCCGGCCTCTTCCAGGGCCCGCTCCCCGGCGGACGCTCCGCCCTGGCCGTTGGCGGAATTGGCCACGGCCAGCTTAAAGGCGCTATATCCCTTGTACCCCATCCGGCGGCAGAAACGGGAGATGGTGGCCTCGGCCACGTTGCAGTTCTCCGCCAGCTCGGAGATGGACATATACTGGGTCTGCCGCTGATGGGCCACCACATAGTCTGCCACCCGTTTTTCGGCGCTGGTCAGCTGATAATACTCGTTATCCAATTGGGCAAAGATGTTGCTGAATGGCATGTACCACCATCTCCTTTCTGTCCGCCAGGGACGTTATTCCGCCAGAATCTGGGTCAGCATCCCATCCACCATGGAGAGCATCCGGGGCAGATGGAAGGGGCCCTTGAAGGTGGAGCCCTTGGTGGAGGGCATGGTGGGCAGGCCGTCCCGGCGCAGGTAGCCGTACCACTCGCCGTACTCCCGGTCGGAGAAGTGCTGCTTGCAGTACTCCAGGGTCTGCTCAAACTTCTCCAGATACTTCACGTCCTTGGTGTCCCGGAAGATCATCATGGAGGCGATGAGAATCTCGTCGTGGGGCCACCAGAGCTTCATGTCGTGCTCATAGGCCTCGGTGGGCTTGCCCAGGCAGTCGATGAAGTAGAGCAGGCCGCCGTACTCCTTGTCCCAGCCAGCCTCAAAGGCCTGGTCAAAAATCTTGATGGCGGTGGCGTGAATCTCCGGATTTTTGGCGTAGTTGGCCGCCTCCATCAGGAACCAGGAGCACTCAATGTCATGGCCGGGGTTGACCACGCGGCCCTCGGTCACCTCCAGACGGGGGGTTCCGTCGGGAGCCACCGACTCCAGAGTGCAGTGGAGGTCGGGCTTATAGTGGTACTTGAAGATGGTCTCCACGCACTCCTGCGCCCGGTCGGCGTAGAGCTTCTGCCACTCGGCGTCGGGGTCCACCCGGCGCAGAACGGAGGTGATGTTCAGATAGATCATGGGGTCGGCCAGCGCCCGACCGGTGCGGGTGGTGGGGATGGTCTTGGGGCCCAGGCCGGTGGGGTCCTTGATGAGGCCGTTATTGAGCTTATAGATGAGCTCATAGGCCTCTCTGGCCCGGTCCAGACAGACCGTCTCGCCGGTGACGCCGTAGTACTCCGCGTTGGCGATGGC
>DXDX01000191.1 GCA_019115265.1 Candidatus Flavonifractor merdigallinarum | reverse complement strand
CTGGGAAGGGAAGGAGATCCTGCTGGATGCCCTAAGCCAGGCCGACGGTGAGGTGCGGCGGATAGGGGAACGGGTGCAGTTTACGTTCGCACCAGAATCGCTCTATTTTCTGCCCAAAGTCGCAGAACCGGTTTAGAATGGACCACGATTGAAGAAAAGATTTTTTCTTATTCTGAGGGGACGCGATTCTTTCCACAAAACCAACAGCCCCTCGGGCAGCTAACTGGCTGCCCGAGGGGCTGCGCTTATCCGTTCTTGCAGGTCTCCAGCATAGTCTCCATCAAAATACCATAGCCCTGTGTGGGGTCGTTGACCAGAACATGGGTAACGGCTCCCACAAGTTTGCCGTCCTGGATGATGGGCGAGCCGCTCATCCCCTGGACAATGCCGCCGGTGGCGTTCAGGAGCGCCTCGTCGGTGACTTTTAAGGTGAGGTCCCGGCCGCTGGCGCTGTCTGCCGGGTACACCCGTGTGATCTCCACCTCAAATTCCTGCACCTTGTCCCCGGCGATGTTGGAGTGGATGACCGCCGGGCCGGTGTGGACCTCCGACCGGCCCGCCACGGTCATCTCCTCCATCCCCTGGGTGAGGGAGGTGTCGGTGAGGGTGCCGAAAATGCCCTCCGTGCTGTTACAGGAGAGTTCGCCCAAATCCCGGTTCACCTCAAAAGCCCCGTGAAGCTCTCCGGGCGCGCC
Organism: Candidatus Flavonifractor merdigallinarum; assembly: GCA_019115265.1. Classification (GTDB taxonomy): domain Bacteria; phylum Bacillota; class Clostridia; order Oscillospirales; family Oscillospiraceae; genus Pseudoflavonifractor_A; species Pseudoflavonifractor_A merdigallinarum. The sequence continues at coordinate 6,866 of DXDX01000191.1, read as the reverse complement.
CTGCTCTCCCCGGCGCACATCCTGCACCGTTGCGAACATGATGGAGCCCGACTGGAGGGGCATGAGCTCCTGGGTGTCCACATCGCTGATGCCGTGGCCCAGCGCCCCGAACACCCCGCTTTTGGGGTCGTAGAAGGTGAGGGTGCCGATGCCCGCCATGGAGTCCCGAATCCACGCCCCCAGCTTGTAGCTGCCGTCCGTGGCGCACTGGACTGCCTGCGCCGTGACCTGCAACTCCTCGCCGTCCCGGCGGGCGCGGATACTCATGGTTTCTCCCTCTAAATCCTGGAGGATGGACTGCACCTCCTCAATGGTGTCCACCTCCTCGCTGTTGATGTGGGTGATGATGTCCCCCGCCCGCAGGCCGCAGCTCTTGGCCGGTGCGGCGGCGCCCTGGGCGGTATCCACCTCCCCCAGGCCCACCACCATGACCCCGTCGGCAAAGAGCTTGATGCCCACCGCCCGGCCCAGGGGCACCACCGTATCACCTACCCCGGCCACTGGTGTGTCCTCCGGTGCGGCGGCCCGGACCGGCCACGCGCCCCACACCAGCGCGGCCAGCGTCAGCCCCAGCGCCGTCAGGCGCAGGAGCCAGAACCGCCCTGGTTTTGTATTTGATTCCTCCCGCATGCTTTCACCCTTTCCGTGTCAAACTGTATGCTGCACAATTCAAAAAATTGCGCAACCTTAATATGACCACCTGAGCGGCAAAGAACCGCCGCCGCCGCTGCCAAAGAAACACACCTTTGACATGGAAAGGACTGCCGGTGCTCAGGAGAGGGCAGATTCGGTTTTTATACAGGAAAGTGGTGGAATCTGCGGAAAAAATCAAAAAAAGAGGGGAGAGCAAACCTATAAAATGAGTCTCAGGCAGAACCAGCCGTTTTGATGTTCAAACTGGCAGGCGGCCCCATTTTTCTTACAAAAGGTACAGATGGACTGCACGCCCAGACCATGCCCCTCTCGGTGTGACACGGGCAGACCGCTGCCGTCAAAGGCAACGGCACTGGTACAGGGGTTGCAGAGCTCCAGCATGATACTGGGGGTTCCCACCAGCTTACAGCGAATCGCCCTCTGCTCACCGGGTATGTCCAAATTGGCGTGAATGGCGTTTTCCAGAGCGTTGGCCAGCACAATGGCCAGTTCCCCCTCGTCCACCGGCAGTGTGTCCGGCAGCGCGATTTTCGCCTCGACCCGGATGTCATGCCGTTGGGCTTGGTTAAAGTAGGAGGAAAACACCGCGTCCAGCACCGGCAGACGGCACCAGCGCACCGCCTTTTGTTCGTCCAGACGCTTCTGGGCAGCATCCAGAAACGCCAGGGCCGCCGTCCGGTCCCCCCGGGATACCAGCTCCGTGACCGTCTGGAGCTGGTGGCGCAGGTCGTGGCGCTGGATGCGGATGTGTTCCTCCGCCTCCTGGACGTTTTGCAGTTTCTCTTTCAGCGCGGCAATCTGCACGGTCAGCAGTGCGGCGCTCTGCCGCTCCAGCTGCATATGATACTGACTGATCAGACTGCGGAAAAAGGCGATATACACCACCACAATGGGGATGATGGCGGCATAGAGGTAGACCCGCTGGGCGTCATTCTCCAGATAAGTGCCCGGCCAGGTGGCCAGGAAGATGAGATAGGCGCAGAACACGCAGGGGATGAGGTTGAGTACCCCCCAGCGGGACGGCATCACAGTTAAGAGCATACGGAAGGGCCGGCGCAGAAACCGCCCTTCCAGGTAAATCGCCGCCAGATAGAAGCACCCCATCAGCAGGAGATTCACCGCCCGGGAGAGGTGAAACGAGTCGGTCACCATCCGAATGATGGAGGCCCCCAGCAGGGAGAGCATAATCTGGGAAATGTAGTTAAAGATCGCCTGGGCGGGGGTGTCATTGGCCGCCCAGTAGAGGAGGGAGAGGGCGGGGATGGAGATGAAAAAGAAAAAGACGCGCAGCAGCAGCAATTCACCGCCCACATACAGCAGCACCAGGCTGACAAAAACCTCCCAGACGGTGTAGAGTGCCAGAATGGTCAGCATTTTCCGCCGCCCAAAGCGAAACTCGGTCAGGCTGGCAATCATGCCAATGGTCATCACCGTGATAAAAAAGGCTCGCAAGGCGAAAAACAGGTTGTCACTCATATACAGCCTCCGCGAAGCGCTCAGGAGTTCAGCTGTGCCAGATACGCCTGCAAGGCGGCGTTGTCCCCCAGGGAGCTGCCGTGGTGCTTTTCCGGGTGGAGGGCGGCCCACACCGCGCCCGCCTGCTCCTGGAGGCGTCCGGCCTTCACCAACTGGAGGAGGGTGGCGGAGTTCTCCGCGTCGTGGACCGCCCGGTGGGCCTCTCCTTCAAAGGTACACGCCGCCGCCCCCAGCGCGTGCTTGAGGGACAGGCTGTTGGCCCCTGAGAGGCCAATGAGCCGGGTGTACACCGCCTGAAAGTCCATCCAGCGCCCCTCCAGGGGGGTGGGGAGCTCCGCCTCCTTGAGCCAGCTCTCGTCAAAGAGCTGCCGCTGGTCCGAGCGGCTCCAGGAGTAGACGCGGGTGTGTCCGCCGCCCATCCACGCGCCAAAGGCGGCAATGGCCGCCTCAAAGGGCTCCGCGTCCGCCACATCGGCGTCGGTAATGCCGGTGAGCTCGGTGATGTGGCGCTGAATGGGGCCGTACTGGGGCTTGACAAAGCGGGAGTAGCGGTCCACCAGCTGGTAGTCCTTGTCCAGCTTCACCGCCCCAATCTCCACAATCTCCGCCCGGGCAATCTCCCGGGCCTCCCGGCACGTCCGGGGGATGGGGTTCATCTCAAAATCCAAAAAAATATGGCTCTCGTACATATATCTCTCTCTCCCTTACGAATGCTGTTCCATCCATTTGGCCAGCTGCTGGGCCAGGGCGGAGCTGCCGCTCTCCTGCCGCTGCTCCTGCTGCTCCAGGTAGCGCCGCACATCCCGCTTGCCGCCGCCGGCCTTGGCCTTGCGGGCCTTGAAGTCGGAGAGCTTTTCCCGGTAGCCGCACACACAGGCGAACATCTGCTTTTCTCCCTCGCCCCGCAGCTCCATCTTCTTGTGGCAGTTGGGACAGCGGGCGTTGGTGACCTGCTTCAGGCTCCGGCGGTAGCCGCACTCCCGGTCGGGACACACCAGCATCTCGCCGCCCCGCTTGGTTTTCACCCGCAGGAGGAACTTGCCGCACTCAGGGCAGGGGGAGCGGGTCTGGTTGTCGTGGGAGTAGGAGGCGTCGCTGGCCTTCACCTGGGCCACCAGCCGGGCGGCATACTCCCGCATTTCAGTTACAAAGGCGCGCTCCGGCTCCTCGCCCCGGGCGATGGCCCCCAGGCGGCCCTCCCACTGGGCGGTGAGGGAGGGGGAGCGCAAATCCTCCGGGGCCAGCTCCACCACCTGCATTCCCTTGGAGGTGGGGAAGAGCTCCTTGCCCCGCCGCTCCAGGTAGAAGGCGGAGAAGAGCTTTTCGATGATGTCCGCCCGTGTGGCGGGGGTGCCCAGGCCGCCGGTGGCCTCCAGAAGCGCCCGCTGTTCCCTGTCCTGGACGTGGGCGCCGGGGTGCTCCATGGCGGAGAGGAGGCTGGCCTCGGTGTAGCGCCCCGGCGGGGCGGTCTGGCCGGGAACCAGCTTCACCCCCTGAATGGGGAGAACAGCCCCCTCCACCGCGTCAGGGAGGGCCTGCACCCGCTCGTCCTCCTCATCCTCGCCGTCCAGGGCGTCAAAGGAGCGGTCATAGGCGGCACGCCAGCCGGTTTCCAGCATCCGCCGCCCCCGGGCGGTAAAGGTCTCCCCGTCCACTGTGAGGGTGAGGGACAGCTCCTCATACCGGCAGGGGGGCAGGAGCACCGCCAGAAAGCGCCGGACCACCAGATCGTAAATGTTCCGCTCCCCGCCGCTCATCCGCCACACGTCCACCTGTTCCTCGGTGGGGATGATGGCGTGGTGGTCGGTGACCTTGGCGTCGTTGACCAGATACTTGGTCTGGAGGGGGCGCTTGCGCCGGATGGAGAGGGCCAAATCTTTATAGACATCCACCGCCACTGAGGCGAGCCGCTCGGGCAGGGTGGGCACCAGATCGGCGGTGAGGTAGCGGGAGTCGGTGCGGGGGTAGGTGAGGACCTTGTGGGTCTCATAGAGGGACTGCATCATCCCCAACGTCTCCTTGGCGGAGTAGGCGTATTTTTTGTTGGCGTCCCGCTGCAATTCCGTCAAATCGTAGGCCGCCGGCGGGGGCACTTCTTTCACGGTGCGCTTGATTTGCGTGATGCGGGCCTCTTTGCCCTCCAGACGGGCGGCCAGGGCCTGCGCGGCGGCCTCGTCAAAGATGCGGGCCTGTCCATTCCCGTCCCGCCAGGCGGCGGTGAAGCCGGGGAGCTGGAGGCGCAGGGTGTGGAAGGGCTTGGGCCGGAAGGCGCGGATTTCCCGCTCCCGCTCCACAATGAGGGCCAGAGTGGGGGTCTGCACCCGCCCGGCGGAGAGCTGGGCGTTATATTTGCAGGTGAGGGCGCGGGTCACATTGAGGCCCACCAGCCAGTCCGCCTCGCTGCGGGCGCGGGCGGAGTGGTAGAGGTTATCGTAGGCGGCGGCGGGTTTCAGATGGGCAAAGCCGTCCCGGATGGCCTTGTCCGTCTGGGAGGAAATCCACAGCCGCTGGGTGGGGCCGTGCCAGCCCGCCTTCTCCAGAATCCAGCGGGCCACCAGCTCCCCCTCCCGGCCGGCGTCGGTGGAGATGACCAGCCCGGACACATCCTTTCGCCGCAGCAGGGCCTGCACCGCCCGGAACTGCCGGGCGGACTGGGGAATGACCACGGTTTTCAGGTGGTCGGGCAGCATGGGCAGGGTGAGCAGATCCCACTTCTGCCAGGCTTTGTCATAGCTCTCCGGCGGGGCCAGCTCAATGAGGTGCCCCAGGGCCCAGGTGACAATATACTGCGCCCCCTCCAGACAGCCCTCCCCGGACTGTTTGCACCCCAGCACCCGGGCCAGCTCCCGGCCCACCGACGGCTTTTCCGCCAATACCAGTGTCTTGGACATTTGTTTGCTCCTTCTGGGGGAATTCCCCAACGAATTGACTTTTCAACACCCTTCCATTATACTGGAATTACCAGCAAAACGCAATTGCCCCGGCGGGGTGTCCGCCCCCCGGCTGAAAGGAGTTTTCGCCATGATTCGAGCAGCCCTCCCCAGCGATTTGAACGCGATTGAGGAGATTTACGACGCCCTTTTCCGCGCCGACGAGCGGCGGGGCAAGAGCTTCACCAACTGGCAGCGGGGCCTCTACCCCACACGGGACACCGCCCGCAAGGCGGGGAAGGCGGGGACGCTGTATGTCTATGAGATGGGGGGCGACATCGCCGGGGCGGTGAACCTCAACCAAATCCAGCCCGACGAGTACGCCCAGATTCCCTGGACCATCCCGGCCAAGGAGAGCGAGGTGCTGGTGATTCACACCCTCACCGTCCACCCGGTCATCGCCGGGAAGGGGATTGGCCGCCAGATGGTGGCCTTTGCCGAGGGGCTGGCCGCCGGACGGGGGTACAAGGCCATCCGCCTGGACACCTACGAGGGGAACGAGCCCGCCCGGCGCTTTTATGAAAAGCTGGGGTATCATCTGGCGGGCAGCGCGCCCTTCCACTTTGAGGGCGTGCTGGACGAGACACTGGTCTGCTACGAAAAGGAACTTTAAACCACAAACCACCCTGCCCCCGGCCTCTGCATAGCCGGGGGCTTACCAATAAGATGAATGTATCGAAATAAGAAACAAAAAGGTTCCAATCGGTATGGATGGTGACTGTGGCGTCCATTACCCCCAACGCCTGAACGATGGGAGGAAAGGCGGCGCTCCGGTACCATCCCACGGACACCGGCTCACCGTCCCGGCAGAAGATCGTGGGTCCGTCCTTGTCCAGCCATGCCATCAGGTAGGGCTTCACCTTGGGATGGACGGGGATAATGCGGTCCCAGCCGGCCTCAGACGTGGATACTCCCGACCGGACCAGGCCTCATAGACTTCCGCCACGGTCATGGCCAAACGGTCTGCGGAAGGGGCCATTCCAATGGCGGCATGGCGGTTGTACTCGCCCAGAGCAGCCTGGGCCTCCGACGCCTTGGCGTGATAACTGAGCGACTGCTGCTTGAGCGCACCGTACTTGTCCCGGTAGGAGATGCGGACCACATAGGGCCGCCGCCGGTTCCCAGACAGCTTTACAACACTGCCTGTGCCATTTGCTCGGCGCATGGCATCCACCTCCATACATACAAATGTTCTAATTTCTGCGGGAAAAGAGGCCGGGGCGAAAGCCTCGGCTTTTTTGTCCTCCTTTTGTCCCCAGCGGGCGGTTATCCAGGGTGGCAGACCTTGCAGGCCATATAGCCGTGGGCCTGGGCGTCAGCGACATCAGAGAACCAGATCTCGTTTTCCGGCGCGATTTTCTTTGCGTGGCGGCAGGAGGGCTCGTGGTACTTGTCCGACTCCACACTCCCCACAAACTGGCCGGCGGCCTGGACAGGCTCCGGGGTGGAGACCGGCGCCTGTGTCGGTGTGGGGGCAGGAGTTGGCGTGGGTGTTGGTGTCGGGGTGGGGGTTGGCGTGGGTGTAGGAGTTGGAGTAGGCGTGGGGGTCGGGGTTGGTGTGGGAGCCACCGTCACAACCGGCGTGGGCGTTGGGGCTGCGGTGGGCTCCACCCCGGCGGAACAGCCCGCCAAAGACAACAGGAAGGTACCGGCCAAAAGAAAAGCAGCAAGCGAACGTTTCATCGTGTTTCCCCCACTTTGAGTATGAAATGTATGGTTAACATACCGGTTCGTCTCTTATGCACCGGGACGAATCACAGCAGGTGAGCTCTCCTTTGCTTTTGAAAGCTGTCTGAATCAATGGCG
>DXDX01000028.1 GCA_019115265.1 Candidatus Flavonifractor merdigallinarum | reverse complement strand
CCTACGCGGACAGCGCCCGATTTCTTTTCGCGGAAAAGAAACCGGGGAAAGAAAAGGCGGAGAGGGGAACTTCTCGTTCCCCTCTCCACTCCCCTCCAAAAGGGCGGCCTTTTAATGGGGCCGCCCCATTTGTTGATGCGATATGATAGCTTTTTCTGTGGCGACAGACTTTCCTAAATCGGGGTTACCTGTCTTGCATGGCAGTACAACGTTTCCCTCATAGGTGGGAAGCTTGGTTCAAATGGCACCGGGCTGGTGCAATCCTACCGCAGCAGAACTTTAGCCCGGTTGCGCATTGGGGGGAGTGCAGAGGGGGCGTTGCCCCCTCTGCGCTTTCTTTCCCACCGCTTTCTTTGCAAAGAAAGCGGTGCTCCCGCCGAGTAGGCGGCCCGTCCGGCGAGGACAAAAAACCTCAGCGCCAGTGGGGCGGGCGCTCCAGCTCCGCAGGCAGCAGGGTGGAGGCGCTGCCCCGGGCGGTGTTGAGCTGGTTCTGAGTGAGGAAGAGGGCGTGGGAGAGGTCCGCGCCGCTCAGATCGGCGCCGGTGAGGTCCGCCCCCAGAAAGCTGGTCCCGGTCAAATCGCACCCCCGCAGGTCCGCCTCCTAGAACAGGGCCAGAGAGCAGTCGTGCTCCCGCAAATCAATGCCCAGAAAGCGCCGTCCCACACAGTTGCCATGGGCGGGAACTTTGTGGGGACAGTGGAAGGTGGTGAGTTGGTGCAGAGCGGTGCTGACCTGGGTGCGATGGGACTCCACATCCAGGGTGAGCAGCTCCGGAATAGACAGCTGTTGCAGCTGAAGATTGACCTGCCGCAGCTCCGTCAGATGTGCTCGGAAGCGGGGGGTCTGGGCGGCCTCCAGCGCCTGAACGAGATACCACTCCAGCTGGTGGAGGGGGAGCAGCTGGGAAAAGACCTGAAACAGCACCGCGCCGCCATCGGGGGCGTCCCGCCAGCTCTGCCCACCCATCCGGCGCAGAGCGGCCGGCCCTGCGCCGAAGCAGTCAAAGGAGAGACACCAGGATAGATTCAACCCTTCCCGCTGGGCGTAGACGGCGCATCGGTTGTTTTCGTCCAGATGAACGCAGGGTACCCCGGCGGGTTTTGCATCGAAACATCCCGCCCGCCCCAGAAACTGGAACGCGGTGCAGCACAGCCCGCAGCAGTGGGCACAGTCCCGATGAAGGTGAGCACAGTCGATACGCATGGGGAACCCTCCTTCTGCGGCTTTCCTTGGCTCAGCCGATGCCGCCTTTGACAATGCCGAAGATGACCACCAGCGCGGCCAGGAACACATAGAAATAGGCCACCACGTCAAAGGTGCGGCCCAGAGGGCGGGAGCGGCCAATGTTCAGCTCCGCCTTGATGTTCTTCATGCCAAAGATAAGGTAGATGAACACCGCGCACAGCACCGCCCCGAAGGGGGAGATATAGATGGTCACCGTGTCCAGCCACACGCCCATCTTGGGCAGGGACTCCAAAAAGACCGACACACCAAATACCACCGCCGAAATGACCACCACCGACCAGGTGCGGGACAGGTGCAGACGGTTGGCCAGAGCTTCGCTGCACGCCTCCATCATGTTGACTAGCGAGGTGATGCCGGCGAAAAAGACCGAGACAAAGAACAAAATGGCGAAGAGCCGTCCGGCAGGCATCTGGGCAAAAACCTGGGGCAGAGTGACAAACATCAGCGAGGGCCCGCTGGAGGGGTCAATGTCAAAGGCGAACACCGCCGGCAAAATGGCAAAGCCCGCCAGCAGCGCGGCCATGGTGTCCAGAATGGCGGTGTATCCCGCGTGCTTGATGATGTTCTCCTCCTTGCGCATATAGCTGCCGTAGATGAGCATACCCGCGCCATTGATGGACAGGGAGAAGAAGGCCTGTCCCATGGCGTAAATCCAGGTGTCGGGCCGGGCCAGGTAGGACCAGTCGGGCTTGAGGAGATAGGCATATCCGCCGCCGGAGCCGGGCAGGAAAAAGACCCGCACGGCAATGACAATAAAGAGGATAAAGAACGTGGGCATCATGAATTTGCTAATTTTCTCAATGCCGCCCTCCACGCCCAGAATGAGGATGAGCGCGGTGAGGACCACCGCTGCCAGATGCCAGGGGATGGAGCCAAAGTCCACCGCCAGGGCGTCAAAATACTGCTGGGCGTCCGTCTGAATGACCGCGCCGGATAGCGCCCCGGCGCAGTAGCGCAGCACCCAGCCCACCACCACCGAATAGCCGATGGCGATGCCCAGCACGCCGGCCAGGGGCATGATGCCGATGATGGCGCCGCCTTTGAGGCCCCGGCGTTTCAGGATATAGTCAAACGACCCGGCGGTGCCGGTGCCGGTGAGACGGCCTAGGGCAAACTCCGCCGAGAGCCCCGCATAGCTGAACAGAGCCACAAAGAGAAAATAGGGAATCAGGAAGGCGCCGCCGCCGTACTGGCCCACCCGGTAGGGAAAGAGCCAGATGTTGCCCATGCCCACGGCGGAGCCCACCGCGGCCAGGACAAAGCCCACCGAGCTGGTGAAGTGGCCGCCCTCATGTTTGTGTTGGGACATTGTGTTTCCTCCGTACAGGCGCCCGCGCGGGTCACCGCGCGGGCGTTCCTTTTCATTGTAGGTATCATTATGCTGGAAAGCGCCGGGGATGTCAACGTCGGATTGCTTTTTTCCGAAAGAAATCGGCAAAATCCCGGTGGGCGGGCGGTTGCACCAGCGGGGGAAATTGTGATAAAATAACGGTTACGCACAATGGATTTCCCGTGGAAAAAGAGGAGTGGGAACGCATGTTGAATCGTGAACAGGAGCTGCGCTTCTGTAAGGCCAGAAGGGCGGCCATCGCCCTGGAATATCAGGACCTCAACCCCCAGCAGCAAAAGGCGGTGCTGGCCACCGAGGGGCCGCTGCTGCTGCTGGCGGGGGCGGGCAGCGGAAAGACCACCGTGCTCATCCGGCGGATTGCCAACCTGATTCAGTTCGGGCGGGGCTCCGACTCCGACGAGGTGCCCGAGTGGATCGGGGAGGGGGAGCTGGCGGAGCTGGAGGATTATGTGGCCCACCCCACCCCGGAGAAAAAGGAAGCCGCAGCCCGGCTGTGCCGCCTGGAGCCGGCGGCCCCCTGGTCCATCATCGCCATCACCTTTACCAACAAGGCCGCCGGGGAGCTCAAAGAGCGGCTGGAGAAGATGCTGGGTCCTCAGGCGGGGGATGTGTGGGCCTCCACCTTCCACTCGGCCTGTGTGCGCATTCTGCGCCGGGACATTGACCGCCTGGGCTTTACCAGTTCGTTCACCATCTATGACACAGCCGACTCCGAGCGGGTGGTGAAGGATGTGCTGAAGGACTTCAACCTGGATGACAAGACCTTCCCGCCCCGGACGGTGCTGGGCTATATCTCCCGGGCCAAGGACGGGATGAAGAGCGGACCGGACTATTTAAAGGAGTGCGAGAAATCGGGGGACTACCGCCTGACGAAAATCGCCAAGATTTATGTGGAGTATGAGCGCCGCCTGCGGGAGGCCAACGCCCTGGACTTTGACGACATCATCCTCCACACGGTGCGCCTGCTCCAGGAGTATGAGGAGGTGCGCACCTACTACCAGCGGAAATTCCGCTACGTCCTCATTGACGAGTACCAGGACACCAATCACCTGCAATACCTCCTGGCCTCTACACTGGCGGGGGGACGGGAGAATATCTGTGTGGTGGGCGATGACGACCAGTCCATCTACCGCTTCCGGGGCGCCACCATTGAAAATATTCTCTCCTTTGAGCAGCAGTACAAAGGGGCGCGGGTCATCCGTCTGGAGCAGAACTACCGCTCCACCAAGAATATTCTGGAGGCCTCCAACGCGGTCATCCGCAACAACCAGGGCCGCAAGGGCAAGGAGCTGTGGACCGACCACGCCGACGGGGAGAAGGTCAAGTGCTACACCGCCATGAACGAGCACGACGAGGCACAGTTTGTGGCTGCGCAGATTCTGGCGGACCGCTCGGCGGGACAGGCGTGGAAGGACCATGCGGTGCTCTACCGCATGAATGCCCAGTCTAACCAGATAGAGCAGGCCTTTAAAAAGAATGGCATCCCCTACCGCATCATTGGCGGCATCCGCTTCTTTGACCGGGCGGAGGTCAAGGATATGCTGGCCTACCTATGTACCGTGAACAACCCGAGGGACGATTTGCGCCTTCTGCGCATTATCAACAACCCGCCTCGTGGGATTGGACAAAAGACGCTGGACACCGCCCAGGAACTAGCCCGCGCCCAGGGTGTCTCCCTGTGGGAGGTGGTGAACCAGGCGGGGGCCTACCCGGAGCTCCAGAAGGCGGCAGCCAAGCTGGGGCAGTTTGCCGAGCTCATCCGGGATTTGCGCCAGCTGGCCCAGGAGCTGGATTTGGGGACCTTTTATGAGGAAGTGGTGCAGCGCACCGGCTATGCCGATATGCTGGAGCAGAAGCATACCATTGAGGAGCGCACCCGTCTGGAGAATGTGCGGGAGCTGTCCACCTCCATCCAGAACTATCTGGACAACGCGGGAGAGGAGCCCAGCCTCTCCGGTTTTTTGGACGAGATTGCGCTGTATACCGATTTGGACAACCACGACCCCAGCGAGGACAGCGTGGTGATGATGACCATGCACTCGGCCAAGGGGCTGGAGTTCCCGGTGGTCTTTGTCGTGGGTGTGGAAGAGGGCATCTTCCCCGGTGTGCGGGCCATTGGCGAGCCGGAGGAGATGGAGGAAGAGCGGCGGCTGTGCTATGTGGCCATGACCCGGGCCCGGGAGAAGCTCTACCTCACCTGTGCGTCCCAGCGCATGATCTTTGGCCGCACCAACGCCAACCGGCCCTCCCGCTTTTTGGCGGAGATCCCGGAGGTCTTTGTGGAAAAAAGCGGGCGTACCTTCCACAGCGGTTCCACGGAGAAGAGCGGCGAGTGGCAGCCCCCCCAGCGTCGCCAGCGGCCCCGCCCGGTGTACGACCGGGGGTATTCGGTGGGCGGTGGATATGGCGGATACAGTTCCGCCAGCTCCACGCCGTCCCAGAGCCGGGGGACCGGTACTCCAACGGGCCGTCCGGCCCCCAAGCCGCTGCCCGATTTCCAAAAGGGGGACACGGTGGTGCACAAGGCCTTCGGAAAAGGGCTGATCACTGGGCTCACCCCTATGGGGGGCGACGCGCTGGTGGAGATCGCCTTTGAGGAGAACGGCACCAAGAAGCTGATGCTCCGGGCGGCGGCAGAGCACATGACCAAGGCGGAGTGACGCGCTATTCCCCGTCCTTCAGCAGTTGGGTAAAGCTGCGGATGTAGCGGTGGGAGACGGCCTTCAAATCCGCCTGATACGCTTCATAAAAGGGGTCGTACACGCCAACCACTTGAATACCTGTCTCGCGGGCGGTGCGGCACGCGCCGGGGGAGTCCTCAAAGAGGGTACACTCCTCCGGCCGCACCCCCAGATGGGTGAGGACCGCCTGAAAATACCGGGGGTCCCGCTTCTCCACGCCCAGCTCCTGGGCGAAGAGAATGTGGGAAAAGAAGGGGGCGAGCTGGTGCCGCTCCAGCACCGCCTTGCACAGCTGGGGCACACAGGCGGTGGTCAGCACCATCGTCTCCCCTCTGGCCTGACAGGTCTCCAAAAACGCTCTGGCCCCCGGTTTGAGGGGGACGTGGTGGGCGTAGGCGTCCTGAGCCAGCGCCAGCCACTCGTCCATAATGGCCTGGGGGCTCTCCTCCAGGTGATAGTAGTCCCTGGTGTACTGGGCGGCCACGGGGAAAATGGAGTGGCCCACGGTGTGGGAGTACTCCGGTGTGACCGTGAGGCCCCGGCGGGTGAGAAAGGTGTCGTCTACCTCCACCCACACCCCATTGGAGTCAATGAGGGTCCCATCCAAATCAAATAACAGCATATTCTGAACCTCCTGGGCCGCAAAGCGCGGCCTCTACCATTATAACCGATCAAAGGAGTTGGCACAATCCATGCACGAGAGACGCATGCGCCGTCTGGCAAAGCCGATGCTGTTTGCCGCGGCCTTTATCTGGGGTTCTTCCTTCGTGATTATGAAGGGGGCGGTGGACATTATCCCCACCTTTTTTCTCCTGGCCTTCCGCTTCACCGGCGGCGCCCTGCTTCTATCTCTGGTCTGTTGGAAAAAGTGGAAAAGCTGTACCAGGGATTACCTCTGTCGGGGGGCCATCATCGGCGGATTGCTCTTTTTGGCCTATTCGGTGCAGACTTTTGGCCTGATGGGCACCACACCGTCCAAAAATGCGTTCTTAACGACCGTGTACTGTGTGATGGTGCCATTCTTTTACTGGGCCGTGGCCAAAAAGCGCCCCGACCGCTATAACCTTCTGGCGGCGGTGCTGTGTGTGACGGGAGTGGGGCTGGTGTCTCTCACGAACTCCTTCACTGTCACCTGGGGAGATGGCCTCACCCTGTGCTGCGCCATTTTCTATGCCAGCCATATTGTGGCGGTGGCGAAGCTCTCCGGGGGCAAGGACATCTATCTCCTCACCGTGTTCCAGTTTCTGTGGGCGGCGATTTACGCCTGGGTGTGCGGCCTTTTGTTTCAGGACTTCCCGTCGGTGGAGACCCTGCTGAGCGCCGACCTGCTCATTCAGATGGGCTTCCTCATTGTCATGGCGACTACGGTGGCCCTCCTGTTCCAGAATGTGGGGCAGGTGTGGTCGGACCCCGCCTCCGCCTCGGTGATTTTGTCGCTGGAGTCGGTGTTCGGGGTGCTGTGCTCGGTGGTGTTCTACGGCGATCCGTTGACGGGCCGATTGATGATCGGCTTTGTTCTCATCTTTGTGGCGGTGGTGTGCTCGGAGACGAAGTTTTCCTTCCTCCACCGGGGCCGGGTGAAGCCGGAGGGAACTCCCGCGGCGGACCACTCCTGAAAAAGGAATGAGTGCCCCAGCCAAGTTGGGGGATTTTTGCGCTCGCCGCGCGGGCCGCTTACCCAGCGGGGGCACCGCTTTCTTTGCCAAAGAAAGCGGTGGGAAAGAAAGCGCAGAGGGGGCGCTGCCCCCTCTGCACTCCCCCAATGCGCAACCGGGCTAAATTTCTGCTGCGGTGGGATTGCGCCAGCTTGGTGCCATTTGAAATGAGCTTCCTGCCTATGAGGGAAGCGTTGTACTGCCATGCAAGACAGGTAACCGCAAAGACTATCAATCACCACCAAAAAATGGGGCGGCCCCATAAAAAGGCCGCCCTTTTGGAGGGGAGTGGAGAGGGGAACGAGAAGTTCCCCTCTCCGCCTTTTCTTTTCCCGGTTTCTTTTCCGCGAAAAGAAATCGGGCGCCACCCGCGCAGGGTGCCTGTGCGGCGAGCACATCCCCCTGTGTCGGAGGCACGCAAAAAGCCGCATAAAACGTTTGCACAGTTAAGAGGTCCCATCCGGCAGGGAGAGCACAAAGAAGTCCTCCGGCCTTCGGCCCTTGTCAAAGATGTTGTTGTACAGAATGCGCTTGTACTCCTTCAAGGCCTCCTGAGCGGTGGAGGAGAGTTTGCTTTCCTCACTGGTGTGGACCCAGTGGCCCTCGCTGTCCACATAGCCCACCGTGTTGATGATGGGCAGCTCCTGCCAGAGGTCCTTCAGATAGTGCTGATAGCCGGTCTGGGGCAGGTGGGCTAGCTCCGTAAGCAGAGTGGAGAGGTAGTTGAGAGAGAGAGTGACATTGTCCTGTTCGGGGATGTCATAGTTAGCCCAGATGACAAAGGGGACCATCTGCTTTTTCTGCGCCATCTCCGGGGCTAAAAAGTCCACTTCCTCCCCCAGGGTGGCGGAGTAGAAGTCGCCGTCCACCTGGGGCTGGTGGTCCCCGAACATGCAGATCATGGTGGGTTCGTCCACCTGGGAGAAGTAGTCCAAAAGTTCCTCAAAGGCCTTGTCGCTCTGGTAAATGAGGTTCAGATACTGGTCCACCGTGTCATACTGGCCCTCCATGTCCCCGGTGAGCCACACCGTCCGGGGCAGATTGGTCCACTCGCCGGTGTAGCCGCTGTGGTTCTGCATGGTCACGTTGAAGAGGAAGAGGGGCTCTCCCTCCTCCTTGGCTTCATAGTGGGCGATGAGGTTTTTATAGTTGGCCTCGTCGGAGAGGTACTCCCGGATGATATCTGTGTCCTCATTGTAGGTGAAGTCGTCCAGAAAATACTTCTCGTCAAAGCCCATGTCGTTGTAGACCGACACACGGTTCCACCCTGAGAAATAATAGGGGTGCATGGCCACGGTGCGGTAGCCCAAATCACCCATCTGCCGGGCCAGACCCGGCTCGTTGGCGCTCACATACATGTGATAGGGCACCGTACCGGCGGGCAGGAAGGCGGTGGTGTTGCCGGTGAGGAATTCATACTCCGAGTTGGCGGTAGTGCCGCCGAATACCGAGGAGTAGGCATATCCCTTGACAGTATTCTCCTGGAGGGAGTGGAGGAAGGGCATACAGTCCCGGTTGGTCTCCACATTGGGCAGGACGCTCAAATCGGAGAAGGACTCATTCATAATGACAATGAGGTTCACCGGCTGCTGAACACCGTCGCCAGAGACGGTGATGGCGGTGTCGTCAGAGGGGTACTCGTCCGCCACTGTCTGCGTGTTGGAGACGGAATAGCCCTCGGGGGGCTGTACCCAGCTGTACCGCACACACAGGGAGAAATTGAGGGCCAGACCATTTCCGCGGGTGGTCCACATGGAGGGGGAAATCCCCGCATCGGAGACGGTGCTGGTGCAGAAGAACATCCACAAAAAGGCGAGACACCCCACCTGGCTGGGGAGAAAGAGCTTCCAGGAGAAGCGCTGGCGGCCCTTGGGGGTGGGCAGCAGGGCCAGCGCGGCCAGGAAGAGCAGCACCACCAGACCGGTGAGCACCTCTTCCGCCTGGGGCATGTAGTTGTAATTGCCCGCCACATTGAGGGCGGTGCGCACCGTCACAATGTCGCTGGGGAAGAGGGTGCGCCCCCGGAAGCGGAAGGCGTAGCTGTTGATAACGCCAATGGCCCAGGCGGTTATCATGGCCGCCCGGGTGGCCCGCTCCCGGTTGCCCAGGACAAAGTAGAAGAAGATGGCCCCCATGTAGTACCAGACCAGGTTGAGCGCCAGCTGGAGGGAGCTGAACTTCCAGGGGTCGTTGCTATTGAGAATCTCCACCAGAACGTAGGAGATGGTGGGACCAACCAGAAAGAACCCCCGGGAGATCCAACAGGCGGTGGCGGGGGAGATGGGGAGTTTGGGATAGCGCAGACGGCTGGTCCGTTCCCGCACCATGGAGCGAAATTTCATTGTAGCTTCACAGCCTCCTGTTCCTGGCGGCAGCGCCGGCAGGGCCGTCACCGCGCAAAAACTTAACAGGGATAATCATACCACAAACACTCAAAAAGGCAACCATTTTTCGCACTTTAAAAGAGGTTCTTCATAAAAAATTCAGAATTGGGGGTCCACCCTCCGCAAGGGCGGACCCTGGAGGAAAATCACGGTATCCGAGAGGTCCGCCAGCGCGGCCTCGTGCCCGGAGAGGAGCACCGGTACCTCCAGCGCCCGGATACGGGCCATCAGTCGGCGCACCCGCGCCTCGTCCACGCCGGTAAAGGGCTCATCCAGCAGCAGCAGTCCCCCGCCGCACGCCAGCGCCCGGGCCAGGGCTAGACGGCGCTTCATCCCCCCGGAGAGCTCGCCCGGATAGCGCCCACCCTCGCCGGAGAGCTCCACCAGCTCCAGCCAGCGGGCCGCCTCCCCCTGCCGCGCCCGGGGGAGCACATCGGTGATGTGCTGTGCGGCGGTGCGCCAGGGAAAAAGCCGGTCCTCCTGGAAGAGGATCACCGGCTGGAGCGGCAGCTCCACGCGCTGGGCGGTGTAGGGCTGGAGGCCCGCCAGACAGCGCAGGAAGGTGGTCTTGCCGCACCCGGAGGGGCCAGAGAGCAGGGTGATGCCCTTGTCCGGCCAGGTGAGGGAAAAGTGGTCCAGCACTATCTTCCCCTCATAGGCGGCGGTCATGTGTTCAACGCGCATGGGCCGTTCCTCCCTCCAGTTTGCGCAGCAGCGCCCCCAGCCCCCGCTCCAGCAGGAAGCTGAGGACAATCACCACCAGCGTCCAGGCGAAGAGGTCAGGGGTCTCCAGATAAATTTTAGAGAAATAGACCTGGGTGCCAATGGCCAGCTTGGGGACACACAGCACCTCGGCGGCCACCCCCGCCTTCCAGGCCAGCCCCAGAGAGGTGTGGCAGGCGCTGGTAAAGTACGGGAGGACGGAGGGAATGTAGATGAGGCACACTGTTTTCCACCGGGAGAAGCGGTAGGCCCGCCCGGCCTCCAGCAGCAGCGGGTCCGTCTGGGCGATACCCCGGCTCACATTGCCCCACACCACCGGCAGCACCATCAGGGCGGCCACAATGGCGGGTACCTGTCCGGTGGGGGCCCAGAGGATAATGAGCAGAATAAAGGAGGCCACCGGTGTGGCCCGGATGACCCGCACCGCCGGGGAGAAGAGGCAGTCTGCCCAGGAAAAGGCCTGGGTGAGAACGGCCAGCAATGTGCCCGCCGCCACGCCCCCCGCCAGTCCGGCGAAAATGCGCCCCAGCGTAGCCAGGGCGGTGAGCCAGAAGGTCCCCTCCCCGGCCAGTCCCCAAAGGGTGGTCAGCACCGTCAGGGGGGGCGGGAGAATGAATTCGGTGCGCATTCCCCGCACTACTTCCAGATACCATACTATGCCCTGCCACACCAAAAGCCAGAAGGCCAGGGGGAGCAGCCCCCTGGCCAGTGGTTTCCCTCGTCTCATACCGGACGATCAGGGCAGGTAGTAGAAGGCGTCGTCCGGGTTGGCGCCGCCGATGGAGTCCGGGTTGGCGTTGTAGAGCACCGTGTAGTAGTCCCGGATGGACAGCATATCGCTGCCGGTGATGCACACCAAATTGGCCTGGGGGATGGCGGCCAGGGCGATAGGTTCCTTGGGCACAATGCCCGCCTCCACTACCAGAGGGGCGGCCTCCTCGGGGTTGTCCCGGACATATTCAATGGAGGCGGCGTACTCGGTGAGGAAGTCCTCCACTGCCTGGGGATTTTCCTCCAGAAATTCGTTGCGCACCACTACACAGCCCATGGTAAAGGTACCCTCGGCCCCCGCCTCGTCCCAGGCAGTGTTGAAGTCAATGGCGGCGCGCACGTCGCTGTTCTGCATCAGAACGCCGGTGGCGGCGGGGACGGGGAGCATGGCCAGCTTGGCCTCGCCGGAGACCATCAGGGCCTGTACCTCCTCAGAGGTTTTCCACTGGATGTCTACCTCGGTGTCCGGGTCCACCCCGTTGAGGGTGAGGAGATAGTCCAGCACATACTCCGGGTTGGCTCCCTGGCCGGTGGCGTACAGGGTCTGGCCCTTCAAATCGGCCAGTGTGTTGACGCTGGTGCCGTTTTCCAGTAGATAGAGCACACCCAGGGTGTTGAGGGCCAGCATCTGAATGGAGCCGGTCTTGTTGTAATAGGAGGCGGCCACGTTGGTGGGGAGGGCTGCGATGTCCACCTCGCCGGTGTTCAGCTTGGCGGTGAGGTCGGTGGGCTGGGAGGCCACCTGGACGTTATAGTCGTTTAAGGTGGTGCCGGCGGCGGCATCCGCAATGAGCTTTGCCGCGCCCATGCCGGTGGGACCGTTGAGCATAGCCAGATTGACCTTGGTGCGCTGGGCGGAAGTCTCACTGGGCTCACTGGCGGAGGGGGCGGGAGAGGCAGCCTCCGGAGTGGAGGTGGGCTCGGCGGGGGCGCCGCAGCCGGCCAGCAGGCCCACACTCAGCGCGGCGGCCAGGAAGAGGGAGAGCCATCTTTGACGTTTCATGGAGAATCGTTCCTTTCCGATAAAAATTTGTAGTGTTGTGAGCGGGTTCTACCCACTGGAATCAAATGCTGTGGTAAAACAGCCACTGATACACGTTACCTTACTTTACACAGCGCGGCGGAAAAAGTCAAGGTTCCGGGGAAACGCATAGGATGGGGCAGCGTGTGAGAAAGGAGGTGTGCTATGAACGGTTTTCTTCCCTGCGGCGGCGGAGCGGGCCGCAGCCGGGCGGACGGGGTGCGGGAGCCCATGCACCGCTATACATATCCCATCGCCCCCGCCCGGTGTGTGCGTGTCCAGGAAGGGGGGGACGGGGTACAGACCCGCATTCTAGAGACCTTGCTGGAGCAAAACCAGCTGCTCTCCGATTTGCTGGGGGCGGTCAACTCCCTGACAGCGGCAGTGCTGGCCCTCCAGTACCGGCCGGAAAACCTTACAGAAAGATAAAATTTTCATTTTGCCTTGCCCATAGACGGTTTTTCCGCTATACTAAAGTTTGTTCTTTGTTGACATAACGATGAAACAGAAAGGGGCACGGGCTCCATGGGAAAACGAGTCCAGCGGCGGCGGGTCTCCCCGCTGCGCCGGGTGGCGAAGATACTGTACGGCCTGCTGGTGGCGCTGTCGGCGGTAGTGGTAGTGCTGTATGTGTTTTTGATCGTGCTGAGAAAGGAGCCCACCATGGCCCCAACCCCCGCACCGCCTCCGGTGGGTTCCGCGGTCCCGGACAGCGGCGGCTCTGTGGTGGCCAATGGGCTGGTGCGCAAGGATAAGACGTATACGGTGCTCCTCACCTGTCCCGACGCCACCAGCGGCAACGCCGACTCCATTATGGTGGCCATGTACGACACCATCAACCAGAAGGCCGGTCTGGTCTCCATCCCCCGGGATACCCTGGTGCAGGGGGAGAGCCCCAACGGGAACCGCTACTATAAAATCAACAGCTCCTACCACTACGGCATTGATGAGCTCAAAGAGATGGTGTCCCAGCTGCTGGGCATTCCCATCGACTACTATGTGGCCATTGATGTGGACACCTTCCCCAAGCTGGTGGACATGGTGGGGGGCGTGGACTTTGAAATCCCCGTGTATATGGACTACGACGACCCCACCCAGGACTTGCACATCCACTTCCAGCGCGGAATGACCCATCTGGACGGCCAGGAGGCCATGGAGGTGTGCCGCTTCCGCCACAACAACGCGGGGAAGGTCCAGGTGGCCTACTCCGATGTGGAGCGCACCCAGACCCAGCAGAAAATCCTCACCCTCATTGCCCAGAAGGTCCTGTCCCAGCCGGACAACATCCCGGGGTATATCAACCTGATTGCGGAAAATGTGGAAACAGACCTGAGTCTGGGGGAGATGCTGTGGTTTGTGGAGCCGGCGCTGAAATTTGATTTGGGCAGCGACCTCTCCACCGCCACTTTGCCCGGCGACGGCACCGTGACCTACAAGGGGATCGAATGGTGTTATGAGCTCTACCCGGACCAGGTGCTGGAGATTCTCAATGAGATGCTCAACCCCTATACCACCCCCATTACCGAGGACATGATTCAGATTCTCCAGAAATAAATCGCCAGAGAGCGTTGCAGAAGTGGAAATTCTGCAACGCTTTTTCTTTGCAAAGACCGCCCAAAGCGGGGGTTATTTGGCCTCGCCGGACGGGCGGCCTACGCGGACAGCGCCAGGTTTCTTTTCGCAGAAAAGAAAGCGGTGCCCCCGCTGGGTAAGCGGCCCGCGCGGCGAGCGCAAAAAACGTGCCTGTTTTAGGAGAGGAGGTCCGGCCCCGGTAAATCCATCTGCCGCTTGCGGGCGGCGGACCGGGCCAGTTTGGCGCTCAGAACAGCGTTGTCCCCGCTGGAGAGGGCCGCCCGGTAGGCGGTGAGGGACTCCAGCAGCCGGTCCACCGATGCCACCAGGGCGGGGCGGTTCATAGAAAAGAGCTCTGTCCACAGCCCCACATCCAGCGCCGCTACACGGGTACAGCCCCGGAAGGAGGAGCCCTCAAAGCCCCGGCAGGTGAAAAGCATGGGGTCGTCGCACACGCTGACGGCGATGATGTGCATGAGCTGGCTGGTGTAGGCGATCATGGCGTCGTGTTCCTCCGCTGTGGTGCGGTACACGTCCCGGCAGCCGATGTAAGCGGCCAGACGCTCCATGAGGGCGATGTGCTCCGGGGTGCTGTTCTTCCGGGGGACCAGAATGAGGTGGCTGCCCTGGAACATCTCCCCAAAGGCGTGTTCAATGCCGGAGAACTCCGTGCCCGCCATGGGGTGACAGCCGATGAAATCCACCGTGTCCGGCAGGACCTCCGCCGCCTCCAGAATGGCGGTCTTGACACCGCACACATCGGTGATGAGACAGCCGGCGGGGAAGCGGTCCCGGTGCTGGGCGAGGAAGTCCACAATCCCCCTAGGGTGGAGGGCCAGCACAACCACGTCGGCGGTGGGGAGCACCGTGGCGGCGTCCTCCGTGACAGTATCGCCCACACCGTGCTCTGCGGCAAAGCGCAGGGTGGGCTGGGACACGTCCACACCCACAATCTCAAAATCCTCAAAGCCCTTCAGGGCCAGAGCCAGAGAGCCGCCGATGAGCCCCAGGCCCACAATGACCAGACGTTTTTTTGCCATTTTACACCTCCCGGCCCACACAGCGGGCCACCGGGTCCAGCGCGGACATGAGGGAGCGGAAGGCCTCCGGCGTCAGGGACTGGGCCCCATCGCACAGGGCGTTTTTCGGGTCGTTGTGGACCTCAACAATGAGCCCGTCCGCCCCGGCGGCCACCGCCGCCATGGACATGCGCTCCACCATCCAGGCCTTGCCGCAGGCGTGGGAGGGGTCCACCACCACCGGCAGGTGGGAGAGTTGCTTCACCGCCAGCACCGCCGACAAATCCAGGGTGTTGCGTGTGTAGGTCTCAAAGGTGCGAATGCCCCGCTCGCACAGAATGACATTGGGATTGCCCCCCGCCATGATGTACTCGGCGGACATGAGCCACTCCTCAATGGTGGAGGAGAGCCCCCGCTTGAGAAGGATGGGCTTGGTGGTCTTGCGGCCCAGTTTTTTGAGAAGGTCGAAGTTCTGCATGTTCCGTGCCCCCACCTGGATGACATCCACGCACTCCTCAAAGAGCTCGATGTACTCGGTGCCCATAATCTCGGTGACAATGGGCAGGCCGGTGGCCTCCTTGGCCTTTTGCAGCAGGTTGAGGCCCTCGCACTCCAGCCCCTGGAAGGAATAGGGGGAGGTGCGGGGCTTGAATGCGCCCCCCCGCAGGGCGGCCGCGCCGCTCTCCCGTACCGACTGGGCCACCTCTATAATCTGCGCCTCACTCTCCACCGAGCAGGGCCCGGCGATGACCGCCAGACGCTTCCCGCCAATGGTGCGGCCATTGGGGAGGGGGAGGACTGTGTCGTCGGGGTGGTATTTCCGGTTGGCCTTTTTGTAGGGCTCGGTGACCCGCATCACCTTCTCCACGCCGGGCAGCTGCTCCAGCAATTCCTCATCAATCTGGGCGGCGTTGCCCTCGGCGCCTAAAACGGTGGTCTCGGTGCCGCGGGAGATGTTGACCTCCACCCCGCCGGCCTTCATGGCCTGAATAGCCTCCTGGAGCTGCTCGGGGGTGAAGTGGGGTTTCATAATGACGACCATACAATTCTCATCCTTTCTGAAGAAAAGCAAAAACCGCGGCAGCCCATGGGGGCTGCCGCGGTATGTCATTCCACCAGCTTTGGGTGGGTTCCATCCAGACGAACAGACCGGCTATGGGCATGCAAAGGGACCGCTCTTTCCATAGTAGAAATAGCGGTAGCTCTCATACACATAGCCAAACAAATGGTTCATGGTCCATCCTCCTGCAGGATTGTGTATCTGCACTTTAGCACTTTTTGGAGCTAAAGTCAAGCCCCCTTTGAAAAAAATCTCCCCCCGGCCCGCAGGCCGGAGGGAGAGCGTGCATGTTTGAGAAATCAGTCCAGCTCCAGCGCGCCGGTGTAGAGCTGGTAATAGGTGCCCTTGAGGGCCAGCAGCTCGTCGTGGCTGCCCCGCTCAATGATGCGGCCATGGTCCAGCACCATAATGGCGTCGGAGTTTTTGACGGTGGAGAGGCGGTGGGCGATGACAAACACCGTGCGCCCCGTCATGAGGGCGTCCATACCCCGCTGCACAATGGCCTCGGTGCGGGTGTCGATGGAGGAGGTGGCCTCGTCCAGAATCATCACCGGGGGATCGGCCACGGCGGCTCGGGCGATGGCCAGCAGCTGCCGCTGCCCCTGGGAGAGGCTGGCCCCGTTGCCGGAGAGCGGGGTGTCGTACCCCTGGGGCAGGCGGGTGATGAAGTCGTGGGCGCCGGCCAGCCGGGCCGCGGCAATGCACTCCTCGTCGCAGGCGTCCAGGCGTCCATAGCGGATGTTCTCCATCACGGTGCCGGTGAAGAGGTTGGTGTCCTGAAGCACCACGCCCAGACTGCGGCGCAAATCCGCCTTTTTGATGTTGCGGATGTCAATGCCGTCATAGAGGATGGTGCCCCGCTGGATGTCGTAAAAGCGGTTGATGAGGTTGGTGATGGTGGTCTTGCCCGCGCCGGTGGAGCCCACAAAGGCCACCTTCTGTCCCGGCTTGGCGTAGAGGGACACATCGTGGAGAACCGTCTTTTCCGGCACATAGCCGAAGTCCACATCGTTGAGGCGCACATCGCCGGTGAGGTGGGTGTAGGTAAAGCCGCCATTCTCCCTGGGCTGCTTCCAGGCCCACACATTGGTGACCTGTTCGCACTCCTCCAGGGAGCCGTCGGCCCGCTCTTTCACATTCACCAGCGTCACATAGCCCTCGTCCTCCTCGGGCTGCTCGTCAATGAGGGAGAAAATCCGCCGGGCGCCCGCCAGACCCATGACCACCGCGTTGAGCTGGTTGGACACCTGGCCGATGTTGCCGGCAAACTGCTTGGTCATGTTGAGGAAGGGCACCACAATGCTGATGCTGAAGGCCATCCCGGACACGCTGAGGTTGGGAGCGCCGCTGATGAGGAGCGCGCCGCCCACCAGAGCCACCACTACATAGAGCACATTGCCGATGTTCATCAGAATGGGCATGAGCATGTTGGCATAGCGGTTGGCCTTCTCCGCGTCGGCAAAGAGGGCGTCGTTGATGGCGTCAAAGCCCTCCTTGGCGGCCTCCTCATGGCAAAAGACCTTGATGACCTTCTGGCCGTTCATCATCTCTTCAATGTAGCCCTCGGTGCGGCCCAGGGCCTGCTGCTGGCGGATGAAGTATTTGGCCGAGCCGCCGCCCACCTTGCGCACCACCAAGGTCATGAGCACCACGCCCAATACCACCACCAGGGTGAGCCAGACGCTGTAATAGACCATGATGCCAAACACTGTGAGCACCATTACGGTGGACAAAAGCAGCTGGGGGAAGCTCTGGGACACCATCTGGCGCAGGGTGTCAATGTCGTTGGTGTAGTAGCTCATCACGTCGCCGTGATTGTGGGTGTCAAAGTAGCGGATGGGCAAATCCTGCATCCCGTTGAACATCTTTTCCCGGAGCTTGGCCAGAGAGCCCTGGGTGATAATGGCCATCATCTGGTTAAAGGCAAAGCACGCCGCCAGACTCAGGATGTAAAAGACGGCCAGCAGCAGCACCAGCTGGGTAATCTGCCCGGAGACCGCGGCCCAGTCGCCGCTGCGCCAGCTGACTTCCACCGCGGCGATGACATTCTGCATGAAGATGGAGGGAATGGAGCTGACAATGGCGTTGAAGAGGATACATACAATGACTACCGGCATCAGCACGGGGTAAAATTCAAAGAGCATCCGGATCAGACGGCCCAGTACGCCGGCTGTGCCCGGCTGCGCGGGTTTCTTATTTCTGGACATCGTCGTCACCTGCCTTATTCTGAGAAGTATAGACCTCGCGGTAGATTTCGCTGCTGTGCAGCAGCTCCTCATGGGTGCCGATGGCGCTCACCGCGCCGCCGTCCATGACAATGATGCGGTCGGCATCCTGGACGGAGGCGATGCGCTGGGCAATGATGAGCTTGGTGGTCTCCGGGATGAACTGCCGGAAGGCCTGCCGGATGAGGGCGTCGGTACGGGTGTCCACCGCCGAGGTGGAGTCGTCCAGAATGAGGATTTTGGGCTTTTTCAGCAGCGCGCGGGCGATACAAAGGCGCTGCTTCTGGCCGCCGGAGACGTTGGAGCCGCCCTGCTCGATGTAGGTGTCATAGCCGGCGGGGAACTGCCGGATGAACTCGTCGGCCTGGGCCAGACGGCAGGCCTCCTCCATCTCGGCGTCGGTGGCGTCCGGGTTGCCCCAGCGCAGATTTTCCTTGATAGTGCCGGAGAAGAGGACGTTTTTCTGGAGCACCACCGCCACCTGATTGCGCAGCACCTCCAGATCGTACTTCCGCACGTCCACGCCGCCCACCTTCACGGTACCCTCAGTGGCGTCGTACAGGCGGGAGATGAGCTGAATGAGGGTGGACTTGGAAGAGCCGGTGCCGCCGATGACGCCGATGACCTCCCCGGAGCGGATGTGCAAATCCACGTTGGAGAGGGACATGCGGGAGGCGGTCTTGGAGTACTTGAAGCTCACACCGTCAAAGTCGATGGAGCCGTCCGCCACTTCCATCACCGGGTTTTCCGGGTTGTGGAGGGAGCTCTCTTCACTGAGCACCTCCACAATACGCTGGGCGGACTCGGTGGCCATGGTAATCATGACAAACACCATGGAGAGCATCATGAGACTCATGAGAATCTGGAAGCTGTACGTCAGCATGGCGGACATCTGGCCCACATCCAGCTCCAGCCCCCGGGAGGTAATCACCGCATAGGAGCCGTAGGACATGACAAACACCATCACCGAGTAGACGCAGAACTGCATCAGAGGGGCGTTGAAGGCCAGAATCCGCTCCGCCCGGGTGAAGTCGGCCTGCACATCCTCGGCGGCCACACCGAACTTCTTCTTCTCATAGTCCTCCCGGACGTAGGACTTGACCACCCGCATGCCCTTGATGTTCTCCTGGACGGAGTTGTTGAGGGCGTCGTACTTTTTAAACACCTTGCGGAAGAGGGGCATGGCCCGGCTGATGACCAGAATGAGGCCGATCGCCAGAATGGGAATCACCAGCAGGAAGATGAAAGCCAGCTTGCCGCCCATATAAAACGCCATGCAGAAGGCAAAAATCAGCATCAGCGGGCAGCGGATGGCGGTGCGCACCAGCATCATGTAGGCGTTTTGGACGTTGGTCACGTCGGTGGTCAGACGGGTGACCAGACTGGAGACGGAAAATTTGTCGATGTTCTCAAAGGAGTAGTCCTGAATTTTATAGAACATATCCTTGCGCAGGTTGCGGGCAAAGCCGCAGCTGGCGGTGGCGCAGGCCGAGCCGGCCAGTGCGCCAAAGGCCAGCGAGAGGCCGGCCATAATCACCAGAGTCAATCCGTATTGCACGATGACATTCATGGAACAGCCGGCTTTGATTTCGTTGACCAGATTGGCGATGAGGAAGGGGATGATACACTCCATCACCACCTCACCGGAGACCAGAACAGGCGCGAGCAGCGAAGGCTTTTTGTACTCGCGTATGCTTTTGGCCAGTACCTTTAACATAATACCTCCCTTGTATGGCCGGGCGCGCAGGGCCCGGGTGCCGCACTTGACGGCGCGCGGCGTGCCGGTGTGCTGGGTCCGCGGGATGGCGTCCGCGGACGAAGGGGTGGGGTGCCTGGAGCCGCTAACGGTCCAGATTGGCCGACATTTTGGCAGCGATCTCCAGAAAGAGCTGAATCTGTTCCGCCGGGATGTCCTGCATCAGAAGTCCCTCAATCTCCCGAATGGAATCCCGCACTTGGGCGTCGATCTCAGCGGCCCGGGCCGTCGGAATCAGGCGCTTGAGCCGGGCGTCGCAGGCCACGCTCTCCCGGTTCAGCAGCCCATTGCGCTCCAGAAGCTGCAAAATGCCGGTGGTGGTGGAACGGCTCAGGTCAAATGCACCCTCCACGTCCCGCTGATAGACCGGGCCCTCCTGGCTATGGACCAGGATATAGTGGAGCACCCGGCTCTGCACAGCCGTGATGCCCAGGTCAGACAGTGTGGCGTTCAGGCGCTTTTTCACCTTGTGCGACAGACGGTTGATCCAGGCGCCGCAGTCGTATTGCAGCTGAATGTGGCTCACCTCACTTCTTGTTAGGATACGAACTGTATGGTAACTTACTTTTTTTCAATTGTCAAGAGTTGGGGAGAGAAAAGTGCGGGCTGTCCCGGCGGGTGACACTTGACAAGTTCCCCCAAAATTCTTTATAGTAGGGGGGTACATTCTTTTTTACACTACTTCGAGAAAAGTCAGGTGAATGGAAATGAAAACCCCCTTCCTTACCAAAGCGCAGGCCGAGGACATCGCCCAGCGCTTTCCCACCCCCTTTCACATCTATGACGAGCGGGGCATCCGGGAAAATGCCCGGCGGCTGAAAGCCGCCTTTGCCTGGAACCCCGGTTTTCGGGAATATTTTGCCGTCAAGGCCACTCCCACCCCCGCCATTCTGAAGCTCCTGAAAGAGGAGGGCTGCGGGGTGGACTGCTCCTCTCTGGTGGAGCTGATGATGTCGGACCGCTGCGGGTTTTCCGGCGGGGAGATTATGTTTTCCTCCAATGAGACTCCGGCGGAGGAGTTCCGTCTGGCCGCAGAGCTGGGCGCCACCATCAATCTGGACGATTTGACCCATGTGGACTTTTTAAAGGAGACGCTGGGCTACATCCCCAAGAAAATCTCCTGCCGGTATAACCCCGGCGGCACCTTTACCCTGGGGGAGAGCAAGGAGGGCTTCCAGGTGATGGACAACCCGGGGGAGGCCAAGTACGGCCTGACCCGGCCCCAGATGACCGAGGCCTTTCGCCGCCTGAAAGAGCTGGGGGCGGAGGAGTTCGGCATCCATGCCTTCCTGGCCTCTAACACCATCTCCAACGACTACTACCCCGCGCTGGCCCGGATTCTGTTCCAGACCGCGGTGGAGCTCCAGCAGGAGACCGGGTGCCACATCACCTTTATCAACCTCTCCGGCGGGGTGGGGGTGCCCTACCGCCCGGAGCAGCCGGCCAACGACATCGCCGTCATTGGCGAGGGGGTGCGCAAGGCCTATGAGGAGATTCTGGTTCCCGCCGGGATGGGGGATGTGTCCCTGTGCACCGAGCTGGGGCGCTTCATGCTGGCCCCCTATGGGCACCTGGTTACCCGGGTGATTCACCAGAAACACACTTATAAGGAATATGTGGGGGTGGACGCCTGCGCGTCCAATCTGATGCGCCCCGCCATCTATGGGGCCTACCACCACATCACCGTCCTGGGGAAGGAGAACGCCTCATGTGACCACAAATACGATGTGGTGGGTGCGCTGTGCGAGAACAGCGACAAGTTTGCCATTGACCGGATGCTGCCGGAGATTGAGATTGGAGATTTGCTGGTCATCCACGACACCGGCGCCCACGGCCACGCCATGGGCTACCAGTACAATGGCCGCCTGCGCTCGGCGGAGCTGCTGCTGAAAGAGGACGGCAGCGTGGAGCTCATCCGCCGGGCGGAGACGCCGGACGACTATTTTGCCACCGTGGTGTGGTAACAAGCAAAACCTGCCCGGCGTACCGCTTGCGGTACGCCGGGCAGGTTGCTTATTGGCTGCTTTCCACGGTCTCGGTCAGGTTCCGGCGGTGCCGGGCGCCGTGGGTACACTGGTCCAGAATGCGGGGGAGGGACCGCAGGAACAGAATGGTGGTCATAGTGGCCGCCACCAGGTCGGCAATGGGCTCGGAGTAGAAGGTGGCCTCCGCCCCAAAGAAGAAGGGGAGGAGCAGGAGGGCGGCCAGAAACACACTCTTGCGGAAGAGGGAGCAGAAGAGGGCCTGGCGCACATGGCCCAGCGCGGTGGTCTCGTCCACCAGGGGATACTGAATGGCCAGAGGGAGAATCATACAGGTGAACATTTTGATGTACTTCACCGAGCGGGCCATAATGTCCGCGTCGCTGCTGAACAGGCGGACAAAGAGGGGGGAGAGGGTGTACGTTACCACCATCATACCGGCGCAGAAGGCCAGACACAGCCCCACAATGGATTTCAAGGCCACTTTGATGCGCTCCGGCTGGCCTGCCCCGAAGTTGAAGCTGATAACCGGCTGGGTGCCTAAGGTCATGCCGCCCATGGGCATGGTGATGAGAAGCAGATAGCTCTGTACAATGGTGGCGCAGGTGACCAGAGTGTCCCCCAGCTCCGCGCCGCCGTAGCGCTGGAGGACGGTATTCAGGACAATGAGCAGCACGCTGTCAGTGGCGATAATCAGGAAGGGAGACAGGCCAAAGAGGAGCACCTTGCGCATCACCGGCCAGGAGAAGAGCCCCCACCCCAGACGCACCGGCACCCGGCGGCTGAGGAGCATGGAGAGGACAAACACACAGGAGGCCATCTGGGACAGCACCGTGGCCACCGCCGCCCCGGCCACCCCCATGTCCAAAGCAAAAATGAACACCGGGTCCAGTACAATGTTCAAAACCGCCCCCAGCATCACCGTGGCCATCCCCAGGCCGGAGAAGCCCTGACAGATGAGAAAGCTGTTCATCCCCGTGGCCATCAGGGCAAAAAAGGTGCCGGCGGTGTAGATGGTCATATAGGTGTCGGCATAGGGGAAAGTGGCGTCGCTGGCCCCGAACCACATGAGTAGATAGTCCTTGGCCAGCAGGAAGCCCACCGTCAGCACCAGGGACAGCACCAGCAGCATGGCAAAGCAGTTATTCAAAATCTGCTTGGCCTTGTGCATCCGGCCCTCTCCCATGCGCATGGCCATAATGGGGCTGCCCCCCAGCCCTACCAGAGAGGCAAAGGAGCTCAGCAGCGTGACGATGGGGCCGCACACCCCCACCCCCGCCAGAGCCAATCCCCCGATTTCCGGGATATTTCCAATATAAATGCGGTCCACAATGCTGTACAGCACACTCACCAGCTGGGCCAGCATGGTGGGAATGGCCAGGCGGAGCACCAGGGGAAAGACCGGGTCCCGCCCCAGGTCGTTGGTCCGTTTCATACATGCTCTCCTTTATCACACACAAGATTGTACCCAGTAGTATAATGCTTTTTGCTTCAGGAGTAAACAGGCATTTTTTCGACCAGGGGAGGGATTAGCACTCAATAATAGAGAGTGCTAATATTTACAATTTAGACATATTTAAAACGAGAATTGTTCATAATCTCGGCCTATACTAAAGGCAACAAACGGGGGAAGAGAACCGGGGCTCCGGTTGGAAATCCCAATCAGGGCCGTTGGTATAGCAGTTGAAAGAACTGAGTGCCAAAACGATTCTCTCCCAAATTTAGCCGAAAAAAGGAGTTTTGACTTATGTTTGGCATGCTTCCCTTTGAAAATCGCAACGACAATTTCTTTGATACCTTCGATAACTTCCAGCGCAAGTTCTTCTCGGACAGCGGCGCCAATGTCCCCGCCTTCCGCACCGACATCCGGGATGCCGGCGACCGTTTCGTTTTAGAATCGGAGCTGCCCGGTTTCAATAAGGAGGACATCCACCTGGATCTGAAGGACGGCATCCTCACCATCCGCGCGGAGCACCAAGAGAGCGACGAGGAGAAGAACAGCAAGGGCGAGTACATCCGCCGCGAGCGCCGCTATGGCACCTTCTCCCGCAGCTTTGATGTGACGGGCATTGACGAGAACGGCATCACCGCCTCCTATAAGGACGGCATTCTGGAGCTGAACCTGCCCAAGGCCCGCCCCGTGGTGCCCGAGGCCCGCAAGATTGCCATTGAGTAATTCGGTCTGAGGAGCCGGTCAGTCCTTGCTGGCCGGCTCCTCGTCCGGTTTCAGGGCCGGAGACCAGTGGGGACACACGTCCCCCGGCTGGGGGTGCCGCAGGCCCCGCCGCCCACAGTGGCCATACCACAGCGGATGAAAATGCCCGTTTTTCATCAACACAAAATGTTGGTGATAGTGGGAACAGGTTCCGCACACCTCCGTCTCCACCATGTAATAGCGAGTGGTTTTCATGTTCATCACCTCAAAGGCATTATAGCATGTTTTTTGGACAGAAGCGGATTCTACTATCAAAGAGTAGTAGGGTACCTGTCCCACAGCAAATGTACCACAAATCCGTGGACAGATGTTGAATTTACACCTGATTAGGTTTTCATTTTTATCAATCACCCAGCATCCCGATTTTCCTTCTGTTGAAAGGATGTGAATTGCGTTATGAACGCTCAGAAATATACCCAGAAATCCCTGGAGGCCATCCAGGCGGCCCAGTCCATCGCCACCGAGTATGGCAACCAGCAGATTGAGCAGCCCCATCTGCTCCTGTCTCTCCTCACCGCAGAGGGCGGACTGGTGCCCCATCTGTTGGAGAATATGGGGCTCACGGTGCCCTCTTTCACCGCTGCGGCCAAGGCCGAGGTGGAAAAGCTCCCCCGCGTCTCCGGCTCTGGCCGGGAGCAGGGCAAAATCTATGTGGCTCAGGACGTGGACCAGTGCCTGAATGCCGCCGAGTCCATCGCCGCGTCCATGAAGGACGAGTATGTCTCGGTGGAGCACTTGCTCCTCGCTCTGGTGGAGCACCCCAACCGCGCCATCAAGGAGCTGCTGCGCACCTATAATGTGACCAAGGAGGGCATTTTGCAGGCCCTCTCCAAGGTGCGGGGCAACCAGCGGGTCACCTCCGACAACCCGGAGGAGACCTATAACGCCCTGAAGAAGTACG